>JBDGPV010000009.1:0-13200 GCA_042219485.1 Haloferacaceae archaeon
GAAGTCGAGCGCGTGCGCGAGCGCGGCGCCGCCCGGACGGTCGCCCTCCGCCTCGACCGTCGCCGGGCCGAGCGACTCCGGGCGATCGCGAGCGACGCGGGGGTCGCCCCCGCCGTGCGCGCCGGCCGCGCCGACGGCGAACTGGTCGAGGCGGTCCTCGCCGGGCCCCTCGACCGGTTCCGCGCGCTCGTCGCGGCGCTCGACGACGCCGGCGACGCCCTCGGCCGGGTCGCCGACGACCTCCGCGGGACGCTCGATCCGGGCGGGACCGGGGGCGGTCGCGCGGGGACCGGCGGGGATCGGGCCCCCGGCCACGAGTACCCCTGGGCGGACGGCACCGCGGTGATGGGCGTGCTGAACGTCACGCCGGACAGCTTCCACGACGGCGGCGAGTTCTTCGACCCCGCCGACGCGATCGCGCGGGCGGAGCGGATGGCCGCGGCGGGGGCGGACGTGGTCGACGTCGGGGGGGAGTCGACGCGACCGGGGGCGGACCCGGTGAGCGTCGAGGAGGAACTCGACCGCGTGCTCCCGGTCGTCGAGGCCGTCGAGGGGACGGACGCGCTGGTCTCCATCGACACCCGCAAGGCCGCCGTCGGGCGGGCGGCGCTCGACGCCGGGGCCGACGTGCTCAACGACGTGACCGGGCTGGCCGACCCGGAGATGCGCTTCCTCGCCGCCGAACGGCAGGTCCCGATCGTCGTGATGCACAGCATCGACGCGCCGGTCGTGCCCGGCAAGGAGGTGACCTACGACGACGTGGTGGGGGACGTGATCGACGAACTCCGCGAGCGGGTCCTGCTCGCGGAGAAGGCCGGCGTCCCCCGCGAGCGGGTGATCGTCGATCCGGGGCTGGGGTTCGGGAAGTCGGCGGCCGAGAACTTCGCGCTGCTGGATCGGCTCGGCGAACTGCGGGCGCTCGGCTGTCCGGTGCTGATCGGGCACTCCCACAAGTCGATGTTCGACCTGATCGGGCAGGGGCCGGACGAGCGCCTGCCGGCGACGGTGGCGGCGACGGCGCTCGCGGCCGACCGCGGGGCCGACCTCGTGCGGGTCCACGACGTGCCGGAGAACGTCGCCGCCGTGCGGACGGCGCTCGCCGCCCGGAACCCGGAGCGGTTCGCCGGCGGCGACGGGGCCGGCGACAGCGACGGCGACGGGGACGTTTAACCGCCGGCGTCCCCACGGGCGCCCGTGTGCACGCTCGTCCTCGCGTGGCGGGTCTTCGCCGACGCGCCGGTGGCCGTCGCGGCCAACCGCGACGAGGCGACCGACCGCCCCGCCGAACCGCCGTCCCGCCGGGGGGGAGGCGCCGATCCGGCGTTCGTCGCCCCCCGCGACGCCGAGGCGGGCGGGACCTGGACCGGCTACAACGAGCACGGCCTGTACGTCGGCCTGACGAACCGGTGGGTCGGCGAGGGGGCGGACCTGACGGGCGGGCGCTCCCGGGGACTGCTCGTCGAGGACGCCCTCCGCGAGCGAAGCGCCGAGGCGGCCGCGCGGCTGGTCGAGGGGGCCGTCGCGCGCCACGAGTACGAGGGCTTCGCGGCGGTCCTGGCCGACGACCGGGCGGCGTTCCTGATCGAGTGGGACGGGCGGCTCCGGGTCCGCGGCCTCGACCCCGGCGTCCACGTGATCGTCAACGTGGGCGCCGCGCTCGGCGGGGGCGGCGCGGCCCGCGACCGCTTCGCCGTCCCCCCGGGCCGCCGGGCGGCGGGCGAGCGGCAGGCCGACGGCGCCCGCCGGTTGCGCGCGGCGCTCGCCCCGGAGCCGGGGGAGACGTCGGCGGCGTGGCTCGACCGCGCGGCCGACGCGCTGGCCGACCACGAGTACGGCGTCTGCGTCCACGGCGACGGCTTCGGCACGCGGTCGTCGTCGCTGATCGCGCTCGGCGACGAGCCGGTCTACCGGTTCGCCGACGGGCCGCCCTGCCGGACGTCCTACGCCCGGGTGGACGAACAGGTTTAACTCGCGTGGCCGGGTACGGCGCCCGTGACCAGCGACCGATCGGACGCGCCGGAGGTGGACGCATGAGCGCGGTCGAGGCGGACCTCACCGAGGAGGAACGGGCGGGCCTCGAACTGGTCCGCGAGGAGGGGGGTATCCACCAGAGCGACTTCTGGAAGGAGCTCGGAATCTCCTCGCGGCAGGGGAGCCGCGTCGCCGAGTCGCTCGTCGAGAAGGGACTGATCGAGCGCGAGGCCACCGTCTACGAGGGCCACAACACCTACTTCCTGCAGCCGATCGCGAAGGACCTCGATTTCTCGCTGCTGATGGCCGGCGACATGCTGTCGCCGTTCATCGGCGAGGAGGAGGTCGACGCCAACAGCGACGCCTTCTCGCAGTGGCTGATGAACCTCGCCTACGAGGAGTACTGACGCCCGCGGAACGCGGCCCGGGACCCGGCTACGCCTCGGACCCGTCCGCGGCGTCGTCGCCGTCGTCGCCGTCCCCGTCGTCCTCGCCGTCCTCGCCGTTCTCGTCGGGCAGGAGGTCGAGTCCGTCGAGGTGGACGCGGATCTCGTCGTTCGACAGTTCGTGGAACGACTCGGAGTCGGTCGCCACCGTCGCCACGTCGGCGCCCGTGGGGGCGAGTTCGTCCTCGTTGGCCGAGGCGATGGTGCGAAGAGCCAGGTCGATCCCGTCGTCCAGGGAGAGGCCCTCCTCGTAGTGCTCCTCCAGGTAGTCCTGGAGCTGCGAGCGGTCCGACCCGATCGAGACGGCCTTCCACTCGTAGGGGGTGCCCGAGGGGTCGGTCTCGTAGAGGCGGGGGGTGCCGTCCTCGATGCCGCCGACGAGGAGCGCGACGCCGAACGGGCGGGCGCCGCCGACCTGCGTGAACTGCTGGATGTGGTCGGTCACCTCCTTCGTGAGCGTCTCGATGCCGATCGGCTCGCCGTAGCGGAGCCGGTTGACCTGGGCCCCCCGGCGGGCGTAATCGATGAGCTGGCGGGCGTCGGCGACGTGGCCCGCGCTGGCGATGCCGATGTGGTCGTCGGTCTTGTGGATCTTCTCGACGCTCGTCGGCTCCATCAGCGGGGAGCGCGAGCGCTTGTCGGCGGCGAGGACGACGCCCCCGTCGGTCCGGACGCCGATGCTGGCCGTGCCCCGCTTGACGGCCTCCCGGGCGTACTCGACCTGGTAGAGGCGGCCGTCCGGCGAGAAGATGGTGATGCCGCGGTCGTATGCCTGCTGTTGGGCTTGCCCCTGCATGGTATCACTCGTGGCGGAGATCGAGGTCCGTCGCGCCCGCGAACCCGTCCGGGAGCCGCACGTCGACCGCGTCAGCCCGTGCGAGGGCCTCCCGGCTGGCGTCCTCGAACACGACGTGGCTCTCCTCGGACGGTCCGGCCCGGCGTCCTAAATACCTTTCTTCACAGGCTCGTACCGTGCCCGAAACCCCGCGGACGCGGACGCCGATGGGGTGGCCGTCGACGGCGTCGATACAGGCGAGCGCCGCGCGGGCCTCCGCGACCCGCTCGCGGCGCGCGCGCACGGCCGCCTCGCCCTCGCAGTCGGCGAACGCGAAGCGCAACACCGAGAGGTCCGCCGCCGCGCTCCCGGGGTCGCCCAGCAGCGACCGGGCGCTCTCCCACAGCGCGCGCTGGAACGCCCGGCGGTCGATCGCGGCGTCGGGCCACGCCTCGATCCCCACTCCGAGGTACCGCCACCGGGGCCGCAGGTGTTTCGGGAGGTGTTTCATCCGCCCCCCTCCCCGTCCGGGTCGTCGGCCCCGCCGCGGCCGGCCGCGCCGTCGGCCGTCCCCCCGTCCGGGTCGTCGCCGTCGGGGTCCGCGGGCGCCCGTTTCTCCCCGACGCGCCACACCCCACGCTGGACGAACGCGTCGCTCGCCCGGTCGCGGTTGCGTCGGGCGAGGCGCCCCCACTCGGCGAGGCCCTCGCCGACGAACGCGGGGTCGAGGCCGACCGCCGCGCCGACGGCGGCCAGGTCGCGGGGGGCCCGGAGCGAGAGGTGTCCCGCCGCCCGGGCGCTGACGACGTGTGGCGCGTCGTACTGCTCGACGAGGTCGTACAGCAGGCGCAGGGCCGCGACCGCGCGGGTCCGCCCGCCGCCGGTCGCGCGGAGCACCGGTCCCAGGTCGAACTCCACCCGGACGCCGTTCTCGGCCGCCGCGCGGGCCAGCACGTGGTTGAAGCGATCCCGCGCGCCCGCCTCGCCCCCGTCCGGGCCGGTCGGGGCGGCGAGCACGTCGACCCGGGCCTGTTCGACCGCGAACCGGTTCAGTTCCGCCGTCCCGCCGCGGACGAGCACCAGCGTGTGCTCCGGCCGGACCCGCCCGAGGGTGCCGCTCGCGGCGGCCGGATCGTCGGGGGCGACCTCGACGGCCTCGACCAGGTCGAGCCCGTACCGATCGGCGGTGCCGTCGGGCACCGGCGCCCCGGGCGTCCGCACGACGAGCCCCTCGTACCCCTGCCGGGCCGCGGTCCGGGCGTGGCGGGCGACGGTGCTCGCGCCGTCCGGCCGGGCGTGGACCGCCTCGTAGGGGCCCACGCGGCCGCGACCGCGATCGGGACGGGGATCGGAGGCGTCCGACACGGGGACGGGGTACTGCGGCCCCGGGTTTGGGCGTTTCGGGCGAGCGGCGCCGCGCTCCAAAACCCTATGTGTCCGGCCGGCCTCCCGGCGGTATGACAGTCACGGAGGGGGAGGAGGCGCCGGGGTTCAGCCTGCCGGCGGCCCGCGGCCGCGCGTACAACGACATCGAGACGTTCGACCTGGCGGACGCCCTCGGCGACGGGCCGGTCGTCCTCGCCTTCTTCCCGGCGGCGTTCACCAGCGGCTGTACCGACGAACTCCGGGCGTTCAGCGCCGACGCCGACGCGTTCGCGGCGCTGGATGCGGACGTCTACGGGATCAGCGTCGACCTCTCGTTCGCGCAAAACGAGTTCATCGTGAAAGAGGACCTGGACGTGCCGCTGCTCTCGGACCACCGCCACGAGGTGATCCACGAGTACGGCGTCGTCCAGGAGGGGATGTACGGCCACTTCGAGGTGGCCGAGCGGAGCGTCTTCGTGCTCGACGCCGACGGCGTCGTCCGCCACCGGTGGGTGCGGGAGGGCGACAACCCGGACTTCGAGACGTTCGTGGACGACCTGGCCGACGTGGTGCGCGAGGTGCGCCGGACGGACTACTCGTAGCCGTCGAGGCCGGCCAGGGCGTCGGAAGCCAGCGCCTCCCGGAGCGCCGCCGCCGCCCGGCGCACCTCGGCGACGCGGACGTACTCGCGGTCGGCGTGGGCGACGGCCCCCTCCTCGTCCGCGAGGACGCCGGGGCCGAAGACCACGGTGGGGACCGGCGCGAAGTACGAGGCCTCGGTGGCGGCGGAGAACGGCCGCACGCCGCCGCCCGCGCCGTCGGTCGCCCGGCCGGCCGCCGCCGAGAGCGCCCGCACGAGCGGGTGGTCCGTCGGCGTCTCGAACGCCTCCAGGAACGGCGTCTCGCGGTCGGTCAGGTCGAACGAGACGCCGACACGGTCCGGGACGGCCGCCCGCAGGCGGGCCGCCAGCGCGTCCCGGAAGCCGGCCGCCGTCTCGGGGGGCACCGACCGGCGGTCGAGGGTCAGTTCGCAGGTCGCCGGGACCTGGTTGGTCGCCCCGCCGCCGGCGACGACCGTCGGCGTCAGCGTCGGCGCCCCGAGGTCGTCGTGGGGCGGCGGGGCCGCGTCGGCGTCGTCGAAGGTGCGGACCGCCCGGAGAGCCCCCTCCAGCGCCGCGACGGCGTTCGCCCCCGCCCCCGGTTCGGCCGCGTGGGCGTTGGTCCCGGTCAGCGTCACCGTCCCCTCGAACCGCCCCTTCGCGGCGGTGCAGACGTCCAGCCCGGTCGGTTCGCCGACGACGTAGCAGTCGGCGTCGAGGTCGAGCGCCGCGGCGCCGGTCGAGTGGGTCTCCTCGTCGGGCGTCACCGCCAGCGTCAGGCGGCCCGGCGGGTCGACCGCGAGGAAGGCGTCCACCATCGCGGCGAGGGGACCCTTCGCGTCGCAGGCCCCCCGGCCGCGGATCACGCCGCCGTCGCGCTCGAAGGGGACGTGCGGGGTCACGGTGTCGACGTGGGTGTTGAGGGCGACGTGCGGCGCGCCCGTACCCCGGGTCGCGAGGACGTTGCCCGCGCCGTCGACCCTGGCCTCGACCCCGTGGGCGGCGAGGGCGTCGACCAGCAGCGAGCGCATCCCGCTCACGTCCTCGTGGGAGGGCGTGCGGACCGCGCGTTCGAGGAACGCGACCGGATCGAAGCCGGATCCCGCGTCGGCGTCGGAACCGGGGTCGGGGTCGTGATCGGGATCGGTGCCGGGGGTCACGCCGGATCCGGCACCTCCAGTTCCGTCTCGAACTCCCGGACGACCGGGCCGGTCAGCGTCGCCGGACCGTCGTCGGGCACGATCACGAGCAGGTCGCCGCCGGGCGGGGAGACGCGGTGGGGCCCCGGCGTCTCGACGAGCCCGAGCTTCCGGGCGACGGCGACGAGGGCGACGGCGCCGGTGCCACAGGCCATCGTCTCGCCCTCGACGCCGCGCTCGTAGGTTCGCTGGCGGAACGCGGCGCCGTCGCCGACCCCGCCGTTCGCGACGGCGGCGAGCGTCACGTTGGCCCCCTCGGGGAAGACGTCGGCGTGCCGGACCGGCGGCGCGGCCTCGTCGAGGGGGACGGCGTCGACGTCGTCGACGACCGCGACGGCGTGGGGGACGCCGGTCCCCACGGCGGTCACGGTCAACCCCTCGATGTCGGCCTCGACGAGTTCGCGTTCGGTCGCCAGGGGGACGTCCGCGGGCGCGAAGGAGGGGCGACCCATCCCGACGGTCACCCCCGACTCGCGGACCACCGCCCGCCGGTCGCCGGCCGGCGTCCCGACGACGAACTCGTCGCGGCCGGTCCGGCGGGCGGCCCACGCGGCCGCACACCGGGCACCGTTGCCGCACATGTCCGCGACCGAGCCGTCGGGCTGGACGAGCGTCATCCCCACGCGCTCCCCGTCGAGGGCGAGAAAGAGGACGCCGTCGGCGCCGGTCCGCTCGCCGCCGACGCCGGTCGCCCGGTCGCAGTGGACCGCCGCGAACGCCGCCCGGTCCGGCACCTCGACGGCGTCGGCGTCCACGATCACGAAGTCGTTGCCGGTGCCGTGGTACTTCTCGACGGGGACGGTCGGGGCGTCGTCGGTCATCCGTCGTCACCCCCGTTCCCGCCGGCATCTGCACCGGCACCGGAATCGGCATCGACCTCCAGGCGCGTCACGTCCGCGAGCGTCTCCCGCCGGCGGACGGGACGGACCTCGCCGCCGTCGAGCGCCACCTCCGCCGGGCGGGGCCGGGAGTTGTACTGGCTGGCCATCTCGTAGCCGTACGCGCCGGCGTTGCCGACCGCGAGCAGGTCGCCGCGCTCGGGCCGGGGGAGCGGCCGGCCGGTGCAGAACGCGTCGCCGCTCTCGCAGACCGGACCGGCGACCGTGACCGGGACCCGGCCGCCGTCGCGGTCGAGGTTTCGGATCGCGTGGTAGGCGTCGTACATCGCCGGCCGGAGCAGGTCGGTCATCCCGGCGTCGACCCCCGCGACGACCGCGTCCGCCGCGTCGGGCGCCCCCTTGACCGTGTTCACCCGCGTCAGGAGGACGCCGGCGTCGGCGACCAGGTAGCGGCCGGGCTCGACCGCGAGCGTCGCGTCGACGGGGCCGAGCGCCTCCCGGGTCGCGTCCGCGACCGCGCCGAGGTCGAGCGGCGGGTCATCCTCCCGGTAGGGGACGCCGAACCCACCCCCGACGTCCACGAACTCCAGCGGGCCGACCTCGCGGGCCAGGTCGCCCATCCGCCGGACGAGTTCGCGGTGGTCCCCGAGGTCGTCGCCCGTGATGCCGCTGCCGGCGTGGGCGTGGATCCCGACGACGTCGAAGTCCGCCCGGGCGTCGGCCAGGACGGCGGCCGCGCGGTCGCGCGGGACGCCGAACTTCGCGTCCGCGCCGGTGGTCACCTTCTCGTGGTGCCCGGCGCCGACGCCGGGGTTGACCCGGAGGCAGAGGCGGCCGTCGAACCCCCGGTCGCGCAGGCGGTCGAGGGTGTCGCGGGCGCCGGCGGTCACCACGAGGTCGGCGCCCGCCCGCCACCGCTCGACGACCGCGTCGAGGTCGCGGGCCGGCGGGTTGACCGCCGTGTACTGGACGGCCCCGGCGGGCACGCCCGCGTCCAGCGCGCGGACGACCTCGCCGGCGGACGCGCACTCGACGCCCAGCCCCTCGTCGTGGACGGCCCGGAGGGTGGGGCGGGCGGTGTGGGCCTTGGCCGCATACCGCAGGTCGGCGTCCGGGAACGCGGCCGCGAGGCGTCGCGCGTTGGCGCGGACGCGGTCGAGGTCGAGGACGTACAGGGGGGTGCCGCGGGCGGCCGCCAGGCCGGCCAGCCGGTCGGCGGCCCAGTCGGCCAGCCGCCTGACCGGGGGACCGCCGGCATCGGCGTCGGCGTCGCCGTCCCGCTCCCCGTCGGCCGCGTCCGCGCCGGGGCTCATTCCCGCAGGGCCTCCTCCCGGCGGGTGGCGTCGAGGGTGTCCGCCTCGATGTCGAGGGCGACCACGGCCGGCTTGTAGGCGCCGCCGGCGAAGAGGTCGTGGTCGCCGAGCGACGACTCGACGTAGCGGGTGAACGCCCGGCGGTCGGCGGGCAGGTGGCCGTAGACGACCTCCTCCTCGACCAGGTCGTAGACGGGAATGCGCGGCGACAGCAGCGTGTTCTCGCCGACGACGGCGTTCTCGCCGACGCGGAAGCCGCTCGTGACCCGGCAACCGGCGCCGAGCGCCGCGCCGTCCTCGACGATCACGGGGGCGTCCTCGACGGGTTCGAGCACGCCGCCGATCAGCGTGTTGGCCCCGAGTTTCACGTTCTCGCCGATCTGTGCACACGAGCCGACGGTGTCACACGAGTCGACGAGCGTCCCGTCGCCGACGTGCGCGCCGACGTTGACGAACGAGGGCGACATCATGATGCAGTCGCTCCCCAGGTACGCCCCGCGGCGGATCACGGTGCCGTCGGGCGTGTTCCGGGTGCCGCGCTCGCCGAGGTCGTCGGTGCGCCGGAGCGGCAGGACGTCGTGGTACGTGACGCCGCCGTACTCCCGGCCGCGGGTCGGGCGCAGGCCGAAGTTGAGGAGGACGCCGCGCTTGACCCACTCGTTGACCGTCCAGCCGTCGCCCGCCTGCTCGGCGGCCCGGATCTCCCCGGCCTCCAGCGCGTAGAGGAACTCGTCGAGGACGCCGAGGGCGTCCTCGCCGGCGTCGGCCGCGGTCAGGTCGCCCCCGTCGTAGCGGTGCCACAGGTCGTCGACGTCGTGTTCGAGGCTCATCCGATCACCTCCGCGAACTCGTACCGTCCGGGATCGCGGCCGTCGATCCACGCGGCGGCGTCGAGCGCGCCGGCCGCGAAGACGCCGCGGGACTCGGCCCGGTGACGCAGCCGCAGGACCTCGTGGTTGTCCGCGAGCAGCACCTCGTGGCTCCCGGTGACGTCGCCGGCCCGCCGGGCGTGTACGCCGACCTCGTCGCCCTCGCGGGGCTGCTCGCCCACCCGCCCGTGGACGCGCGCCGCCTCGGTCCCGCGGGCCTCGTCGATGTCGTCGAGCAGGGTGTAGGCGGTGCCGCTCGGGGCGTCGCGCTTGCGCTCGTGGTGGGTCTCGGTGAGTTCGACGTCGTAGCCCGGGAGCGCGGCGACGGCCTCGCGGACGGCGCGGCGGAGCGCCGCCACCCCCCGCGAGAAGTTCGACGCGACCAGCACGGGCACGCGCTCGCTCGCGGCCTCGATCCGCTCGCGCGCGGCGTCGCCGAGGCCGGTCGTCCCGACCACCGCCGCGACGCCCGCGTCGGCGCAGGCCGCCACGTACCGGCGGGTCGCCCCGGGCACGGTGAAGTCCACCAGGGCGTCGGGCTCGCGGTCGGCCAGCAGCGCCGGCAGGTCGGCCTCGTCGGCCACCGTCACGCCGGGCGGTCCCTCGACCGACGGCCGATCGACCGCCAGCGCGACCGTGACGTCGTCGCGGTCGGCCGCGGCGGCGAGCACCTCGCCGCCCATGTGGCCGCCGGCGCCGGTGACCGCGATCCGCGTCGGCGCGGCCGTCACTCCGCGCCCCCCGCGTCCGGGTTCGCCCCGGCGCCCGGTTCGACCGGCGCGCGCTCCAGGTCGGCGAGGACATCCCGGAGCCGCTCGGCGTGTTCCTCGGAGAGTCGCGAGAGCGGCGGGCGCATCCGCGCGGGCCCGTAGCCGCGGATCGCCATCGCCTCGTTCACCGGGATGGGGTTGGTCTCGGCGAACAGCTGGCGGAAGAGCGGCCCGAGCTCGTGGTGGACCTCGCGGGCCCGCGCGTACTCGCCCTCGAGCGCCGCGTGAACCAGTTCGCCCATCCGCTCGGGTTCGACGTTCGCGCTCACGCTGATGACGCCCGTCCCGCCGACCGAGAGGATCGGCAGGGTCATCCCGTCGTCGCCCGCGAGCACGGCGAACTCCTCGCCGCGGGTCCGCTCGACCACCTCGCTGATGAGGTTCATGTCGCCGCTCGCGGCCTTGTACCCCCGGACGTTCCGGTGGCGGGCGAGTTCGACGGTCGTGTCGACCTCGATGCTCCGGCCGGTCCGGCCGGGGACGTTGTAGACGACCTGCGGGAGTTCGACCGCGTCGGCGATCGTCCGGTAGTGTTCGAGCATCCCGTCCGGCTCGGGCTTGTTGTAGTACGGCGAGATGAGCAGGAGGCCGTCGGCGCCGGCGTCGGCCGAGCGCCGCGACAGTTCCAGCGCCTCGCGGGTGTTGTTCGACCCGCTCCCGGCGATGACGGGCACGTCGACGGCGTCGACGACCGCCTCGACGACCTCGACGTGTTCGTCGTGCGAGAGGGTCGCGGACTCGCCGGTCGAGCCCACCGGAACGAGGCCGTCGACGCCGGCGTCGGCGAGCCGGCGGGCGTCGGCCGCGAGCTGGTCGTGGTCGATGCTGCCGTCCTCCGCGAAGGGAGTCGTCATCGCGGGGAAGACCCCGCGGAGTTCGATGTCTGACATGTGGTGTGGGTGTGGGGTGTGGTCGGTGGCGACGCGCCGCGGGCCGGGCCGCGCCGGCGACGGGGGTGCCACGCCCGCCGCGAGCGCTCACCGGGCGCGTTTTTTCGAGAAGACGGGCCGGGCGGGGGACACACGCGCCGGTAGCGCGGGGCGCGTCGCCCGACCGGCGCGTGCGTCCGTCACGGGCGAACGAACGCGCCGGAGGTGCAATATACCTTGCGTTCCCGGGCCCGGGGCCGCGTTCGACCGGCCGGGACGGCGCCGGGGACGGCCCACCGCGGGGGGCGCCGCCGGTCCGGGAAGCGTGGGGGGTCGGCCCCGGGAGCACGAGCGTCGGGCGTCGGCCCCGGCACACAAGTCATAAGCCACGCATCCGCGTACGCCCCGCGCGTGACCGACTCCGACCGGAGCCACAGCCTGCTCCACGGCGACCAGCGGGTGGCGGTGCTCGCCGACGCGCAGAACCTCTACCACACCGCACAGAGCCTCTACTCCCGGAACATCGACTACGAGGCGCTGCTCGACGAGGCGGTCGGCGGCCGCGACCTCGTCCGGGCCGTCGCGTACGTCGTCCGGGCCGAGTCGCCCGACGAGGAGCGGTTCTTCCGGGCGCTCGTTGACATCGGCTTCGAGACGCGCATCAAGCGGATCAAGACGTTCGGGGACGGGAGCAAGAAGGCCGACTGGGACGTGGGCATGAGCCTCGACGCGGTCACGCTCGCGGATCACGTCGACGCGGTCGTCCTCTGCACCGGCGACGGCGACTTCTCGCGGCTCTGCTCGCACCTGCGCCACGAGGGGGTCCGGGTGGAGGTGCTCTGCTTCGGCGACTCGACCGCCGAGGAACTGATCGAGGCGGCCGACTCCTTCCTCGACCTGGCGGAGCGCGAGGACGACTTCCTGCTGTAGGCGGCGTCGCGCGCGGACCCGCGAGCGCCCGTCCATCCCCCGCGAGCAGTGAATCGGGGGGCGGCCGCGGCCGGGCCGACCGCCGGCCGGCCCCGACGGAAACGGCTATCCGTGCCCGGCCCGGCGGGGGACCATGGCGCGGGACGTGGCCGCCCTGCGGGTGGTCGCCGACTACCAGTTCCGCGCGGGCGCGGGCACGTCGCTGTTCCCGCCCGAGGAGGACCTCGATATCAGCCGCTCGACCGGCGGCCGCCCGCGGCAGGTCCACGCCGACGGCGGACGGCTGGTCTCGTTCGGCACCGACGGCCGGTTCACGCTCGGGGCCGCCGGCGGCGATCGCCTCCGGGCCGCGCTCGCTCCCCCGGCCTGCCGGGTCGTCGTCGGGGCGGAGAGCGAGCCACACGTCCGGGGCGGGGCCAACGCGTTCGCGAAGTTCGTCCGCGGGGTCGATCCGGCCGTCCGGCCGCGCGACGAGGTGCTGGTCGTGAACGGGGCCGACGACCTGCTCGCCGTGGGGACCGCGACCCTCGGCGCCGACGCGATGGATGACTTCGAGACGGGCATGGCCGTGGACGTCCGCGAGGGCGTGCCGGCGACGGAGTGAGCGCGGGACGCCCGATCCGCGGACCGGGGACCCCGCCTGCGCGTCGGTCGCCACGTGCCGACCGCTCCTCCGACCGCCAGCTCCGACCGCTCAGAGGTACGGCGCGAGGCCGAGCGCGCGGACCAGGGGGACGCCGGCGAGGAGCGATCCGACGAGGTAGCCGCCGACCGCACCGCCGTTCAACAGCGGCAGGCCGGCGTGTGCCCGGCCGCGGGCCACCGCGATCAGCAGGACGACGAGGCCACAGAGCGTGCCGACCATCGCGCCGAGCGCCGGGAGGTTGAGCGCCGGGAGGCCCCCGACGCCGAGCGGGACGGCCGGCGAGAACGCGGCCGCGCTTGCGACCATCACCGTCGGCATCACCGCGTCGCCGAGGCCGACGAAGAAGGCGTCGCGCCCGCCCCCTGCCGACCCGTCGGCGTCCGGGCCCTCCGCACTGCCGTCAGCCGGCCCGTCGGCGCCGGTCGTCCCGTTCCGGTCGGTCGGGTCGGCGGCGCGGTCGGCCCGGGGGGCGGATCCGTTCGGCGCCGCGGACCGCTCGGCGGCCGCGCTCCCGGCCCCGGCCCCGTTCCCGGCCTCGCCCTCGTCCGTGTCCTCGTCTTCGTCCTCGAACACCCCGCTGGCGCCCGAGAAGTCGTCCGCGAGAAGCGA
>JBDGPV010000009.1:13300-18074 GCA_042219485.1 Haloferacaceae archaeon
CGTCTTCGTCCTCGAACACCCCGCTGGCGCCCGAGAAGTCGTCCGCGAGAAGCGAGTACGAGAGCGTGAGGGGAACGACGAGGACGACCGGCACCCGGAGGTCCATCACCCCCTCCGCGAGCGACAGCATGTGGCGGGTGCCGTAGACGCTGACGGCGTCGTAGACGGCCAGCACGAGGAGGAGCGCGACGGCGGGCAGGGGGCCGAAACTGATGCCGAACAGGCCCGCGGCGCCGGCGCCCATCACCACGCCGGCGACGTCGATGACGTACCACTCGGGGTGGACCAGCAGCGCGAGGCCGAGCGCGACCGAGCACGCGACCGCGACGGCGCCCCTGGCCGGCACCGCCGGGGGAACGACGACGCTGAAGACGTACCACGACAGGGAGACAGAGGCCAGGATCACGGCGGCGCGCACCGCCCGCGCGAGGTCGTACCGGAAGGCGGCGAGCATCAGCCCGGTCGCGACGAGGATGGCGAGCAGGTAGACGAGGCTGTTGGTGGGGTCCGAGGGGTCCTCGACGACCTCGTAGCCGGCGGCGGCGAAGGGGCCGACCAGCGCGAGCGCGCCGACCTGGACGAGGACGAACAGGAGGCCGGCGAACGCGACGGCCCGGGGCGCGCGGGGATCCATGGGCGTGCCTCGGCGGGGAGCCGTATGTCCGTTTCCGTTGCGGGCGGGCCGGCGTCAGCGGGCGTAGACGGGGGCGTCGAGCAGGCCCGCCGGATCGATCCCGTCGGCCGGGTCGAGCGCGAGGTAGGGGCGATCGACCGGCCCGAACGCGTCCACGACGCGGCCGACGGTCGCGAGCGACTCGTCGACCGCGGTCGTCCCGATCGCCGGCGGATCGCCGGCGTCCGGCGGGGCGCGGACGATCGCCAGCCCCTGTGCGGCGCGCACGACGGTCCCGAGGCGGCGCAGGGGCATCAGTCCCGCAGGAGGTCCACGTACGCGGCCACCGCCTGGACGAGGTCGGTCTTTGTCGCGTCCTCGGCCCCCTGGACGAGCACCCGCCCGCGTGGCTCGTGCTCCCGGGGGTAGGTCGCCTCCCGCTCGATGACGGCGTCGTAGCCGACCTGCTGGACCGCCTCGGCGATCTCGTCGACCGAGGGCGAGGACACCGCCTCCGACAGCGCGACCCGCCGGCCCTCCGACCGCGTGTGGTCGGCGTCGAGGTAGGCCGGCCAGATGACGTTCTCGACCATGCCACACGAACGGGCGTCGCCCGGTAATACGGTTACGCTCGGCCGGTCGCCCGCCGGCCCAGCGGCGGCCGCCCCGCCGCCGCGCCCGCCGACGGACCGAACGCGGCGGGCCCGCCGGTCGGAGCGGTCGGGGGGCCGCCGGACGGCGCCCGAAGCGTCACCCTCTTTCCCGGGGACCGCCCACCTACGGGCATGGAACGGCCGTGCGTCCGGGTGGCCCGCGAGGAGGGCGAGCGGACCCGGCGCCGGCTCGCCGAGGCCGGACTGCTCGACGGCGACCACGACATCGTCGCCGAGGACGGCGCCCTCCACCTGCCGGTCACCGATCCGGGAGCCGTCCCCGACGACCTCGAGGTGGTTCGCCGCGAGGTGCCCGCCCGCCCGGGCCAGCGGACGCCCGCCGACCTCCTGGGGTGGGAGCCGACCTACGAGCGCCTCGGCGACATCGTCATCCTGGACGAGGACGACCCGGAGCGGGCCCGGTCGGCCGCCGAGGCGGTGATGGCCTCCGACGTCCCGGCCGCGACGGTGGTCAACCGCGCCTCGGAGGTGCGGGGCGACCACCGGGTCCGGGAGTGGGAGGTGCTCGCCGGCGACGGCACCGAGACGGTCCACCGCGAGTACGGCTTCGAGTACCTGCTCGACATCGCCGAGGTCTACTTCTCCCCCCGGCTGGCGACCGATCGGCACCTCGTCGCCGAGCGGGTGGAGGCGGGCGAGTTCGCCGTGGACATGTTCGCGGGCGTCGGGCCGTTCGCCGTCCCCTTCGCCGACGCGGGCGCCGAGGTGGTCGCCGTCGATCTCAACCCCGCGGCCGTCCGGTACTGCCGCGAGAACGCCCGCCGCAACGGCGTCACCGACCGCGTGACCGTCGTCGAGGGGGACGTCAGCGAGGTCGCGGGCGAGTACGCCGGCCGCGCGGACCGCCTGGTGATGAACCTGCCCCACTCGGCCGACGAGTTCCTCGGCGCGGCGACGACGCTCGCGGGCGAGGCGTGCACGCTCCACTACTACGACATCCAGGGCGAGGACGACCCGTTCGGCCCCGGCCGGCGGGCGATCGCGGCCGCCGCCGACGCCGCCGGATACGGGGTCGAGGTGACCGACGAACGGGTGGTCCGGTCGTACGCGCCCCACGAACTGAACGTCCGGCTGGACGCCCGGCTCACCCGATGATTCCGCAACGCTTTTGCTACTCATTCCGGTACGTCGGGGCACGGTGCCGGTGTAGCTCAGCTGGCAGAGCGATTCCTTCGTAAGGAATAGGCCGAGGGTTCAAATCCCTCCACCGGCTCTCCTGCCGAACGGCGCGGGAGGAGCCCCGCGTGGGGGGACGTGGACCGGGGAGCGACGCGGAACGGCCGGGTTCACGATCCCCGCCACAGACCCGGAATTCCGGGGGCGGAGTCACGGCCTGCCCTCGCACGGCCGCGCCACCGCGTCGGGCGGCGCGAGCGGGACGGAGGTCCCGACCGGCGGGGCTTTTGCCCGTCGAGCGACAAGGCGGCCGCATGATCGTCCATCCCTGTCCGCTGTGCGGTCGGGCGGTGAACCGGCAGGGCGAGCCGTTCGACGAGCCCCACAAGACGCGGGCCCACATCGACGGCGCGCACGACGAGGAGCACGCCGGCGAGCGCGGCGGGGCCTACATGGAGCAGATCCGCGAGAACACGCGGCGGATGGACGAGCAGGAGCGACGGACGCTCAACCGGGGCGGCGAGGGGGGGAGCAGCCCGGAGGTCGAGGTCTCGCTCGGCGTCGGCGAGACCATGAAGATGCCGGTCGAGCGGGCGGTGAAGCTGAACGCGACGCGCATCGCCGATCCCGAAGGGTTCGGCATCGCGTCCCAGGGGACGGCCTGGGAGATCCGACAGGAGAACAAGCAGTTGCGCGAGGAGGTCGAGAAGCTCCGGGACAGGGTCACGACGCTGGAGGATCGACTGGCGGTGCTGGCGGCGGAGTCGGCGGCGCTGGAGGCGGAGTGTGCGGACTGCGGCGGTCGGCTGACTGTCGGCGACGACGGGGCGGCGGTGTGTGCGGACTGCGGGGAGCGCCCGACCGCGTGAGGCGGCCGCCGGCGTCGTTCCGCGCGCCGATCACCCGCGTGCCGCCGCGATGTGGGCGAGAATCACCTCGCCGTGACACGGCCGGGGGAGGCAGTGACAGCCCAGCCGCTCGCCGGAGAGGTCGGACACGGCGGCGGCGAACGACTCGTCCTCCAGCAGCCGTCCGCGGAACCAGCCCTCGTACAGGCCGACGGCGGCCGCGTCGCTCCCGTCCCCGAGGACGGACGGTCGGTCGAACGGCCCGGCGAACGGCGAGTCGCCGTCGATCCGGCGGGTCGGCTCGAACCGACGGACCGACACCAGTTCGGTCCCCGTCGGCTCGTGGACGATCCGCCGGCCGCGGTCCGACTCCGGGACCGTCAGGTCGTCGGGGACGCGTGCACGGACGGCGCCGACGGGATCCGCGAGGGGGTCGACGGACGACCCGTCGCCGCCGTCGTCGCTCCCGCCGGTCATCGTCGGGCCCCGCGGCCGCTCATAGGAGTTCGACGTCGGCCGCGGCGGACTCGAACGTGTCGACGGCCTCGCGCGCTCGCTCCACGAGGTCGATGTCCTCCGCGTCGGGGTCCAGGTCCGCGCCGTGCATCTCGACGAACGTCTCGCCGTCGTCGGCGAGGAGCACCGACCGCCGGAACGGCTTGTCCACGAAGGCGACGTTGTAGACGGTCCGTCCCAGTTCCGCGTCGTAGTACCGGCGGACGGTCAGTTTGCTCGCCATCCCCTCACCTCCGCGCTGGGCCGCCCGCCCACGGGTACCGGAGCGGACCCGGATCCCACGTCCGGGGACGCCGTCCGCCCGATCGCCGTCGCAATCGTACCGCCCTGGTGCATGCGCGGTCCTACGACGATCGGGGGGTTAAACCCGGTGAAAGCCGTGCAGGATTCCGCGGCCGACCGCGGCCCGGCGGCGGAGCGGCACGCCCGCGGCGACACGGTCACCCCCGATCCGTCCGCAGCGTCGGAGACGTCCCCGCGGACCGGCGCGCTCGCTGAGCTCGCCGTCCGTACTCGCAGGCCGGTCCTCCGCCGAGGACGGGTCTGCGGGCGGGAGCGACCGCCGCGTTCGGGGGCGACGACGGTCCGCGGCGGGGCCGGCACGGGGGAAGACCCTGGACGGTCGGAGCCCGATTGGCAGGGGGATCGAACGCCGACCCGCCGCGGACGTCGGCCCGTCCCGCATCGGCACGGGACATACTTCACTCGTGTGAGAGTGCAAAACAAACCATGGGAGGACCCGGATCGTCACAACGCGAGCGCGTTCGCCGGGCGGCCGATGACTGGACGAGCGAGCGCGGCCGGCATCGCCCGTTGGCCACCCGCTCCAGCGGAGTCCCGACAGCGGCGGCCGGGAGCGCGCGTCGGGGACACCGCTCGCGGCTCGCACCGTCCCCGGGAAACTCCGGTCGCTCGACGGGTGGATGCGGTTTCGGCCGCCACAACAGCCACGGGTCGGCAGTAACGTGTCGTTACCAAGCTTTTTCGACCGGTATGGGGCTGGAGGG
>JBDGPV010000018.1:0-17978 GCA_042219485.1 Haloferacaceae archaeon
GCGGTCAGTAGTGTTCAGATTAGCGTGTGTGGACCGAAGACACCTCGAAAGCCCCCGGCGGCCCCTTTCGGTCCCGCCCGACAGCGGCCGGACGGCCAGCCGATCCGGGCGGGACTGAAAGGGGCGAGGCGCTGGCGGACGGCGGCCGACGTAAGCACGCGAGCGCGGCGAGCGCGCGCAGCGAGGCCCCCGACGCCAGCGCCTCGGGGCTTTCGAGGTGGTCCTAACTTCGCCGGCTTATCCGAACACTATCCACGCGGTCAGGCGTCGTCCGGTTCGAACTCGATCCGCTCGACGTCGGCCCCCTTCGAGGCCCGGCCGGTGACCCGAACGCCCCCGACCGCGCCGAGGCGGTCGACGTGGGTCCCGCCGCACGGGCAGAGGTCGAACCCCTCGATCTCGACGACCCGGAGCGGATCGACGCCGTCGGGGATCAGGTCGAGTCGGGTCCGGCCCTCGGGCAGGGCCGCCTCGACGGCCGACCGCGGGCGCTCCGCCTTCGTGACCGGGAGGTCCCGGTCGATGGCGTCGTTCGCGCGGCGCTCGATCGCCCGCAGGTCCCCGTCGTCGAACGCGGCCGGTTCGAAGTCGATCCGCGCGCGGTCGACGTACACCCGGTTGCCGACGGTCGCGGCGCCGTACTCGTCGAGGACGACCCGCGAGACGACGTGCTGGGCCGTGTGCATCCGCCGCAGGCGCTCGCGGCGGTCGGCGTCGATCCGCCCGGTCACCGTCGTTCCCGCGTCCGGGAGCGATCCCTCGACGTCGTCGAGGTAGTGGTGCACGTCGCCGTGGTCCTTCGCGAGGTCGACGACCGTCGCCCGCCCGCCGTCCCACGCGAGCGTCCCGCGGTCGGGGGGCTGGCCGCCCCCGCCCGGGTAGAAGTACGTCCCGTCGAGGACGAGCGACCCGCCGGTCGCCCGGGTCACCGTCGCGGTGAACTCGGTGATGCCGTCCGCGTCGGGGAGGTACAGGAGGTCGGTCACGGGCGGGGGAGGGGCCGCGGGGTGAAATGCGTGTCCGTGGCCACCACGGCGTCGGCCGGCGCCGGGCGGCGGCCGGCGGTGCCGGTCAGCCGGCGGGATCGTCGTCGGTCGGGCCGTCGTCGGGCGTCCAGGCGTCGGTCGGCCGGAGCCGTTCGACGATGGCCGCGCCCGGGTCCGCCGGCCCGACGGGGGCGACGGTGTCGCCGACGGCGATCCGGCCGGTCTCGACCACGTCCGCACAGATGCCGCCGCGGCCGTCGCCGAGCGCGGCCGCGACGCCCGCCTGCTCGGCGACCGCCTCGACGTGCGAGCAGGGCGGGCGGGGGCGCGTGCCCTCGAAGACGGCGTTCCCGATCCGGAACCGGCGGTCGAGCAGGTCGTGGACGTCGATCCCCTCGGTGACGACGTTGCGCCGGTGCTCGCCCGCGTCGAGGTCGATCCCGTCCTCGCGGGCGATGGCCGCGATGTCCTCCCCGGCGATCAGCGTCACCTGACAGACGTCGACGGGCGAGTAGAACCCCCGGCCGGTGAAGTACCGGTCCCCGCGGAGGCCGCCGCCCGCGACCGCCTCGACGGCCTCGACGGACTGCATGGGTTCCGACCCGGCCTCGGCCACGAACACGTCGGTGACCCGTGCCATGCCGGCCGTTGGCGGGCGGGACGCATAATCCCACGGACGGCCGAACGGCCGGAGCGGGGGCGCGGCGGCTGCCCGGCGCGACGGATCGGCGGGACCGACGAACGGCGAGGGGTCCGCGGTGGAGCGGCGAACGGCGAGAGGTCCGCGACGGATCGGCGAGCGGTGCGTCGTACGTCGTCGGGGGACGTCCGCCTCAGTCCTCGCAGCAGTCGATAACGCGGCGGTACTCGTCCATCGAGAGCGCCCCCTCCCCGACGAGGGTGTCGGCGGTCATGACCAGGTCGCCCGAGACGCTCCGCCAGCGGCCGTCGCTCAGCCCCGACGCGAGGACGGCGGCGAACCGCTCGAACAGGTCCAGCCGGCCGTCCCGGAGCAGCCGTTCGCCGGTGTCCGCCGCCAGCTCCGCCACGTCGGCGCCCCGCCAGCCCACGCTGAAGCCGCCGTCGGCGAGCGACCCGAGGGCGTCGACCGCCCCGGCCGCGTCCCCGTACCGGCCGGCGGCGGCGAGGCCCCGCAGCGCGATGAGACAGCCCCCGGTCGCCGGGACCTGGACGGCGTCGTCGTCGGGGTGGTCGGCGGCGAGGTCGGCCAGCCGATCGATCCGGGCCGGCAGGTCGTCGGCCCGGCCGGCGTCCGTCTCGGCGTCGACGAGGGCGAGCAGCGCCTGGGCCAGCCGTCCCGGGAGGTCCGCCTGGTCGGGGTTGTCGGCGACGAGGTCGGCCAGCCGGTCGATCCGGGCCCCCGCGTCCCCGAACCGGCCCGCCGCGGCCTCGCCGTCGGCGGTCCCGAGCAGCGCCTGGGCCAGCCGGTAGCGGATCTCGTCGCTTCCGGGGTTCGACGCCGCGAGGTCGGCCAGCCGGTCGATCCGGGCCCCCGCGTCCCCGAACCGGCCCGCCGCGGCCTCGGCGCTCGCCGCGTTGAGAAGCCCCTGTGCGAGCCGGCGGTCCATCTCCCCCCCGCCGGGCGCGTCGTCGGCGAGGCCGGCCAGCCGATCGATCCGGGCCGACAGGGCGTCGAACCGGCCGGCGTCGCCCTCGTAGCTGGCCGCGTTGACCAGCGCGGTCGCGAGCGCGTCCCGGACGGCGTCGTCCCCCTCCACGGCCCCGTCGTCTGCGAGCGCCGACAGCCGATCCACGTGGGTGCCGACGCCGTCGACCCGCCCGGCGGCGCCCTCGGCGCCGGCGGCGTCCCGGAGCGCCGTCGCCAGCGCGACCCGGACCGCGCCGTCCTCGGGGTTGTCCTCGGCGAGCACGTCCAGCCGGTCGAGGCACGTCCGGGCGCCCTCGAAGCGGCCGGCCGCGGCCTCGTGGGCCGCGGCGGCCCGGAGGGCCCGGGCCAGCCGGCGCTGGAGCCCCGCGTCGCCGGGCCGGTCGATGGCGAGGCCGTTGAGGTGGTCGAGCCACGTCCGGGCGTGGGCGAACAGCGTCGAGGGCGCGACGGGCAGGTCGTGCTCGTCGGTCGCCGTCGCGGCGGCGTGCCGGTAGAGGGCGGCCGCGAGCCGGTAGGCGTGGCCGGCCGCGTCGGCCCCCGGCTCCGCCGCCGCCCACCACGCCTCCAGGTCGGCGTGCGGGAGCGCGCCGGGCGCGACCAGCGCGACCAGCGCCTGGACCCGGAGGACGGCCGCGGGCGGGGCGTCGGCGTCGATGACGCCCGCGGCGACGTCCGCCAGCAGCGGGCGAGCGCGCTCGGCGGCCGCGCCGGCGTCGACGGCCCCGACCCGGACCAGCGGGCTCTCGCGGAACTCCACCAGCCCGCGGGCGACCCCGACCGCGTGGGTCCCGAGGCACCGCTCGACGGCCGCCTCGTAGGCCGACGTCCCGCCGATCCCGACGAGGGCCCGGTACCGGAGGTGCTCCGCGACGACGCCGTCCCGGAGGACGAACGCGGTGCCCCCGGGGTGCTCGACGGGGGCGAGGTGGCCGGCGTCACGCGCCGCGTCGAGCGCCCGCCGGCGCGCGTCCCCGTCGTCCGGTACGCCCGGGTGGTCGGGGGGCGCGTCCGGGTCGTAGCGCCCCAGGACGGCGACCGACCGCAGGAGCGCCCGGACGTCCGCCTCGTCCGGGAGACGGGCCTCGACGGCGGCCGCGACGGGGCCCGTGTCGCCCTCCGTGTCGGCGCCGCCCGTCGCGCCCGCCGGATCGACCCCCTCCGCGGCCGCGAGGCGCCGCGACAGGAACGGGTTCCCGCCCGCGGTCCCGTGGATCTCGCGGGCCCGGTCGGGGGTGACGTCCGCCTCCGAGAGCAGGTCGGCCGTCCCCGCCGGGTCGAGCGGATCGAGCGCGAGTTCGTGTCGGGGGACCTCGTCGGGCAGGACCCCGGCGTCGAGCGTCCCGGCGTGGACCGGGCGGACGGCCGCGACGACGGCCCGGCCGTCGGCGCCGGCCGCGAACCGCACGACGTCGTCCGGGTTGTCGATCCGGCCGGCGTCGTCGAGACAGAGGACGGCCGGGCCGTCGACCGCCGGGGGTTCGACCGCGCCCGGCCCGCGGGCGTACCGGACCGGCCGCCCGTCGCGGTCCCGGAGCGCGCGGCCCACCTCCGCGAGGAGGCGGCTCCGTCCGACTCCGCTCTCGCCGGCGACCACGACGACGGCCCCTCCCGTGCGGTCCAGCGCGCCGACGACCGCGTCGAGCGCGTTCGCCGCCCCGCCGGCGTCCGCGGCGCCGTCCGCCCCGGCCGCGTCCGGCGCGTCGGTCACCTCGTATCCCGGCGGCACGTACGCGGCCGGGCCGCCGAGGGCGTCCGCGAACGCGTCGGGCGTCGCCGGGGCGTCGTCGGTCCTGTCGTCCATCGGTCGTGCGTGTCTCAGGGCGTGGAAAACCCCTTCGGCTCGGCGGGCGACCGCGCCCGTCCGCCGGCCGCGAACGGCCCCTACCAGGCGACCGCGAACAGCACCCGGAAGGCCGCGTACGCGCCGACGGTCGCGATGACGGGGACGAAGTTCTGCATCAGGATCACCCGGCCGGTCGTGGCGGGGTCGAACAGTTCCGCGGCGTCCGGCACGTCGCCGGGGTCCTCCTCGCCGATGCCGGGGGCCTCCTCGCCGGGGGCCTCGGCGGTCAGCGCCCCGACCGAGACGTTCGGCGCCTCCTCGCCGCGCACGCCCGCCGAGACGGTCACCGACCGGGTCGCGCGCCCCCACCCCAGCCCCACGATGGACATGGTGGCGATGATCACGAACGAGGCGGGGATGCCGATGGCCGAGAGGGCGGTCACGATGGCCGAGGAGACGACCGCGACGACGATGGCGGCCGTCAGCGGCAGGTCGGTGAGGTCGTTGCCGAGCGTGTCGAGCGTCCGGCGGGCGATGGTGAACGCGCCGACGGCGACGGCCGCACAGCCGAGCAGGATGAGCGGCGTCATCGCCACTCCGGCGCCGTACAGCGGCGCGATCGCGTTGGCGATGTTCGACGTGCCCGAGGAGAAGGCCATCAGGCAGCCGATGGCGACGACGGTCGCCGCGCCGGCGAGTTCCCGGCGGGTGGTGTCGGGGCCCCGCACGGGTCGGGGAACGGCGCCCGTCCGGTCGAGTTCGATCAGCGGCCCCTCGCTGCCGTCGATCGCGACCCGGCGGTTGATCGCCGGGTAGAAGTACCGGCCGATCACGCCCGAGACCCAGAAGCCGACGATCGGGGCGACGATCCACCAGGCGACGATCTCGCCCATCACGGCCCAGTCGAGCGCCCCCCGCGCGACCCCGAGGCCGGCGATCGAGCCGACGGCCGTCATCGAGGTCGAGGCGGGGACGCCCGCGTAGTTGCCGACGAACAGCGCCGCGCCGATGAAAAACAGGACGACGATGCTCGTCTCGATCGTGAACACGCCGGCCTCGTTCAGCAGCCCCCGCCCCAGGGTGTCGACGACGCGGCGGCCGATGGTCCACGCGCCGAGCAGGAAGAACACCGACATCAGCGCCGCCGCGCCGACCTTCGAGATCACGCCCGATCCGACGGCCGGGCCGAACGCCGGCCCCGTGTTCGCGCCGCCGATGTTGTACCCGACGAACAGCGCGACGGCGATGCCGGCCAGGAGCAGGCCCCCGAGCCCGTCGATCACTGCCATCGGGACCACCGACGCGGGCGGGGACGGTCGCGGGCCGGACGATCCGCACGGCCCCCGGATCGGCGGGACCGGGGGGCCGGAGGGGAAGCGATCACCGGCGGGAGATAACGGCGTCCACACATAGGCTTCACGGACCCCGCCGGCGGTCGGGGCGCGCCGGGCGGGACGAAACCCTCTCCGGAATCGAGCCCCTAACGCGGGCGTGTCCGCCTCCACCTCCCCCTCCACCTACCGCCCCGGCTACTGCAACATCGGCCGTCGACAGCGGTACCGGCGCCTCGCGGCGGGCCTGGGGACGGCGGTCCTCGGCGCGGCGTACGTCGCCGCCTGCCTGGCCGGCCCCGTCCCGCGGGTCCTGCTGCCGGGGGTGTTCGTCCCCCTCGCCATCAGCTTCGAGTACCTCTTCCAGGCCCACGGCTCGTTCTGCGTCGTGCTGGCGCTCGCCGGGCGCTACGACTTCACCGACCGGGACGGCTCCGGCCCGGCGGGGGAGGTGGCGGCCCCGTCCGACCGCCGCGCCGACCGACTCCGCGCCGCCAAACTCTCCGCGGCCGCCGTCGGCCTCGCCGCCGTCGTCACGCTCGCCATCGTGGTCGCCGCGTGAGGGCCGGGACGCGCCCGCCCCGTCGATGCCGCCGGACGCGCGGACGGCCGCCGGCCCCCGGATCCCGGAAGCGCCGCGGCCGCGGGGCGCGGTCGGTCAGCGCCGCCGCCGTCGAGCGGGTCGAGCGCCTCGCCCCCGAGGCCGACACGCTGGAGGTGGGCCGGGCGGCGTTCGAGATCTACGAGGACGCGGCCGGCGAGCACCGCTGGCGGCTCCGCCACCGGAACGGCAACGTCATCGCCGACTCCGGCGAGGGCTACGCCTCCCGGAGCGGCGTCCGCGACGGCATCACGAGCGTCAAGCGCAACGCCCCGAACGCGGACGGGCACGACGACGACGCGCCGGACGAGGACTGATCGGGGCCCCGCCCGGCCGCCGACCCGGAACCGTCATTATCGGCCCGGCCGAACGGCGGCCGTGCAACGCCGCCCGTTCGGTCCCGCCGCGGCCGCGCTCGCCGGGGTCGGGGGCGCCCTCGCTCTCGCCGCGGCGGGGTGGCACCTCGGCCTCGAACCGGGGGAGGTGACCGACCCGCGCGGCCCGGTGCTCGCCTTCCTGATCGACGGCCTCCCGCCGCTCGCGCTCGTGTACGGGGCCTACCGCCTCGACCGGATGGACCTGGACCCCGACCGCCGGTGGACCGTCGTGCGGTGGTCGGTGGTCGGGGGGGCCGTCTTCCTCGCGGCGGTCTGGCTCACGGTGGCCGTCCGCCGGCTGGAGGGGCGGGCCGTCGTCGAGCCCGCCTTCGAGCTGCTCGTGGCGGCCGACGCCGGCGCCCTCGGCGGCGCGCTCGCGGGGTACTACAACGCCCGGGCGCACCGCGACGCCGACCGCGCCCGCCGGACCCGGTACGCGCTCGGGTTCGTCAACCGGCTGTTGCGCCACGACCTCCGGAACAACATCACCGTGATCCGCGGGCGGGCCGACCTCCTCGCCGAGGAGGGGAGCGCGGACCCCGAGCGCGTCCGCGAGACCGCGTCGGTCATCGTCGACCAGGCCGACCGGATGGACGACCTCGTCGACAGCACCGGCGCGATCGCGGAGACGCTGCTCGGCGAGGCCGGCGACGAGCGGATCGACCTGACCGCGGTCGTCGCGGAGGCGATCGACGCGGTCGACACCGGCGACGCGACGGTGACGACCGACCTCCCCGACCGCGCGCCGGTCGCCGCGAACGAGGCGCTCCGGTCGGTGGTCGAGAACCTCGTCGAGAACGCCGTGGAACACGGGCCCGGGGACCGGCGGGGCGCCGCGGGCGAGGAGCGGGGGGACGGCGCGGGGCCCCTCGGGATCGAGGTCGCCGTCTCGGTGGGCGAGGCCGACGTCACCCTGCGGGTCGCGGACGACGGCGTCGGGATCCCCGACGACCGGAAGGGATCGGTCTTCGAGCCCCGCGCCGGGACGACCCACGGCGGCGGCCTCCACCTCGTCGCGCAGCTCGTCGAGCGGTTCGGCGGCGCGATCGAGGTCGAGGACAGCGAGGCGGGCGGCGCCGCCTTCGTGATCGACCTCCCGCGCGCGGAGGGGGCGTAGCCGCCGCGGGCGCCCGGAGCGGCGCGGATGCCGGCGCCGCGGCCCGCTACCCGAACCCCTCGAACTGGGTGTGCCGCTCCGGGACGCCGAGCCGCTCGACCGCGGCCACGAGCGCGTACACCATCGCGTTGATCCCGCAGGCGTACACCTCCGCGGAGCCGGGATCGATGCGGGCGTCGGTCCGAACCGCGGGCGGTTCGCCGCGGTAGCGCTCGAACGCCCGCGGGAGGTCCACGTCGGCGAGCGCGTCGGGATCGACGTACTTCACCAGCGCGTGCTGGACGTAAGCCGTCTCGCCGTCCCAGTCGGTCAGGTACTCCTCGCGGCTGAGCGTCGGGACGAAGTGAAAGCGGTCGTGCTCGGCCGCGAGCGCGCGGAACCGCTCGCGGTACGGCAGGTCGTCCTCCCACGCACAGCCCAGGAAGAGCCAGACGTCGCGGGGATCGCCCCGGTGGACGTTCCGGCCCGTCTCGAAGCAGTAGTCGATCATGCTCCGGAACGGGGCGACGCCCGTGCCCGTCGCCAGGAAGACCAGGTCCCGCTTCGAGGGGGGCTCCATCACGAAGTCGCCGTACGGCCCCCGCAGGGTGACCACGTCCCCCTCCGAGAGGGTCTCGGCGAGGTCGGAGGTGAGCTCCCCGCCCGGGACGCGGCGGATGCAGAACTCCAGGTCGTCGCGGGTCGGGGAGCTCGCGACGGAGTAGGGGCGCGTCGTCCCCCGGTAGCGCACGGAGACGTACTGCCCGGCGACGAACTCCACCGGCTCGTCGGTCTCGACGGTGACCCGGATGAGCGACGGGTACGGCCGGATGAACCGCTCCTGGAGCGCCACGAGCCGGCTGGCACGCCGTCCGGTCGCGTCGCCGGGTGCGAGGTACCGGTTCAGCGGCGCGTGCCGGTCGCCCGGGCCGACCCGTTCGAGCCGCTCCCGGATCCACCGGCGGCACGCCCCGTCGCTCTCGGGGCGGATCCGCCGCCAGGCGACGCCGTCGCTCCGATCGAGCGTCCGCCGGATGGCCCGGACCACCGCGTCGTTGCGGCTCCGGTCCATCGCCTCGACCTCGGTCACGACGGCGGACTCCGTGATGAGCGGGAGCCGCTTGGCGGTCTCGTGTTGCGAGAGGTGCGGGCGGACTTCCATCGACCACCCGTTCCCGGTCCGGGGACTTGAGTTGGGGGTGTACGGACCGGCCCCGCGAGGCTACACGCAGCCGGGGAAGGACTCGCCGGCGATGGGTTCGCTGTCCACGTAGGGGGCGCGCTCCTCGGGCGGCCGGGTGAACCGCGACCGCGCGCTCATGTAGGCGTTGATGTACGCCCGCCGCCACGAGTCGGTCGTGTTGGGCGCGGTGCGGTGGGGCATCAGGCAGTGGGTGAACAGCGCGTCGCCCGGCTCCATCGGCAGTTCGACGAAGTCGTCGGCCTCGTACGGCGAATCACGGATGAGGATGTCCGTGTCGTACTCGACGGTCGAGTGGTCGATCAGGCCGTCCATGTGGGCGCCGGGGACGACCGTCATGCAGCCGTTCTCGGGCGTCGCCTCGTCCAGGGCGATCCAGACGGTGACGTGGTCGCGCGGCCGGATCGGGTAGTAGGCGGCGTCCTGGTGGAGGCCCTTCTCGCTCCCGACGTTCGGCGGCTTCATCATCGCGGCGCTCCGGAGGAGTTTCAGGTGCGGGCCGAGGAGGTCCCGCGCGACCGCGACGATGGACTCGTGGTGGGCCAGGTCGCGGAAGACCTCGTCGTCGCGGACCATGTCGAGCCCCTCGAACTTCCGGACCGCGTCGCCCTCGTTCCCGACCTCGTCGGGGTCGATCTCCGGTTCGAGCATCCGCTCGAAGGTCGGCTCCCGGTCGCCGTGGGAGTACTCGCGGAGGCGCTCGACGACCCGGTCGACCTCCGCCCCCGAGAGGGCGTCCTCCACCACCAGGTAGCCCTCCTGCTGGTACTGCCTGAACTCCTCGTCGGAGAGGGTCTCGATGCCGTCGGTGTACTGTGCTCGTGCCATGCGCGGCGGGACGGGCCACGCGATCAAAAGCGCGTCGTCGGGGGTGCGAGGGGGTAGCGGCCGGCGCGCCGACGTCGCCGACGTCGCCGACGTGTATTTGTGCGCCGGCGCCCACGCGGCCGCATGGAGTACACCACGCTCGGGTCCACCGGGACGACCGTGAGCCGGATCTGCCTGGGCTGTATGGGCTTCGGCGACCCGGGCTGGCGGGACTGGGTGATCGACGAGGCGGCGGCGCGGCCGATCATCGAGCGGGCCATCGACGCCGGGATCACGTTCTTCGACACGGCCAACGTCTACTCGTACGGCGAGAGCGAGCGGATCCTCGGGTCGGTCCTCGGGGAGCACGACCGGGACCGGTTCGTCGTCGCCACGAAGGCCCACCGGCAGATGGACCCCGAGAACCCCAACTCCGGGGGGCTCTCGCGCAAGGCGCTCGACCAGGAACTCGCAAACAGCCTGGACCGCCTCGGGATGGAGACGGTCGACCTCTACCAGCTCCACAACTGGGACCGGGCGACGCCGATCGGCGAGACGCTCCGGGCGCTCGACGACGCGGTGCGCCGGGGACGGGTCCGGCACCTCGGCGCGTCGTCGATGTGGACCTACCAGTTCGCGACGGCGCTGCGCGAGAGCGACCTGCACGGGCTGGAGCGGTTCGCCACGATGCAGGCCCACTACAACGCCGTCTACCGGGAGAAGGAGCGGGAGATGATCCCGTTCTGTGCCCGGGAGGGGATCGGCGTGCTCCCGTACAGCCCGCTCGCGCGGGGGTACCTCGCGCGGCCCCACGGGGAGTTCGCCGACACCCGGCGGGGGGAGTACACCGCCGAGGTCCGCGACGACTACATGCCCGAGCGCGTCCGGGAGTACGGCCGCAACGGCGGCCGAGAAATCAACGCCCGGGTGGCGGAGCTCGCCGAGGAGTACGGCGTGTCGATGGCCCAGATGGCCCTGGCGTGGCTGCTCGACCGCGAGGCCGTCGACGCCCCCATCGTCGGGGTGACGAGCCCGGAGCACGTCGACGAGGCCGTCGAGGCGCTGGAGGTGTCGCTCGCGCCGAGCGACGCCGAGTACCTGGCCGAGCCCTACCGGCCGGGGCCGGTGCTCGGCCACGAGTGAGCGGCGGACGGGACCGAGGCACCGGAGGCACCGCGATTCACCCCCGTCCGCCCGCGACGTCCGGCATGGACGCCGCGCTCGAAACCGCCGACGACCTCCGGGAGGCCGGCGACCGCACCGGCGATCCCGGCGGCCGCCCCCACCGCGCGGGCTACGCCGGCGGCCCGCGGGCGGCCGGGTCCGCGACCCCGAGTTCCTCGAGCGCGCGCCGGACGACCGTCGCCTCGACCGCGTCCCGGTCCTCGACCATCGGGTCGTCGCCGTAGGCCGCGAGGGTCTCGTCGGCCGCGTCGAGCAGCCGCGCCTCGATGGCGGCCTGGTCGGGGTCGCGGGTCGCGTTGGTCATCGCCTCGTGGTCCTCGCGGATGCTGAACGACGCGCGGGCGGCGTTGCACCGCCCGAGCGGGTGCATCCCCATCTCCAGGGCGAGGTCCCGCACCGTCGTCCAGTCGTCGGCACAGAAGCCGACGGTCGGCGGGGCGACGATGTCGCGCCACGCGATGGGACCGGCGTTGCGCATCAGCCGGACGGCGCGGGGCGGCACGTCGATGCGGGCGGCCGTCTCCGGGTCGCCACAGAGACAGCAGGGCTTCTCGGTCCGGCCGGCGTACATCAGCGCCGGCAGGGACAGCAGGACTCGATCCGGTCCCGGACCGTCCCGGCGATGTACCCGCTCGCGCCGCCGAACCCGGCGCCGATCCCGGCGCCGACCGGCCCGAGCGGGCTCCCGATCGCCGCGCCGACCGCCGCGCCGGTGGTCGCCCCCGTCCGTGCGTGTCGTCCGTCGTCGCAGTCCCCGAGCATCACGGGTACCGGAGGGACCGGACGGACATAAGCCTGACCGACCGCGCCGCCCCGTCGCAGCGCCGGGATCGCCGGTGCGGGCGCCGCCGTCCGGGCGCCCGCCCGGCCGGTCAGCCCGCCGGACCGGCGGGGCGGGCGTCCCGGAGGTCGTCGAACGCGACGGCTCGACCGCCATCCGGTACCGCGTCACCAACAAGGGGAACGCCCCCCTCACCGACGTGGCCGTCTCCGGCAGCGCCGGGGACGTGCGGCTCCCGGGCGCGGCGATCGACACCGTCCCCGCCGCCTCGGCGGAGACGGTGACGATCCCGATCGGGTCCGTGCCGGACGGCGAGGCCGACATCGAGGCGTCGTACGCCATCGACGACCGGACGGGGAGCGTCGAACGGACCGTCGCCCTGACGGGCGCGCCGGCGGCCGAATCCGACGATGCAGACGCCGCGCAATCGATCTCCGCACCCGCCGAGGGATCGGGGTCGGGCGGCCTCCCGCTGTCCGGGATCGCCGTCGCGCTCGTCGGCCTCCTCGGGACGGCCGCGGTCGGCTACCGGCGGCGGGGCCGGTAGGCGGGCGTCGAGGGCCGTCGGTGTCGGTTCGTGTTGTGGAAATGCGGAAAAACCGGTGGAGTTATGAGGTTTTAGGCGAGCCTCAACCCCATGTCGCCGAACGGACGGGCCCCGACCGCGGCCGGTCCCCGGACGGTTCGGCCCGTCGGGCCGAACGGGGGGGCCGGGCGGTGAGGCGCGGCGCCCGGGAGGCACGCGCACGGCTGTGGGCGTGGGCCTACCTCGCGGTCTTCGGCCCGGGTGAGGGGGCGGGTGCAGCGGACGGGTCCCCGTCGGAGGTCGAGTCGCGGCCGGCCGACGGGGAACGGGACTGAGATGGACGCCGCCGGTTCCCCCGGTCGCGGGCCCCGGGAGCGCGCCGCCGCGACGGGGGCGGGCCCCTCCCGACGGCCCGCAGCGCCGCGGATCGCGGGCCGATGACCGAGGCCGCCCGATACCTCATCGTCCTGTACGCCGCCGAGGGGGAGGGATCGGGCCCGGTTCCGCCCGGCGACGTCGCCGACGCCCTCGACCGGTCCCCCTCCACGGCGACCGAGATGCTCCAGCGGCTCGAGGAGCGGGGCCTCGTGACCCACGAGCCCTACCAGGGGGCGACGCTGACCGCGGAGGGACGCGATGCCGCCGCGGACCTGTACCGGACCTACCGCACGCTCTCGCGGTTCTTCCGCGAGGTCCTCGACCTCGACGACCACGAGGAGGAGGCGATGCGGCTGGCGGGGAACGTGAGCCCGACGGTCGCGGACCGGCTCGCGGCGACGCTGCTCGACGACGCCGACCCCGACGAGCCGGTGGCGTCGCTCCCGGGCCCCGACCGCCCCTGATGGGGCGGGCCCGAACCGCACCGCTTTTGCGTTTAGGCGGTCCTAAATGCCGACCGATGACTGCCGGTATCCGACTGCACGCGGGGCACGGGGCGACGAACGATCCGAACCGCTCTCCCGGGGGCGCCGCCCGCGGGAGCCCGGCGACGGCGGGAGTCCCGGGGTCGGGCACCAGGGGCGGGGTCGAGACGGACGCGCCCGTCGGCGCGGCCCGGGGGGACGGATGAGCGATCGGAGCGACCCCGGAACGGGGGCCGAGCGGACGACCATCCGGGCCGGTCGCGAGTTCGAGCGGTCGTACCGGCTCGACGCGGCCGAGGCCGGGGCCTTCCTGATCGACCTGGGCGAACGGCTCCGCGACGGCGACGAACTGACCGTCGCCGACGACGAGTGGGAGCTGCCGTTCGCGTTCGGGGAGCCCGTCGAGCTGGAGGTCGACTTCGACGGCGTGGACGACCCCGAACTCGAGATCGAACTCGAACTGCCGGGCCGGACCGACGAGGACGCGCCCGGCGTGGAGTAGCCGACCGGGGCCGCGGCCCGGCCGCGCCGGCCGTCGCCGGCCAGGCGGGCGCCCGACCCCTCACCCGTCCCCGTCGTCCCCGTCGGGCTCCGACGCCGGCAGTTCGATGACGTTCCCGCGGCCGACGTTCACCTTCCGGATGCGGCCCGCTTCGGCCATCGACGAGAGCAGGCGGCTCACCTTGGCCTTCGACCAGTCGGTCGCGTCCACGACCTCGGACTGGCGGATCCGGCCGCCGCGCTCGCGCAGGAGCGCGAGCACGCGCTCCTCGTCGGACCGGTAGCCCGTCCCGTCGGCCGCGGGGGTCGCGCCGTCGCCCGCCGCCGCGTCCCCGTCCCCGCCGGTCCGGTCGGGCACGAACGGGAGCAATCCGACGGCCTCGGGGACGGGGACGGGAAGCAGGCCGCGGCGGCGCGCGAGGGCCGCGAGGCCGGCGAGCACGACGAGGAGGGCGAGCGCCGCCGGCAGCCAGGGGGGGAACGGCGCGCGGTCGACCTCGGCCGCGTCCCCCGTCCCGTCGCCGTCGGTGTCGGCGGTCGTCGGGTCGGTGCCGTGGCGGTCGACCTCCGGTCCGTCCGCCAGCCCGTCGCCGTCGGTGTCGGGGCGGTTGGGATCGGTGCCGTGGCGGTCGACCTCCGGCCCGTCCTCCAGGCCGTCGCCGTCCGTGTCCGCGGCCGTCGGGCCGGTCCGATGCGTCCCGACCTCGGCGCCGTCCACCAGGCCGTCGACATCGGTGTCCACCGCCGCGGGGTCGGTGTCGTAGGTGTCGACCTCCAGCGGGTCGGCCAGCCCGTCGTCGTCGGTGTCCGCGACCGTCGGATCGGTGCCGTGACGGTCGATCTCGGCGGCGTCGCCGAGGCCGTCGCCGTCCGTGTCCGCGGCCGTCGGGTCGGCGGCGTAGGTCCCGACCTCGTCGGCGTCTGCCAGCCCGTCGCCGTCGGTGTCGGGGCGGTTGGGATCGGTGTCGTGCCGCCGGACCTCCGCGGCGTCGGTCAGCCCGTCGCCGTCGGTGTCCGCGACCGTCGGGTCCGTCCGGTGCGTCGAGGCCTCCGGCCCGTCGGCCAGCCCGTCGCCGTCCGTGTCGGGGACGGTCGGGGAGGAGTCGTAGACCCCGACCTCGATCCCGTCGGCCAGCCCGTCGCCGTCCGTGTCGGGGTCGAGGAAGTCCACGCCGTCGTCCCCACCGACCTCCCGGGCGTTGTCGAGGCCGTCGCCGTCGGCGTCGCCCCCCCGCTCGACCACGTGGACGTCGAGGGTCGCCCGCGCGGCCGGCGGCCCCTCCCCGTCCGCCCGGACGACGACGGTGACCGTCCGCGGCCCGGGCGGCCCGGCCCACCCGCCGGGATCGAGGGTCGCGACCGCGCGCCCGTCGGCGTCCGGGCTGAGGCGGCGACAGTCGAGCTGCCGCGTCGAGCCGTCGGGCGGGCGGGACCGGAGGCACGCCTCGGTGCCGTCGGCGGATCCCCCCTCGACGACCGCCGTGACGTCGACCGTCGCGGTCCGCCAGACGTACCGGGTTCCGTCCCGGACCGCGGCCGTGCCGTCGCCGAACGAGACCGACTCGATCCGAGCGTCGGCCGCGGCCGCGGGGGCGGCCGCGAGGGTGCTCACGAGGAGGACGACCGCGAGGGCGACGGCCGGACCCCGGGAGGGACGCATACGGACAACGCCGGGGGTGGGGGGCTTAACGGTTATCGCCGTCGGGGGTCACGGCCCGGGGGCCGACCGCGAGCGCCGAGCGTGCCCGGAGGGGCGCGTCAGTTCTGGTCGCGCCGGTCGTGCACGGCGTCGAACAGCGAGGCGAAGGCGTGGAGGTCCCGGTCGGAGAGCGCGCGCGGGTCGGCCGCGTAACAGCTCAGGACCGACTCGGCGGCCGTCCGGTCGACCGCGGCGTTCAGGAACCGGTAGGCGCTCCGGCGGTCGACGTACTGCCGGAGGGCGGTCAGGGAGCGAAAGGCACAGACGGGGTCGGGCGCGCTGGCCGCCAGCGCCCGGCCCGTGGCGACCCCGAGGTCGGTCAGCGCGTCCGGCGCGGCGACGGACGTCACGGGTACGTCGGGGCGGGGCGCGCGATCGCCCGGCGTCGCGTCGATCAGCCTGACCTCGGGAGCGTCGCTCCCCGCGGCCGTCAGCCAGTCGTCCAGGTGGGTCAGGTCCCGACGGGTGAGAGCCACGTAGACCAGCGGACGGCCGTCGGCGCCGAGCAACCGGACGGGAGCCGGCGTCGGATCGGGAGCGGCGTCGAGCGATGACGAGAGCACGAGCACGTTCGAGACCGCCGGATCGGCCGGATCGATCGTCCCGGTCGCCGACGGCAGCCGTCTCGTTCCCGCCATCGGTCCGGGGAAGGGGGGACGGACGGGTAAACCCCCGAGATCGTTTCGGGCGGTTTCGCCGGCCCCGTCGGCCGTTTCCGACCGTTTCGGATCGTTTCCGTTCCGTCGCCGGCGACGGGCGCGCGAAACGGACCGAAACCGGGCGGAACGGACCCGGGGGTCGGACCGGCCGTGCGGGGGCGGGGGACGAAACGGAACTGAATCCGCGTTAACCGACGGGCGGGTTTAGGCCCGATCCGACCGCCCGTCAGAACCGATATGCGACCGACACGAACGGTCCCCGCCCGCATCGGACCGCCGAACGCCCCCGGTCCCGCTCGGTCGGGTGCGCCCCCCGGAGGTGGCGGCGATGCGTAGCGCCGGCCGGCGGATCGCGTACATCTCGTTCGTGCTCGCGCTCGCGGCCGGGATGGCGTTCCCGAGCGGCGTGTTCGGCACGGTCGGAACCGCCCAGACCGCCACGGGGCCGAGCGTGACGACGGCCCCGGCGACGAACGTGACGACCACGACCGCGACGCTCAACGGCAACCTGACCGACCTCGGCGGCGCCGACGGGGCGACCGTCTGGTTCCGCTACTGGGAGCGCGGGAACCGGAGCGGGACGTCGTCGTTCGCCGGCATCGCGGTGCGCGACGGGAACGGGACGTTCGCCGCCGACGTCTCGGGGCTCGAACGGAACACCACGTACGTCTACGTCGCGTACGCCGAGACCGAGGCCGGGACGGCGAGCGGCGACCGGGTGACGTTCACGACCGACGCGCGCACCGACGTCGACGTCGAGACCCGCGACGCCCGGAACGTCTCGGACACGTCGGCGCGGCTCGTCGGCGACCTGGAGACCCTGACGGGCGCCGAGAACGCGACCGCGCGGTTCGCGTACTGGCGGGCGGGCGACCGGAACGGGACGCTCGCCCGGACGGGGAACCTGACCGTGGGGGGCCCCGGCGCGTTCGAGGCGCGGGTCTTCGGCCTCGCGGCCAACGCGACCTACGTCGCCCGGGCCGTCGCGGCCGCCGGTAACGCGACCGACGCCGGCGGGACGGTGCGGTTCACCACCGCCGTCGACGACCGGCCGGCCGTCGCCACCGCCTCGGCGACGGACGTCGGGGCGGACGCGGCGACCCTCCGGGGGAACCTGACCGACCTCGGCGGCGCCCGGAACGCGACCGTCCGGTTCGAATACTGGCAGGAGGGCGACCGGAACGGGACGGCCGCGGTCACCACGGCGGGCACCCGCGGTACCGCGGGGACGGTCAACGCCACCGTCTCCGGCCTCGCCAACGGGACGACGTACGTCTACGTCGCACGCGTGCACGCCTCGGACAACGACACCGACGCCGGCGACCGGGTGACGTTCACGACCGGCGAGGGGACCGACGAGGAGGAGAGCGACGACGGCGACGACGGCGACGACGACCAGCGCGGCCCCGGCTCGGAGTCCGGCGAGGGCGACGAGCACGGGCCGGGCGACGAGGCGGGGGAGGGCGACGAACGCGGGCCCGGCAACGAGGCGGGGGAAGGCGACGAGCACGGCCCCGGCTCGGAGTCCGGCGAGGGCGACGAGCGCGGCCCCGGCGACGAGTACGGGCCGGGCGACGAGTACGGCCCCGGCGAGGAGCACGGCCCCGGCGAGGGGCACGGCCCCGAGGGGGCCGGTCCGCCCGGACACGCACGGGCCGGGGCGGCGCGGCTGATCCCCGCCTGATCGCACGGCCGCGACGCGGCGTCCCCACGGTCGGGCCCGGCAGGAGTCGGCGCCCTCGCGGGCGAGCGCGGAGCCCTCAGAGCTCCTCGACGACGCGCGTGCCGCTGACGACCTCGGGGATGACGACGGAGTCGGCGCCGACGCGCCGGGCGGTCGACGCGTACATCTCGTCGCCGACGCGCACGACGAGGTTGGCGTCCGGGGCGATCTGGCTGGTCGCGACGCCGATCTGGATGTTGGCGTTGGAGTCGTCGATGGCGGCGACGAC
>JBDGPV010000029.1:0-17851 GCA_042219485.1 Haloferacaceae archaeon
GCTCGGCGAGGTCGAGCACCAGCGCGTGGACGTACTCGACGAACGCGAGCACCCGGTCGGGGTCGGCCTGTGCGTCCGGCGAGCGCACCTCGACGGTGCCGTGATCGGTGTGGGGACGGACGTCGTACCAGAGCTCGCCGCGGTCGTTGATCGACCCCGTCTCGACCATCCGTCGCTCGAACGCGCGGTAGTCCGCGAAGTCCTCGAACCGCGACGGCACGCCGGTGTTGGGCAGCGCCTCGAAGATCTTGGCGCGGGCGGAGGCGAGGCCGGTGTCGAAGCCGCACCAGTAGGGGGAGTTGGCCGAGAGCGCGAGGATCGGCGACAGGTACCACCGCAGTTCGTTGGCGATCCAGGTCGCCTTGTCGGCGTCGTCCACGCCGACGTGGACGTGGAGGCCCGAGGTGGTGTTGCGGTGTTGGGGGTACTGGATGCGTTCGAGCTGGGCCCGGTAGCGCTCCTTGCGTGCGTGGTCGAGTTCCCGCCAGTTCGCGGCGGGGTGGAGGCCCGCGGCGGCGATCCGGTAGCCGTGGCGGTCGGCGTGCTCGACCAGCGCCGACCGCACGTCCGCGAGGGCGGCCGCGGCGTCGCCCGGCCGCTCGATGAGGGGCGTCTGGGTTTCGATCGTGCACTGGAACAGCTCGTGGTCGAGGCGGCCGACCAGCGGCTCGGGCGGGTCCGCGCCGTAGACCAGGTCGTCGATCCCCGAGGTCGGCCGGCCGCGCTCGTCGACGATGTAGAACTCCTCCTCGATGCCCAGCGTGCCCATCCGGGCGAACGCGTCACGCGAGCCGTGTTCCATCGCGCCCGGTGTCGGAGCCCGTGGCTAAATATCCGTGGGCTTTCGTGCGCCGGACGGGGGCGAGCGGCGGTCCCGGAACCGAACGCGGGCGACGGCGAGAACGCGAGCGGCCGCGCGATCGCGGGCAGCCGACGGGGGGCCGCCGGCGTCAGGACCCGGTCGCGCCGGCCACGGCGTAGCGGTCGCGCAGGAACCGGACCCCGAGCGCGAGCGTCGCGATGCCGAACACCGCCGCGAACGCGACGACGACGGCGGAGATGGGGTCGGTGGTCGCGGTCCCGGCGCGGCTGAGGACGAACCGTCCGGCGGTGGCGACGCCGACGGCGAACACCGCGAGCCCGCCCAGGTTGGCGGCGGTCGAGGTGCGGCCCGGGACGGCCTCGGAGTCCAGCAGGACGAGCACCAGGGCGACCGCGAACGGCGTCCCGACGAGGCCGAACGCGAGCACCAGCGCGAGCAGGGGGAACAGGGCCCCGCCGAGGAAGGCCCCCCCGGCCGAGAGGAGCGCGACGACGACGATGAGCGCGCGGTAGCGCGGGTCCGAGACGTCGGTGCCCCAGCCCAGCTTGTCGGCGACGAGGTACGGCGGGACGACGGTGTTGCCGCCGAGCGTCGAGACCGCCGCGCCCCACAGGCCGAGCAGGAAGAGCCGCTGGGCGTTCTCGCCGACGAGCGGGCCGAGCGCCTGCGCCGCCGAGGTGGGGCTCAGTTCGCTCGCCGTCACCTCCGGCGAGTGGAGCACCGCCGCGGTCACCAGGAAGATGGCGAGGCTGTACCCGCCGAAGGCGACGATCATCGAGACGCCGACGTCGAGCTTGGCCAGCCGGATGTCGTCGGTCGTCCAGCCCCGCGCCCGCACCGTGTACGTCTGCATGGTGATCAGCGTGATGTGGACGGCCCCGCCGAGGATCCCGGCGGCGAGGAGCGCGCCCTCGATGCCGGCCGGGATCCGCGGCACCAGCCCCGCGGCGGCGCCGCCGCCGTCGATGGGCACGACCGCGAGCGAGGCGACGAAGGCGATCACGACAGCCGAGACGAGCAGTTTGGCGCCGATCTCGGCGACGCGGTAGCCGCCGCCAGCCAGCCCCACCGCGAGGACGAGCGCCCACGCCACCGCCCAGATCCGCGCGTCCACGCCGGTCACCGTCGAACTCACGTCGGCGACGGTCCGCATGATGACCAGCTGGGCGAGCCCCGACGCGAGGACCACGTCGATCACCAGCAGCCACGCCCAGCCCTCGCCCAGGACGCGCTCGACGGTGGTGACGATCCCCTCGCCGCTCAGCAGGCCCAGCCGGGAGGCGAGGTACTGGGCAATCGCGCCGAGCGTCGCCGAGAGGACGACGACCCACAGCAGGTCGTAGCCGAACGTCGCGCCCGCGGTCAGGAGGCTCGCCATCGTCGCCGGGCCGGCCGCGATGGCGCCGGCGAGCCACGTCGGTCCGGTGCGCGCGAGCAGGTCGCGCAGGCCGGGTTCGCCCGTCTCGCTCATGCCCGCTGCCTTTCCTCGGCGGGCCCTAAGCCTTACCACTCCGAACCGGCGGCTCCCGCGGCCGCGCCCCGGCGACCGCGGCCGGACGGCCCGCGCGGGACCGGGACCGGAAGCGGAACCGGGACCGGGCCCGGGAACGGAGCCGGAATCGGATAGGACCGGGACCGGATGCGGGACCGGGAACGGGAGCGTTTTGAACCGCCGGGCGGAAGGCGCCGACGGATGAACGCCGAGAGCGCGACCGTCCCGCCGGTCGGACAGACGCGGGCCCGCAGCGGGCCGTGACCGGGGCGGACCCGGACCTCCCCTTCCCGCTGTCGGGGGTGACGCTGATCACGGGCCCGTCGAACGCCGGCAAGACGACACTGACCGCCCGCGCGCTGGAGGCGTGGGTCGACGAGCACGGCCCGCGGGGGGTGGTCGTCCTCGAGTTCGGGCCCGAGGTCGCCCACGAGGGGCGGGTCCTCGGGCGCCGGCTGTCGCGGTTCGCCGCCGTCCCCGACGCCGCGTGGTCGGGCGTGCTCGACGCCCGGGCCCCGCGGGCCGAGGGCGGGAGCGACGCGGACGCGGTCGCGCTCGCGGCCGACAACGCCCGGCGGGCGGCGCGGCTGATCCGGTCGGCGCCCGCCGACCCGGCGGCGGTGTTCGTCAACGACGCCACCATCCCGTTCCAGCACGAGTCCGGCGACCCCGGGGCGCTGCTCGCGTACTGCGACTGCGCCGAGGCGGCCGTCCTCAACGCGCTGGAGGGCGACGAACTCGGGGGCGACGACCCGATCTCGCGGGCCGAGCGCGACGCGCTCGACGCCCTGCGGGCCGGCTGTGACCGCACCCTCCGCCTCGATCGGGACCCCCGGGAGTGAGCGGGGCCGGGGGAGCCCCCGTCCCCTCGCCTCACCTCGCCTCGTTCGCCTCGCCGCGACCGGCGGCGCCGGACGGGCCCGCCGCGGGACATCGTAAGAGAGTTGCCCGTCGGACCGAACTCGACGTATGGCCATCGCCGAGGCCGTCCGGCGGCGCACGCGCACCCATCCGCGCGTGGTGACCGCCGTCCTGAGCGCCGTCGGCTACGCGGTCGTGATCGGATCGTTCGGGGGACTCGTCCCGTTCCCCGACCTGGGACGGGGGACGGTCCTGTTGCTGGGCGACCTGATCGCCGTCATCAACTCCGTCGCGCTCCTGGCCATCCTCGCCGGGGTGTGGTTCGTCCGGCGCGGGCGGATCCGCCGCCACCGCCAGTCGATGCTGACCGCGTTCGGCCTCATCGTCCTCTTCCTCGTGCTGTACGTCTGGAAGCAGGCCGGGGGGTTCACCAAGGAGTTCGTCGTGAACGAGGGGCAGTTCCTCGCGTCGTTCGGAACGACCATCACGTACGCGTACTGGGGGATGCTGGCGATCCACATCCTCCTCTCGATACTCGCCGTCCCGGCGGTGGTACACGCCGTCGTGCTCGGCCTGACCCACGCGCGGGAGGAGCTCCCCGACACCGCCCATCCCCGGGTGGGACGCGTCGCCGTCGCGGCGTGGTCGGTCAGCCTGGCGCTCGGGGTGCTCACGTACCTGATGCTGAACCACGTGTACGCCTGGCGGCCCGCCTGAGCGCGCCGGGCCGCCCGGGCGCTTTCCGGCTACTCGGGCCCGACGGGGTCCTGCTCGACGTGCTGGCCCCAGAACCCGGGGTACTTCTCGACGGTCACGTCGCCGTACACCCGGGTCCGGCAGGCCAGTCGCAGGTCGGCGTCGGGGTCATGCGGCGGGGCCGAGAGCCGCGCCCGCTCGCGGCGCGTCGCCGCGTTCGTGTCCCCCTCGACCGCGACCGCGCAGGTGCCACAGGTCCCGTGGCCCCGGCAGTTGAACCCGTCGGCCCGTCCGTTGTGTGGCGATACGCCCGCATCGAGCAGGACGTCCCGGAGGATCGATCCCGGTTCGCACTCGATCTCGCGGCCCCGGAAGGCGACGGTCGGCACGGCCCGACGAGGGGCGCCACGGACAAAACCGCTCCGGCGACGCCGGGCGGTCGCCCGCGTCCCGGGGTCCGGGGGAGCGGGGACCCGTCGGGAAGGGAACGGGAACCGGCGTCGGTGCCGGCCCCGGCGCGCCGCTCACCCGTCGTAGGCGGCGGCGAAGAAGTCGGCCTCGAGCCGGACCGTCCGCTCGAAGAGGCGGGCGACCCGGTCGGCTCGCCGCGCCGAGAGCGCCCCGCCCTCGCGGTCGAGTTCCGATCGCATCCACTCGACGAACGCGGCGAACTCGTCGTTCGCGTGGAGGTCCACCCACTCGGCCAGGTAGAACCGCTCGGGGGGATCGGCCACGGCCGTCGCCCAGTCGAGGTAGACCCACTCGGCCGGCACGAGGACGGCCAGGGTCTCGGCGTATCCACCCGTCGCGCCGGCGGCCCGCAGGTGGTCCCGGAAGGCGGCCGTCGCGGGCGTCGGGTCGGGGTCCTCGTAGGCCGACGGCTCGACGCCGAGCGCCGCGAACGACCGCTCGAAGTAGTCGTTCTCCTCGTCGGTGAGCACACCGAGGAAATCGACGAACCGGCCCGTCGCGGCCATCGTCGGCGCGTCGGCGACGGCCCGCCCGAACAGCGAGACCAGTTCGTCGATGAACGCGTAGTCCTGGCGGAGGTAGCGGGCGAAGACCTCGTCGTCGAGCGTGTCGGCCGCGAGGTCCTGAGTGAAGCGGTTGTCGACGGCCGCCTCCCACTCGCTGTCCGCCCGCAGGCGCTCGGTGAACCGCGCCCCGGTCACGGCCTACACCTCCCACTCCTCTTGCCGCCAGGCGGCGTCCCAGAACCGGTACTCGTAGCGGGCCGAGGTGAGGAACAGCGCGCGGTAGCGCTCCCGGACCCGCTCCGGGGCGTCCGCGGCCACGTCGTCCATCAGCTCCTTGCACCAGGTCGTCAGTTCGGTGAACTCCTCGCCGGCGTACGTCTCGATCCACTCGGCGTACCGCTCCTCGTCGGGGAGGCCGTCCTCGGCCAGCCGCAGGGCCGTGTCGTTGAACCCCCACATGCAGGGGAGGAGGACGGCCACGAGGTCGCCGAACGTGCCCGTCGCCGCGGTCCGAACGAGGAAGTCCGTGTACGCGCGGGTGGTCGGGGAGGGCTCGGTCGCCTCCAGTTCCGCCTCGGTGATGCCGAACTCCGCGGCGTACCCCCGGTGGAGGTCCATCTCCGTGTTCACCGTCTCCGAGAGCAGTTCGGCGAACGTCCCCATCCGGTCGAGGTCGGGCGCCCGCGCCGCCCCGTGGGCGAACACCCGACTGTAGTCGATCAGGTAGACGTAGTCCTGCCGGACCCAGTACCGGAACGGTTCGACGTCGAGCGTGCCCTCGCCCAGCCCCTCGACCATCGGGTGCGCGAGGATGGCGTCGAAGACCGGCCGTGCGTCCTCCGCGAGCGTGTCGGTGAACGCCATACGCGTCGGATCGACCTCCCGGTACAAGAGGGTTATCACCCGGTCGTATCACGGCGTGATCGGGGGTCGGGCCCGCGCCGGCACCCGGGGCGCGCCCGCACGGACCCGCCCGGGCGGCCCTACGCCGGGCGCGCGACGACCCCGAGGTGTGCGTCGTGGCGGGGGGCGAGGCGGGCGGTCCCGACCACCTCGTACCCCTCCCGGAGCGCGTCGAGCGTCCGGTCGAACACGTCCCCGGGGGCGGCGGTGACGTCCTCGCTCCGGGCCTTGATCGCGGCGATCAGGCGACCGTCGGGCGCGAGGAACCGGCGGTTGCGAAGCGCCACCTCGGCCTGCCCGCGGGTGGCCACGTCCTGCACGACGGCGTCACAGTCGGCCTCGACCACGTGGGCGTAGGACGACGGCTCCCGGGCGTCTTTCAGCAGCGGGAAGAGGTTCGGCCGGTCGGCGGCCACGTCGACCAGGTCCCGGGCCGGCCGGGGGGCGAACTCGACGGCGTAGGTCGGACCGGCGAAGTCGGCCACGTGGCTCGCCGTCGTGCCGCTCGCGGCGCCGAGGTAGAGGACCGTCTCGCCGCCGGTCAGGCCCGTCTCGACCCCCGCCTCGATCAGGGCCGCGAGCTTCGACCGGCCGGCGTCCCAGCACCGCCACTCGCCGTCGGTCGGCTCGCCGTACACCGGCCGGCCGCGGGTCGCCAGCCGCGCCTCGCCGTCGAACGTCCGGCGGGCGACCCCGTCGGGCAGGCTCACGCGTCCCCCTCCCCGGCGCCCCCGTCGGCGCCGTCACGGTCCGGGTCGGATCCCGTCCCCGACCCGGGGGCGGCGTCCCCGTCGTCCTCCGACGCCCGCGCCCGGATCGTCGCCATCCGCTCGGACAGGTCGGCGTGGACGCCCGGGCGGTACTCGCCGGCGTAGTGGTCGATCCGCGCGGCGATGGTCAGTTTGCCCGCCAGGGCGCGGGCGGCCGATCCCCGGTCCTCGGGCCGCGTGCCGCGGACGGCCTCGTGGGCGTAGATGACGCCGTGCTTGGGCGAGGGGGCCGCGCCCGCGAGGTGGGCGAAGAGGGCGTCCTCGGCGCCGAGCACCTGGACGGTGCCGCTCGGCTTGCGGGCGAGCGACTCGAGGCCGCCAGCCAGCGCGATCAGCCGCGCGGCGAGGACCGGCCCGGCCATCTCCGCGAGGTTGGGGGCGACCGACGGGGCGCGGCGCTCGACGAACCGCCGCAGGTCGTCGGCCTCGTCGGCCAGCCCGGCCGCCCGCCCGGCCAGCGCGACCGCGCGCTCGGCCGCCGGCCCGTCGGGGTCCCTCGCGGCGAGGACCCGCGCGCCCTCGACTCCGGCGGGGACGTCGTCGAGGAGGCTCGCGCCCCACTCGACGGCCCGCTCGGCGAGTTCGTTCGCCGTCCGCTCGGCGTCGTCGAGCGCGCGGACGGCGTGGATCAGCTGCCGGTCGTCGGCTCGCTCGCGCTCCCGCACCGCCTCCCGGGTGGCGTCCACGGTGGCGTCGTGGAGCAGGCCGTAGTACTCGTCCTCGCCGGCCGCGAAGCCGGCGTCCACGGCCCGGGCGGGCCAGTCCCGTGGTTCGTCCGCGCTTCCCCGTTCGATGGCGTCGCGGGCGGCGTCCGTGTCCCCGGGATCCACGTCACGGAACCAGCCGGCATCCGCGGCGTCTTCGGCCATGACTCGGGTTAGACCCCCACCTCATAAATGCGCTTTCGGTGGAGGGGGACGGCGGCTTCGCAGTGGCCGTGACGGTAGTGAACGGTCCCGCCCGCCGGATCGACGGTCCCACCGTCGTGTCCCCCGGCATCTGTTCGGTCGGTCACGATGCTGATCGCGTCCCACGCGACGGAACGTGGTGAACGGGTGACGTCCGTAGTGGAGCGTGACCGGCCCGGCGTCGCCGGGTTCCTCGTACTCGGGGCGAAAACGACGCTTCCGTGTTTCGATCCCGGTCCGGGTGTTCGCCCCGGTGCGGCCTTCCCTACGAGACCCCGGGTGCGCTCGGGACCGATGGCAAAGGGACCGTCCGTCGACGCCGGTCCGATTCCGGCGGGGGCCGTGGGTCAGTACGTGACGACGCCGACCCCGTCGACGTCTAGAAATCCCTCGTCGTTGGAGACGACCGGCTCGTCAAGCAACAGCCCGCGCGCGGCGACGACGGAGTCCGCGCCGTCGAGGTCGGAGAGCCGGTCCGGCTTCACGTGTTCGACGTTCGGTTTGCCCGCGCGACGGGCAACCGCGGGTGTGAGATCGGCCGTCCCCCGACCGGCGACCGACTGCTCGTGCCGCCTCCGAAGTCGACCGCCGAGGTCGTCGTCCGCAGCGTTGTTGATTCCCGTGTAGGCCCCACAGATGACGGCCGTCGGGATGCACGCCGGCACCCGGCGCGCGGTCTGATCCCGGGCCCTCGACCGCGCCGCCTCTTGGCTGTCGGCGAGCGCCCCGAGATACCGGGTGTCGAGGACCGTTCATGCGACGGGGGCGTCGCCCCGGCCACCGACCGCCGCCGTCGCCCGGATCGCCCCGGGGAACGGCAGGTCTCGGAGCGTCGGGGCGCGCGCGCACCACGCGCCGTCGGCATCGGGGGGCCGACGACGTGAGCGAGGCGACCGGAGCGACGAGTCCCCCTGGTCACGGGGCGTCCCCGCTCCCCCCTTCGGCCGATCCGGCCCCGTCCTCCGCCTCCCGCCGCGCCGCCAGGCGACCGAACGCCGCCGCGTCGACCGCGGGGTCGCCGGCGAGCGCACGCTTGACCGCACGGGCGGCCTCCGGGGGACGGTCGGCGAGGGCCCGGGCGCGCTCGCGGGCCCGGTCGAGCGGGTCGTCGGCGAGTTCGGTCACGAACCCGTATCGCCGCATCGCCTCCGCGTCGTACTCGTCGGCCGAGAGGACCACCTCGGCCGCCCGACCCGTCCCGACGAGGCGCCGGAGGCGCCGGGTGCCCCCCCAGCCGGGGACGAGGCCGCGATCGCACTCCGGCAGGCCGAAGGTCGCGTCGGGGCTCGCGATCCGGAGGTCGGCGTGGGCCGCGAGCTCCATCCCGCCGCCCAGACAGTAGCCGTCGACGGCGGCGATGACCGGGGCGCCGTACCCGGGAAGCCGGCCGAACGTCCGTCGGCCGCGGCGGGCCAGCGCCGCCGCTTCCGCGGCGTCGCGGCCGTCCAGCGCGTCGAGGTCCGCGCCGACGGAGAACGCGCGGGGGCCCGCCCCGGAGACGATCAGCACGGGGGGCGCCACACCGGCCAGCGCGTCCAGGGCGGCGTCGAGGTCGTCGAGGGTGGCCGGAGTAATCCGGTTGAGGTCGGCCCGGCGGTCGATCGTCAGGCTGGCGACCCCCGGATCGGGGGCCGCCACCTCGATCGTCCGGTACTCGCGGTCGAACGCGGTCACGGCGGGCCTCCCGCGCGTCCAGCCGGGGCGACGCCCCTCCGGCGGCCGAGGGCCATCATCCCAGGAGCCCCCCGTCCACGCGGAGGGTCGCGCCGTTCACGTACGACGCGTCCGCGCTGGCGAGAAAGCAGACGGCGGCGGCGACCTCGTCCGGGTCGGCGACGCGACCGGCCGGGATGGCGTCGGGGACGTCCTCGACGTCCCCGAGTTCCGAGCGGTAGAGGTCGGTGTCGGTGTAGCCCGGACAGACGGCGTTGACGCGGATCGACCGGCCGCCGAGTTCGCGCGCGACCGCCCGGGTGAGGCCGACGACGCCGGCCTTGCTCGCGGCGTAGTTGGCCTGCCCCGCCCACCCTCGCCGGGCGGCGACGCTGCTGACGTTGACGATCCGCCCCCCGTCGGCGCGGAGCATCAGCCGGGCCGCCTCGCGCGTGCAGTGGAACGTGCCGGTGAGGTTGGTGTCGATCACCCGCCGCCAGTCGGCGGGGTCCATGCGCACGAGGAGGGCGTTTGCCATCACGCCGGCGGCGTTGACCAGCACCGTCGGCGGGCCGAACTCCTCGCTGATCGCCTCGAACGCCGCCGCGACGGCGTCGAAGTCGCGCACGTCGAACCGGCGGACCGCGCTCTCGCCGCGCAGGTCCTGGAGCGCGCGCCCGGCCTCCGCGGCCGCCCGGTCGTCCCGGGCGTAGGTCGCGACCGTCGTCGCGCCCGCCGCGGCGAGGCGTTCGGCGGCGGCCCGGCCGATGCCCCGCGTCCCGCCGGTGACGACCGCGACGTCGCCCGCGAACCTCCCCCCGTTCTCGTTCTCGTCCCCGTCCCGGGTCCGGTTCGGGCTCACGCGAGCACCTCCGCGTCGGCCGGCGCCTCCAGCGCCGTCGTCTCGGCGTCGGGATCGATGCGGGTCACGAGGTCGGTCAGCGTCCCCGCCGGGGGGAACTCCACGTACCGGTCGACCCCGCGGTCCGCGAGCGCCTCGACGGCGCCGACCCAGTCGACGGGGGCGGTGAGCGCCTCGACCCACTCGCGGCGGGCCACCGAGGGGTCGGTGTAGACGGCGCCCGAGACGTCCGAGCAGACCGGGCGGTCCGCCGCACGGAGGGGCGCGTCGGCGACGGCGTCGGCGAAGGGCTCGACCGCCGGTTGCACGACCGGCGAGTGGAACGCCGCGGCCACGTCGAGGTCGACGAACCGGGCACGGGTCCGCTCCCCAACCGCCGCCCGGGCGGCCGCGACGGCCTCGCGGACGCCGCTCACGACCGTCCGGCGGGGGGCGTTGTAGGCCGCGACCGCGACGCCCTCGCGTTCGGCACAGGCCGCGGCGACCGTCCCCGGATCGGCCGGGCCGACCGCGACCATCGTCCCGGGCCCGCGCTCCCGGGCCGCCCGCGCCATCAGTTCGCCGCGCCGCCGGACCAGGCCGACCCCGGCCTCGGGGGGGAGCAGTCCGGCGGCGGCCGCGGCGGTCAGGTGGCCGAGGCTGTGGCCGGCGACGTAGTCGGGGGGACCGATCCGCTCGACCGCGCCGGCGTAGGCCGCGAGGCCGGTCGCGAACGTCGCCGGCTGGGCGTTCGCCGTCGCCCGCAGGGTCGCGGCGTCGGCGTCGAAACAGAGCCCGGCCAGGTCGGCGTCGGTCGCCGCGTCGAGGGCGTCGAACCGCTCCCGCGTCGCGGGCCAGGCCTCGTAGAACGCCCGGCCCATCCCCGGCCGCTGGCTCCCCTGGCCGGGGAAGAGGTAGGCCGTGCTCACCGGTCGGTCACCCCCGCGAGGACGACCTGGCCGACCGCGCGGTCGGCGCCGCGGTCGTGACTGAGGCTCACGGCCGTCTCGGGCGAGTCGGCGCGCCAGCCCTCGGCCGCGGCGGTGGCCTCGAGCGCCGCCCGCGCCCGGCCGGCCGGGTCGAGGGTCGGCCCGTCCGGGTCGCGCCGGACGACGATCCGGCGGAACGGGACCGCGGGGGCCGACGGCGCGACGGCCTTCACGAACGCCTCCTTCGCCGCCCAGCGCGCGGCGTAATGCTGCGGGGGGTCGGCCCGCCGCTCGCAGTACCGCCGCTCGGGCGGCGCGAACGCCCGCTCGCGGAACGAGTCGCCGAACTCGTCGAGCAGGTCCGCGACCCGTCCGATCGAGACCACGTCGACGCCGGACCGGACCGACGCCCCCCGGGGGAGGGGCGGAACCGGGGCCGCCGGGTCGGCGCCAGGGGTCACGCCCCCGCCCCCGCGACGACGAGGGTCCCGTTCGCGCCCCCGAACCCCGCCGAGTTCGAGAGGACGACGCCGTCGCCGGCCGCCGTCGGCGTTTCGACCACGGGCACGGCACACGCGGGGTCGGGCGTCTCGTGGGTGGCCGTCGGCGGACGGACCCCCTCGGCGATCGACCGGACGGCGATCGCGGCCTCGATGGCGCCGCTCGCGCCGAGGGCGTGGCCGGTCGCGCCCTTGACGCTCGTGACCGGCGGGGGGTCGTCGAAGACGGCACGGACGGCGGTCGCCTCGTGGCGGTCGCCGCGGGGGGTGCCCGTCGCGTGGGCGTTGACGTGATCGACCGCCGCCGGCGGCCGGCCGGCGTCCGCGAGCGCGGCCCGCATGCAGCGCCGGAGGCCGTGGGCGTCCTCCGGCGGCGCAGTCGGGTGGTGGGCGTCGGCGGTTCGGGCGAACCCGGCGAGTTCGGCCAGCGGCGCCGCGCCCCGGTCGGCGGCGTGGGCCCGCGCCTCCACGACGAGGACCGCCGCGCCCTCCGCGACGACGAACCCGTCCCGGTCGGCGTCGAACGGCCTGCTGGCGGCGGCCGGGTCGTCGGTCCGCGTGCTCAGCGCCCGCATGGCGTCGAACCCGCCGACGCCGTGGGGGCTGATCGCCGCCTCGGCCCCGCCGGCCAGGACCGCGTCGGCCCGGCCGGCCCGGACGTCCCGGAGCGCCTCGCCGACGGCGTGGGTGCCCGCGGCGCACGCGGTCGCCGGCGCCCGGATCGGCCCCTCGGCCCCGACCAGTTCCGCGAGGTGGCCCGCGGCGAGGTTCGGCAGGTGGGTGACGGGGAACGAGGGGCTCACGCGGTCGGCCTCGACCGTCCGCTCGATCTCGGGGAAGCCGCCCATCCCGGAGCCGACGCTCACCCCGACGGCCCCCGGGCGCCACGCCCCGCCGTCGGGGGCGAGGCCGGCGTCCGCCAGCGCCGCGCGGCCGGCCGCGACCGCCAGGCCCGCGTACCGTCCCGTGCGGCGCCCGTCGACGTCCGCGCGGTCGGCGGGATCGGCCGCGACCTCGCCGGCCATCGTCGACGAGAGGCCCGCCGCCTCGGGGTCGAACCGCGAGATGGGGGCGATGCCGGTCGCGCCGTCGAGGAGCGCGGCCCAGGTCCGATCCGCGTCCGGGGCCAGCGGGGTCAGCGCCCCGACGCCGGTCACCACCGCGTCCCGGTCGGCGCTCATCTCACTCGGCCCGGTCGCGGACGTACGACTTCAGGTCCCCGACCGTCTCCATCTCCGCGAGGGCCTCGTCGGGGACGTACACGTCGAGGTTGGCGTCGATCGCCTCGGCGGCCTCGACGACGTCGAGCGAGTCGGCGTCGAGGGCGTCGCCGTCGAGCGGCGTCCCGTCGTCGAACGCGGACCGGTCGACCCGCAGGCGGTCGGCGACGATCTCCTCGACGGCGTCGTCGATCTCCTCCCCTGCACTCATGGTGGGCACGTCACGGCGCGGGGACGCATGAGGCTACCGGTGCGGTGGACCGCGCGACCCCGGCGGGCGGCGCCCGGCCGCCGTCGCGTCACCCGTCGGGCGACAGGAGCACCTTCCCGCGGGTCTCGCGGGCCTCGACCGCCCGGTGGGCCTCGGCCGCGTCCGCGAGGGGGTACTCGGCGCCGACGGTCACCTCGACCGCGCCGGCCGCGAGCCGGTCGGTCAGCCGGTCCAGCCCGGCCCGGACGCGCTCCGGGGCGTGCTCGCGGGCGTGGCCGAGGTGGTACCCGAGCACGGCCCGGTTCCCGAACAGCAGGCGCGGCGTGGCGACGGTGGGCACGTCGCCGCTCGCCAGCCCGTAGGCGACGATCCGCCCGCAGTCCGCGAGCGCGTCCAGGCCGGCGTAGAACGCGTCGCCGCCGACGCCGTCGAGGACGAGGTCGACCCCCTCGCCGTCGGTGATGTCCGCGATCCTCGCGGCGACGTCGGTCGCGGTGTAGTCGATGGCGTGGTCGGCGCCCAGGTCGGCCGCGAGCGACAGCTTCTCGGCCGTGCTCGCGGTGCCGAACACCGTCGCGCCGGCGTCCGCGGCGAGCTGCACCGCGGCGGTCCCGACGCCGCCGGCGGCCGCGTGGACGAGGACGCGCTCGCCCGGTTCCAGGCCGCCCCACTCGAACAGCGCGTTGTGTGCGGTCAGGCACCCGACCGGAACCCCGGCCGCCGCGCCGAGGCCGACCCCCGCGGGGACGCCGATCAGGGCGTCCGCGGGGGCGGTGGCGTACTCGGCGTACCCGCCGCGATCGATGATCGCCGCCACCCGCTCGCCCGGCCGCCGCCCGACGCCGGCGCCGACGGCGTCGATCCGACCCGCGACCTCGATCCCGGGGACGTACGGCGGTTCGGGGGGATCCGGGTACCGCCCCCGCCGCTTCTCGATGTCGGCGAAGTTGACCCCCGACCGCTCGACGTCGATCCGGACCTCGCCCCGGCCCGGGTCCGGGCGGGGCACCTCCGCGACCGACAGGACGGACGGCCCGCCGTGCTCCCGGACCCGGACGGCTCGCATCGGCGGGGACAGGCCCCGGCGGGCCAAAGGCGTCCCGGTTCCGGGAGCGCGGCGGACCGGCCGGGGACGGACCCGGTCGCGCGACCGAACGGCCGGCCCGGTCGGCGCCGGGTGGCACCCGGCGGCCGGTGGGTCGGATCGTCCGACCGCCGAACGACCGGACCGACGGACCGCCGGGCGGCCCGCAGTCGATGGATTCACCCCCCTCGCCGGCGTAGCGTCGTCGGTGTCCGGGGATCCCGGCGATCCGACGGCCATCGGGTCCATCGCGGTCACCGTCGAGGACGTGGTGGCGGCGCTCGAAGCCCGGCGCCGGACCGGCCGGCGGGCGGTGCTCCGGGTGACACCCCCCTTCTCCGGCCGGATGCGCGCGCGCATCCACGTCGCCGGGCGGGGGAGCGAGAGGGAAAGCGGGAACGGGGACGGGAACGCCGACCCGGATCCGGTCCACCTCCACCCCGAACGGCTCGTGGCTGACGTGCCGGCGTATCCCGACCCGGGCGGAACGGGCGAGCGGCCGCCCGGGACCGGGGACCGGGCGCCGGCCGCGTCGGTCGAGGCGTGGCGGGCGGCCGTCCGGGAGAGCGTCGTCGGGAGCGTGACGCTGCCCGGCACCGACCACCGGGCGGACGTGACGGCGCTCGGTGGGAGCCGGTAGGTTGAGGTACGGGCCGCACGCAGACGACAGCATGGACGGCGCGTTCAGGGCGCGGCTGCCGCTCGCGGCGCTGGTCGCGGCGCTGGTCGTGCTCGCCGGCTGTTCGGCCGGGGGCGAGGTGACGACGTTCGAGGCGGACGCCGCCGAGGTGTCCGACGACGTCGTGGCGGAGACGGGATACGAGTACAACGGCACCGAGGAACAGACAATCGAGCGGACGTTCGAGGTGGCGGGCAGCGAGCGGAACGTGACGGTGATCAACAAGGTCGCCACCTACGAGAAGGCCGTGGAGGTGCCGGGCGTCGGCTCCCAGCGCCTCGCGGCCGTGGCGGTCGTCTCGTCGCCGTCGATCAGCCTCGCCGGCCAGGAGTTCAACCCGATCGCCGAGTTCACGGCCAGGGACCTGGCGTCCCAGCTCGCGGACCGCCGGGAGGGGCTGACCGTCGAGCGGCGCGTCGGCCAGTCGGGCGTCTCGACGCTCGGCACCGACGCGACGGTGAGCCGGTTCGCCGGCAGCCAGGCCCTCGGCCCGACGAGCCTGGAGGTGACCGTTCAGGTCACGAAGGTGAAACACGAGGGCGACTTCGTCGCCGTGCTCGCGGTCCACCCGAGCCGCCTCGACGACGAGGCGACGGTGCGACGGATGATCCGCGGCCTGGTGCATCCCGCCTGACCGGCGACGTCCGGCGGGTCGGGGCGGCCGTGCGCCCGCGGCCGGGAACCGTCGGAAGGCTTTACTGCCAGCCACCGGAGGATTGCCACCATGGTGGAGGCGTTCGTGCAGTTGCTCTGCCCGGAGTGTGGCAAGGACTGGGAAGCGAACCCGAGCGACCTCCCGGGACACCGGCGGAACTTCAGCTGCCCGGACTGTCACACGACCCGCCGGCTGGCCGAGTTCATGCGGACCGAACGCGGCCTGGAGGCGGTCAAGGAGTTCCAGAGCACCTGAGCGCTAGCGCTCGGGGACCGAGGAGAGCGCGCCGCAGGCGTCGCACGTGAGCACGAGCGCCCCCTGCTCGCGGACCAGGTGCGTGTCCGGCAGGCCGCACTCCTGGCAGCGCACGTAGTCCTCGACGAACGAGTCGAGGGCGTCGGCGACCCGCCGCTGCTTGAAGTCGCCGGTCAGCCGGGCGCGGCCGTTCTCGTCGATGCCGGCGCTGGTGCCGAGTTCCGACTGGAGGAACTTGAGGACGTCTTCGGCCTCGCGGTCGAGGCGGTCGAGCGTCTCGCGGAAGTTCTCGTAGACGGTGACGTTACCCTCCTGGCGCACCTCGGGGTCGGGCACCTCGAACCGCTCGCCCTCGCTCTCGATGTCGGGCGTGTGCTCCATCGCCCTGTCGAGCCGGTCGTCGTAGTCCATACCGGGGAGTCGGCGGCCGCGTGGTAAAACCCCCACGACCGCGGACCGGGGACCTCCGGGCCGCCCGGAGGGGTGTATGTTAACCCCCCTCAGGATAGTAATATAACCCTCCAGGGGCTACCTGCAGGTGGTCATGAAAAAGCAGGAGCTCATTCACCTGCACGGCCTGCTCGCAGAGGTACGCGATCAGTGTGAGTCGTGGGAGGGGGAGACGTTCGATCTGACCGAGTACCGCGAACTCGGCGTCCGGCCGACATCGATCCACAAGTCGAAGACGGACCACAAGCGGGCCGTGTTCGAACTCGTCTCCGGCATCACCGCCGGCATGGACGAGCAGGAGCGCGAGCGGGTCGCGCCCAAGGCGGACTGAATTCCGATCGTCGTATCCCCCCGACGTGATCCGCGCCGCCGAGCGGCGGCGCCGGTCAGGAGTCCTCGACGAGGTCCTCGAACTCGGGGAGCAGGTCGTCGTCCGACCCCGTGGACGGGGCCTCCTCGGTCCCGGCGTCGGCGTCCGCGTCGGCCTCCGTCTCGCCGTCGGCCTCGCCGCCCTCGGCATCGGCCTCGGCCCCCTCGGCTTCCTCGACCACCTCGACTTCGAGGATCTTGAGCGGCACGTTGTCGAGCCGTTGTCCGATCTCCTTGCGCGCGATCCGCGAGGCGTGTTCCTCCTGCTCGACGTTGAACACCGTCATCTCCAGTTCCAGCGCCACCAGCGCCTCGTCGGCGGCGATGAACGCCGGCGGCAACTCCTCCCCCTCGGGGGAGGTCCGGGATCCCATGCTGATCTCGACGTAGTTGAGGTCGGGGTTCAGCATCTCGCCGGTTTTGGCGATAGCGATGCGGATCGCTTCCTCCGGCGTCTCCACGTCGTAGACCGGGATGGCGGCCTCGACGACGACTCGACAGTCCATGTCGAACGTGAGTTGTGTATCGGGCGTGATGAATCTTGGCCCGGGGGAGGGTCGCGGCGGGCGCCGCGGCCGGCGAAAGCCGGGCACCGACCGGCGAGGATTTAGGCCGTCGGGCGCCCGACCGCTGGGCGTGCGCCGCGCGACGCTCGCGCTCGTCGCGGCCCTGATCGCCGCCGCCGGCGTCCCGGGCGCGGCCGCGACGGGCACCGAGATCGAACGGATCCACCCGGCCGGCAGCCCCGCCGACGGGGTGAACCCGATCCCGCTCGGCGACCCGATGGTCGTCGAGGGCGTGACCGTCCTCCAGTCGGAGGAGAACGCGATCACCGTCGACGTGTACGAGGACGGCGACCTCGTCGCCTCGGCGGCCGACGACGAGTGGGGCCGGGACGGGGTCTGGCGCGTCGAGATCGAAACCGTCCGGCTCTCGACGGGGACCTACAGGGTCGTCGCCGACGACGGCCACGAGGTCGCCGCCGAGACGGTGCGGGTCGTCCCCTCGGCGACGCCGACCGCGACACCAACACCGACGCCCACGTCGACGCCCACGCCGACCTCCACACCGACGCCCACGCCGACACCCGCGCCGACGCCCACCCCCGGACCGACGGACGGCGACGGGGGCGGGTTCGGCGCGGCCGCGGCGCTCGCGGCCGCCCTGCTCGGGACGGCGGCCCTGGCCCGGCGGCGGCGGGGGTGACACGGGCGGGGCGACCCGACCCCGTGCAGGCGCCGTCAGTTCACCCGTGCGACCTCGTAGCCGGCGTCCTCGACGGCCTCGATGACGCTCGCGGCGTGTTCCGCGCCGGCCGTGACGGCGTCGAACACGAGGTAGGCCTCGCCGACCTCCAGGTCCTCGACCGCCCGGTCGTGGCGCACCTCGCGGATGTTGACCCCCCGGTCGGCCAGGAGGGTGGCGACCTCGCCCATCCGCCCGGGCCGGTCGCGGATGCGGACCCGGAGTCGGAGGAGCTGTTTCCGGTCGGTGAGCGCGTAGGTGAGGACGGTCTGGAGCATCGAGGGGTCGATGTTGCCGCCACAGAGCAGGGGCACGACCGTCTCGCCCTCG
>JBDGPV010000016.1:0-17557 GCA_042219485.1 Haloferacaceae archaeon
TCACCAGGGCGAACAGCGCGAACGCGATGGTCTCATAAGCCATTACCCGGACGTGTGTCTGACTGCGTTTTGAACGTTTCGAGATACGCGCGCGAGGGCGGACGCGGGGGCGGTGGCGCCGGCCGCGTCCCGCCGTGCCGCCGGCGCCGGCGGGGACGGGGCCGCCGGCGTCGGGGACCCCCGCGACGCCCGCGCCGGCGCGGCGTCAGCGTCGGCGACGGCATCAGCGTCGCGCCCCGGCGCCGCCGCTGTCCGGTGTCGTCGCGCCGGGAACGCGGAAAAACCGCCCCTCCCTACTGGTAGTCGACCTCGCCCTCGCCCTCGCTGATCCAGGCGCCGCGGTCCGGTTCGCGGGAGGCCAGGGGATCGATCTCCTTGTACCAGGGGACGTTCTTCAGCTGTTCCTTGTTGTAGACGAACTCGTCTTTGGTGTCGGCGGTGAACTCGAAGTTCTGTGTCAGGAGGATGGCGTCGACCGGGCAGACCTCCTCGCACAGCCGGCAGTAGATGCACTGGCCGATGTGGAGGTTGTACTGCTCGCCGTTGCGCTGGTCGTCCTGAACGATCTGGATGGTGTCGTTCGGGCAGACGTTCTCGCACTGCCGACACCAGATGCACCGCTCCTGGCTGAACTTGTGGACCCCGCGGAAGCGCGGGGAGACCTCCGGTTCGACGTCCGGGTACTCGACCGTGAACGTCGTGCCGTCCAGCGCGTGTTTCATCGTCGTCGCCATCGACTTGAGCATCCCGATCATGTCAGGCTAGCACCCCCACGATGATGGCCGTGAGCACCAGGTTCGCGAACGCGAGCACCAGCATCCCCTTCCAGCCGAGGTCGAGGAACTGGTCGATCCGCAGGCGCGGGATCGCCGACCGCGCCCACTGGGTGAACAGGAAGAAGCCCCACATCTTGGCGTACATCCAGACGAAGCCGGGCAGCACCGGCCCCGACGGCCCCCCGAGGAAGAGCACCGCCATGATGGCGCCCCCGAGGAAGATGTGGACGAACTCGCCGAGGTAGATGAGGACGAAGTAGACGCTCGAGTACTCGGTCTGGAAGCCGGCGACGATCTCGGTCGGCGCCTCGGGGATGTCGAACGGGTTGCGCCCGATCTCCGCGAGGTTCGCGAGGAGGAACAGGACGAACGCGAACGGGTTGACGAACGCGAACCACTGCGGGATCGTCACCCCGGCGACCGTCACCAGCGCCTCCTGCTGGATCGCGACGATCTCGCTCATGCGGAGCGACCCCGTGAACACCACGACCGAGGCCCCGACCAGCACCAGCGGGATCTCGTAGGCGATGTTCGAGGCGACCGCGCGCAGGCCGCCGAGCAGCGAGTACTTGTTGTTCGACGCGTAGCCCGCCATGATCACCCCGATCGAGGCGATCGACGAGGCGGCGAACGCGAAGACCAGCCCCGTCTCCGGGTCCGCCAGGTGGAGCCCGGAGCCAAGCGGGATCACCGCGAACCCGAGGATCGCCGAGAACGGGATGACCAGCGGCGCGAGGTCCCAGGCCGGACGGTCCACGCCCTCCGGGACGATGAGCTCCTTCGAGAGCAGGCGGACCGCGTCGGCCACGATGATCAGCAGGCCGAACGGGCCGACCCGGTTGACCGCGATGCGGTCGGTGAACGCCGCGGTGATCTTCCGCTTTGCCCACGGGCCGGCCACGCCCGTCGTCGCCAGCATCAGGTTGGCGATGACGAACGCGCCGATCAGGCCGCCGACGACCGCGCCAGCGACCCCGTCCAGCCCGAGCAGGTTCGCGATGGTGTCGGCCAGCGGCGCCGCGGAGCCGCCCGACTGGAGCGGCGCCGGCGGGAGCGACGCCGCGACCGCGGCCGCCGTCGCCGTCATCGGTCCACCTCGCCGAGCACGATGTCGAGGCTCCCCAGCGACGCGATCAGGTCGGGCACGTACTCGCCCTCTGACATCTCCGGGAGCGTCTGGAGGTTCGAGAAGCAGGGGCTCCGGATCTTGAACCGGGCGGGCTCGTCCGTCCCGTCGGCCCGGATGTAGATCCCGAGTTCGCCCTTCGCGGCCTCGACGGCCCGGTAGACCTCCGTGTCGTCGTCCGGCCGGAGCGTCCGGGGGACGTTGGCCTGGATGGTCCGCTCGTCCTCGGGCCAGTCCTCGAGCAGGTCGACGCACTGCTCGATGATCCGCGCCGACTCCTCGACCTCGCGCAGGCGGACCAGCATCCGGGAGTAGTTGTCACAGCCGTCCTCGGTGACCACGTCCCAGTCGAGTTCGTCGTAGTAGCCGTACGGGTCGTCCCGGCGGAGGTCGAAGTCGATGCCCGACCCCCGGGCGACGGGTCCGGTCGCGCCGTAGGACTTGGCCACCTCCGGCGGGAGGACGCCCGTGTCGACGGTCCGGACCTGCAGGATCTCGTTGGCGGTGAAGAGGTCGTGGACCTCCTCCAGGGCCTGCGGGAGGTCGTCGAGGAAGTCACGGACCTTCTCGAAGAACTCCTCGCGGGGCTCTGGCAGGTCCCACACCACGCCGCCGAGGCGGAAGTAGTTGAACATCAGCCGCTGGCCCGTGAGGTCCTCCAGGAGGTTCTGGGCCTTCTCGCGCTCCTGGATGGCGTACATGAAGATGGCGGTGAAGTCGCCGTAGACGTCGAGCGCGAACGTGCCAAGCCCGAGCATGTGCGCGGCGATCCGGCACAGTTCCGCGCCCATCGTCCGGATGACCTTGGCGTACTCGGGCACCTCGATGTCGGCCAGGTCCTCGGCCGCGCGGGCGTAGGCCCACTCGTTGAGCAGCCCCGCCGAGAGGTAGTCCCACCGGTCCGGGTACGGCATGATCTGGTGGCGGTAGGTGCCGTTCTGGGCCATCTGCTCCTCGCAGCGGTGGAGGTAGCCGATGTCGGGGTCGACGTCCGCCACCTGCTCGCCGTCGAGCGTGGTCTTGAGGTGGAGCACGCCGTGGGTCGCCGGGTGGTGGGGGCCGATGTTGAGGAACATCGTGTCCCCGGCGTCGCTCGCGTGGTCCTCCTGGAGCGGGTTGGCGTGCTCGCGCAGCGGCACGATCTGTGGCCGGTCCTGGTCGTAGCTCTGCGAGAGCGGGTGTCCCTGCCAGGTCTCGGGCAGGAGGATGCGCCGCAGGTCGGGGTGGCCCTCGTACTCGATGCCGACCAGGTCGTAGGCCTCGCGCTCGTGCCAGTCGGCCGTGCGGTAGACCGGTTCGGCGGTCTCGGACACCGGCTCCCCCTTCGGCGTCGGGACGACCACGCTCGCCTCCTGGGTCGGGTCGTCGTACTTCTTGAGGTGGTAGATCGACTCGTAGCGGTCCTCGTACTCCTGTGCGGTGACACAGGAGAGGTGGTCGAAGCCGGCCTCGTCGCGCAGGGTGAAGAGGACGTCCTGGACCTCGTCGGGCCGGACGACGAAGCCGGGCGCGTTGAGGTGGTCGTCCCGCGCCAGGACGCGGTCGCCGAGGAGGGCCTCCAGTTCCTCGGGGCTCCGCTCCGCGACGGCGGCCGCCGGGTCTTCGGGTTCTTCCAGGCTCATGGCTCTATGGCGAATCCGCCCAGTTGTACCGCATGACGAGGTCGTCCTCGTCGATCTGGTCGGCGAGCTTTTCGACCACTTCGTCGCGGTCGAGGTCGCCGAACTCTTCGAGTTCGTACGGCTTGACCACGACCGGCGACGACTCCCCGTTGGCGATCCGCTCCTGGAGCTTCGCGACGCCGTAGATCAGCGCCTCCGGTCGGGGCGGGCAGCCGGGAACGTGGATGTCCACGGGGATGACCTCCTCGGCGCCCTTGACGACGTTGTACCCCTCCTGGAACGGGCCCCCGGAGATGGTACACGAGCCCATCCCGACGACGAACTTCGGCTCGGGCATCTGGTCGTAGACCCGCTTCATCCGCGGGGCGAACTTCGAGACGATGGTCCCGGGGACGATGATGACGTCGGCCTGCCGGGGCGAGGCCCGCGGCACGCCGGCGCCGAACCGGTCGAGGTCGTGCTTGACCGCGTAGGTGTGCATCATCTCGATGCTGCAGCAGGCGATGCCGAACTGCAGCATGAACATCGATGACCCCCGGACCCAGTTCATGAACTGGTCGAACTTCGTGAGGATGAACGGCGAGGCGCCGAACGCCTCGCGGAGCTTCGAATTGAACCGGTTGTCGGCGCCCGTGACGCGGGCGTCGCGGGTCTCCGTGTTCACCTCGGACGGGTCGGCGACGAACGTGTCGGTTTCCGTATCGCTCATTGTTCCATCTCCGTTTTCCGCCGGCTCGCGCGCGGGCTCCTGACCCACTCGACCGCGCCGTTGCGCCACGCCCACACCAGGCCCACCACGAGCACGCCGATGAACACGAGCATCGGGGCCAGCACCGTCGCCAGGCTCGCGCCGCCCGCGAGGGCGGACCGGTAGATGACCGTCCACGGGAAGATCAGGACGGTCTCGATGTCGAAGACGACGAACAGCAGCGCGACCATGTAATACTGGATGTTGAACTGGACGCGCGCGGTCCCCGTCGGGATCTCGCCGCTCTCGTAGACGGCGCGTTTCCCCTGCTCGGGCACGGACGGGCGCAGTATCGACGACGCGATCAGCATCCCCATCGGCAGGACGATCGCCATGAGGCCCAGCGCGCCGATCGCTATCCATTCGTTCATGCGGTTGTCTCCCAGTGGGCGGCGGTTAGAAACGAACCCTCATAAGCGTTGATTCTCGGCCCGTCCGGCGGCGATCGGCCGGCTCCGGCGGCCCCCGACGGCCCGTCAGCCGCCGTCCGCGGCGTCCCCGCCGGATCCGTCGCTTCCGCCGGTTTCGTCGTCCCCGGCGGCCCACGCCCGGAACCCCTCCAGCCCCCGGTCGTGGAGCGCCCGGGAGACCTCGGCGACGCCCGCCCGCCGTTCCGCCCGGAGCCCGTCCAGGCGCTCGATCAGGTCGGGGTGGGCCCGCGCGAGGATCTGGACCGCAGAGAGCGCGGCGTTGTACGACTTCCCCGCGTCGACCGCCGTGATCGGCGCGCCCGTCGGCATCCCCACCACGCTGTCGACGGACTTCTCCTGGACGGGGACCCCGATCACCGGCAGCGGGTACGCGACGCTCGCGGTCATGTTCGGGAGGTCGGCCGACTTCCCGCCCGCGCCGGCGATCACCACCTCGATCCCGCGGTCGGCCGCCGTCTCCGCGTACGCGTACATCAGGTCCGGGGTGCGGTGGGCCGACACCACGTACGTCTCGTAGCTGAACCGACCCTCCGGCGGGTCGCCGTAGTCGGTCTGTTCGGCGAACCCCAGCCGGTCGAGCGCCTCGTGCGCGCCGGCCATGACCTCGAGGTCGGAGTCCGACCCCATGATGATCCCGACGTCGGGGGTAGCCGCCGGGGGCAGGTCCCGATCGGCCTGGGCGCGCAGGTCGTCAACGAGCTCCTCGACGCTCACGCGCGATCCCCCCCGTCGGCGGCTTCGGCCGCCCGCTCCGGCCGGAACGTCACCGCGTCGCGCAGGCCCCGCGCCCGGTCGAGCAGGGCCTCGGGGTCGTCGCCCGGGTCGCCGGCCAGGGTGAGATGCCCCATCTTGCGCAGCGGCCGGGCCTCGCGCTTGCCGTACCAGTGGAGGTGGGCGTCGGCGGCGAGGAGGCGCTCGACGCCCCGGAGCCGCGCCGGCCGGGGCTCCGCGACGTCACCGAGGAGGTTCGCGGTCACGGTCGGTCCGCGCCGCGCCGTCGTCCCGAGCGGCCACCCGAGGACCGCCCGGGCGTGCTGTTCGAACTGCGAGGCGCCCGCCCCCTCGATGGTCCAGTGCCCGGAGTTGTGCGGGCGGGGGGCCACCTCGTTGACGAGGATCCCGCCGTCGGGCGTCTCGAACAGTTCGATCCCGTAGACCCCCCGGCCCTCCAGCAGGTCGAGCACGTCGTCGGCCACCGACCGGGCGCGCTCCCGGACCGCGTCCGCCGCCCGGGCCGGCACGACCGTCTCGCGGAGGATCTCCTCGCGGTGGATCGTCTCGGTCACGGGGAAGGCGGCCGTCTCCCCGTCGCCGACGACGCCCACGACGGCGAGTTCGCGCTCGAACTCGACGAACGCCTCGGCCATCGCCCCGCCGTGGGCCGCGCCGACCTCGGCGAGCGCGGCCCCGAAGTCGTCGTCGGGGCCGACCGGGCGGTTGCCGCGGCCGTCGTACCCCCCGCTCCGGGCCTTCAGCATGACGCGGCCGAACGCGTCGACCGCCGCCGCGAGGTCGTCGGCGTCGTCGACCCGCCGGAACCGCGGGGTGGGGATGCCGGCGTCGTCGTACGCCTCGTTCTGCCGGAGCTTGTCGCCGATCAGCCGGAGGGTGTCGGGGTGGGGCTGGACCGGCGCGTCGGCCGATTCGAGCACGTCCGGGTCCGCGAGTTCGATCTCGTAGGTGAGGACGTCGCTCATCCGCGCGAGCCGTTCGACCCCCTCCGGGTCGTCGAACTCGCCGACGATCTGCTCGCAGACACGCGAGGCCGGACAGTCGGGCGTCGGGTCGAGGACGACCACGTCGACGCCGAGGGGCGCGGCCGCCTCGGCGAGCATCCGGCCGAGCTGGCCGCCGCCCACGACGCCGAGGGTCGGTCCGGGCAGGCTGACCGTCACGGCCGCCGGTTGCTCCGGTCGGCGCATAAACGTTGTCAACCCGGCCGTCCGGGCGGGTCCGCCGGCCGCGGTCGGCGGCCGGTCCGCGGCGTCGGGCCGACGGCTCCTCCCGCCCGGATGTCGGCGGCTCCCCGCCCCCGTCCCGCCGGCGTCACGCCCCGCGGGCCGGCGCCGCGCCGTCCCCCCCGTCCCGGGCGGCCGAGAGCGCCCCCCGATCGATGAAGACGACGATGTGCTGGGACCAGAGCCGGAACCGGTGTTCGCGGGCGACGTATCCCGGGAGCTGTCGGGCCACCCGGTCGCGGTCCCAGGTGTACGCGATCACGACCGGCGGCGGGTCCCCGGGGAGCGACGCGTCGGGGGGGATGCTCGTCGGCTCGGCGCCGTACCGCTCGAAGTACCACGGCAGCGGCAGCCGGCTGTGCCAGCTCGGCCCGCCGACCGGCGGCTGGTCGGCGCTCGACTCGTTGCGCACGTACAGGCGCGTCCCCGATCCGGCCGGGGGGGTCGATCCGACGTACAGCACGTCCGGCGCCGGCCCGTCGTCGGTGTGCGCGACGACCGCCTCGACGTCGTGCAGGGTCGGCTTCAGGTCGTTCGCGGGCTGGGCGTACTGGAGCACCTCGCCCTCGGCGTCGCTCGCGCTGTTGGCGTAGGCCGCGTTGGCGCCCGCGACCCCCGTCGCCGCGGCGAGCACGATCAGCGCGGCGACGGCCGGCCCGACCACGTCGTCCCGTCCCGAGAGCCCGCCGGGCACGCGCACGGGGTCGGCCCGCCGGTAGACGTGTGCCGCCCCCACCGCCGCCGGGATCGCCAGCGGCACCACCGCGTGGACGACCGCCCACGGCGCCCGGATGTCCGTCGCGATGGGGTAGCCGAGGACGCTGACCGCGCCCCAGTAGGTCGCGAAGGCGACGAGGTCCCGGCTCCCCGACCCGGCACCGGGGTCGGAGCCGGCGGCGTCCCCCCCGACGGGGCCGTAGCCGTCGGCGACGAACCCGATGGCGGCGAACGCGAGGACGGCCGGGGCGCCGTACACCAGCGTTTCGAGGTAGTCGTAGAGGAACGGGAAGTAGGGGTTCGACTGGTGGGCGCCGTTGATCCAGGTGCCGTAGAACGCCTTCCACGACCCGACGGTGGCGGCCTCCAGGACGCCGGGGAGGGTCGCGGGCCGCGCGAGGGCGGTCCAGAGGTCCGGTCGCGGCGCGTAGAAGAAGACGACGACGGCGAGGAACGCGGTCAGCGCGCTCGCGGCGTGGCCCGCCGCCAGGCCGACCCCCCGCCGGAGGCTCCCGCCCCACCGGCGGAGCCGGCGGGCCAGCCCGGCGAGCCACCGCCGGCCGACCGCCAGGGGCGCCTCGCCGGCGGTCGTCGCCCGCAACAGCCGGTGATCGAGGAGGAGCGTCCCGGCGCCCAGGAAGCAGACCGCGTAGACGAGGGCGTTCTCCTTCGCGGTGAACGCCAGCGCGAGCACGGCTGCGGCGGGGGTGACGAGCCCCGCGTCGCCGGCGTCGTACGCCCGGACGACGAGCGCCAGCGCCAGGAGCGCGAACCCGCCGACGAGCACGTCGTTTCGCATGAACCGCGAGTAGTAGACCAGGAGCGGATTGGCCGCGAGCACGAGGGCAAGCGCCACCGTCTCGTCGTCGCGCAGGCGGTCGCGGAGGAGGAGCGCGACCAGCGGGAGCAGTCCCCCCACGAGCGCGACGACCAGGCGGGCCGAGAAGTCCGTCGGCGGGAGGACGGCGAACACGTAGTCGTTGACGATCGGCAGGAACGGGCCGTGGACGATCGGACGGTAGTGGTGCTGGCCGGTCTCGTGGTACCGCAGGATCCAGTAGCCGACCCGGCCCTCGTCCCAGTGCATGACCCGGGCGCCGAGGCGGTAGAGCCGCGCGGCGAGCGCGAGGACGACGACGCCACAGACCGCGAGCGTCGTCCGGTCGAGGGCGTCGAGCGGCCGGCCGCCGCCGGACGCGCCCGGCCCGGAGTCGGCGGCACCGGCATCGGAACCGGCGTCGGCGGCGGGACCGGGTGCGGGGTCGCCCCCGGCGCCCGGCCCCGCGTCCCCGCCGCCGTCGTCGGGTCCCATCGGCGTCCCGTCGGCGCCCGGTCCTTACGACTCTTGTGTTCGGCGGCCCGCCGGCCGTGCGGACCGGCTCACCCCTCGGCCACGTCTCCCAGCGCCGCCTCGAGCGCCTCGACCGATCCGGCGACGTCGGCCGGGGTCGCCGCGGTCTCCAGTTCCGTCCGGAGGACGTCGAGCTCCCCGCTCACGCTTTCGGCCGTCTCGCCGTCGAGGTCGGACTCGATCCGCTCGAACCGCTCCTCGATCCGGGCGAGAAAGCCCCGCGCGTCCCAGTACTCGCCGTACAGTTCGATGACCTCGTCCTCGGTGACAGCCGCGGCGTACTCGTCCTCGATTCGCCGCGCGAGCGCGAGGATCACCGCGGCGTCGAACGACGTCCGTCCGACGTACTCGTCGGGAACCGCGACCGACGGCACCCGGTCGAGCATCGGCATCACCCGTCCGGTCACGTGCTCGCGGTAGCCGTCGCCGATCCGCTCGTCGACGGCGAGCAGCCGGGTCAGCAGCCGGTCGGCCAGCTCCGGGTCCGCCCGCCGGACCGGCGGCAGCAGCGTCGCGATGTAGTCGGCCGCGTGTCCCGCGTGGAACGCCGCGGCCGACTCGTCGCCGGCGTCGATCAGGGCCATCGACGAGGCGAGGTGCCCCCGGACTTCCTCCAGGTTCCTGACGTACGTGACCGCCTCGGCCCGATCCTCGACCCGCGCGCTCGGGAGGTCGGCCGCCGCCGCCGTCGCCACGCGGAACGCGAGGGTCGTGCCGATCACCTCCGACGCCACGGCGACGTCCTCCACACCGGTCCGGAGCTGTCCGAGCGCGTCCCCGCCCGCGCCGCCGAGCGCCGACTCGACGTCCGCGTACCGCTCCTCGATCCGGACGAGAAACCCCCGCGCGTCCCAGTACTCCCCGACGAGTTCGATACTGCCGGCCTCCGGGACTGCGGCGGCGTACTCGTCGGCGATGCGCCCGGCCAGCGCGTTCATCACCCGGACGCCGAACCCGGTCGCGGTGCGCGTCCCCTCGGGGACGACCGCCTCGACGGCGCGGTCGAGCGCCGGCAACACCTGCTCGTCGATGTACGTCCGGTAGGCACTCGCCTCCGCCGTCCCGATCCGTTGCCCCGGCGCCCTGAGCCGCGCGCGGAGCCGGGTGGCCAGGTCGGGATCGACGTCCCGGAGCCGGGGCAGTATCGCCCCGAAGTAGTCGGTCGGATGCTTCGCGTGGACCGCGGCGTCCTCGCGCCGTCCCCGTTCCAGCAGGGTCGCCGAGGAGGCCAGATGGCCGCGCACCTCCTCGACGTTCCGAACGTAGGCGACGGCCTCCTCGACCGATCCGATCGGACCGGTTCCCCCCGACTCGTGCGTCGGCCGCACGCCGGAACCGCCGTCGTTCGTCGCGCTTGCCGCGTCGATACCCCCACGACCGACGAGCGCCGCCGCGGCGGCGACCCCCACCGAGCCGAGCACATCACGCCCGTTCGGCATGGGATTAGGCTAGCCTAAAACAACAAAAAACCGTCGGTTTTTCGGCGAACCTAAAACGGGTCGGCAGGCCTTTGTGACGCCCGCCGGAGGGGCGGGCATGGTCAGACTCGGACTCGTGGTGGCCCAGTACAACGCGTCGGTCGCCGAGCCGATGGCCGAGGCGGCCCGGGAGGCGGCGGCCGACGCCGACGCCGCGCTCGTCGAGACCGTGGAGGTTCCGGGCGCCTACGACGCGCCGCTCGCGGCCGACCGCCTCGCCCGCCGGGACGACGTGGACGCGGTCGCGGTCGTCGGCGCCGTCGTCTCGGGGGACACGGACCACGACCGGGTGATCGGTCACGCGGCGGCCGCCGCGCTCTCGGACGTGAGCCTCGACCGGGACACCCCCGTCACGTTCGGAGTGAGCGGTCCGGGGATGAGCGGCGCCGAGGCGCGCGAGCGGATCGAGAAGGGAGCGGAAGCGGTAAACGCCGCGGTCGAGTTGGTGGGCTCGTTACCATGAGCGGACAGGAGTTCGCGTTCGACTTCGCGCGCCGGGTGGGGCGTGTCGAGCCGAGCGCGACCATTTCCATCAGCAACGCGGCGGCCGAACTGGAGGCGGAGGGCGTCGACGTGGTCGACCTCTCGGTCGGCGAGCCGGACTTCCCGACCCCCGAGCCGGTCCGCGAGGCCGGCAAGGCGGCCATCGACGCCGGCCACACGGGCTACCCGCCCTCGAACGGCATCCCCGACCTCCGGGCGGCGGTCGCGGAGAAGCTCCGCGCGGACGGCGTCGCGTGCGAGCCGGAGAACGTCGTCGTCACCCCGGGCGGCAAACAGGCCCTCTACGAGGCGTTCCAGGCCCTGATCGACGACGGCGACGAGGTGGTCCTGCTCGATCCGGCGTGGGTCTCCTACGAGGCGATGGCGAAACTCGCCGGGGCCGACCTCACGCGGGTCGACCTGACGCCCCACGGGTTCCGGCTGGAGCCCGCCCTCGACGACCTCGCGGCCGCGGTGGACGACGGGACCGAACTGCTGGTGGTGAACTCGCCGGCCAACCCCACCGGCGCGGTGTTCTCCGACGACGCCCTCGCCGGCGTCCGCGACCTCGCGGTCGAGCACGACCTGACGGTGATCAGCGACGAGATCTACGAGCGCATCGCGTACGGCGTCGATACCCCCTCGCTGGCCGCCTTCGACGGGATGGGCGACCGGACGATCACGGTCAACGGCTTCTCGAAGACCTACTCGATGACGGGCTGGCGGCTGGGCTACCTCTGTGCGCCCGCCCCGGTCGTCCCGCAGGTCGGGAAGGTACACTCCCACTCGGTGACGTGTGCCCCCAACTTCGTCCAGCACGCGGGCCTCGCAGCGCTCGACGGGGCCGAGGACGCAGTCGCGGAGATGGTGGCGGCCTTCGAGAAGCGCCGCGACCTCCTCGCGGACCTGTTCGCCGACCGCGGCGTGGACGTCCCGGTCGGCGACGGCGCGTTCTACGCGATGCTCCCCGTCGCCGACGACGACGGGGCGTGGTGCGAGACAGCGATCGAGGAGGCCCACGTCGCCACCGTCCCCGGGAGCGCGTTCGGCGCGCCGGGCTACGCCCGCGTCTCCTACGCCGCGTCCGCCGACCGGTTGCGGACGGCCGTCGAGCGGCTCGACGACGCCGACCTGCTGTAGCGCGCCCGGCGGGCCCGCCGTCCCGCCCCTCCTGCTCCATCCGGTCCGCCGTTCGTCGGTTTCCGCTCCCGCTTTCGTCCCTCCCCGTTTCCCGCTCCCCCACTCGTTCACTCCCCGGGCCACAGGCGCAGCGTCCCCGGGCGGCCGGCGCCGAGGACGGCGCCGCCCGCGCCGACCGCCGCCGCGAGGTTGGTCTCGAGCCGGCCGCCCAGCGGCACCCGCCACGCCTCGCTCACCCCGCCGGCCGTCCGACGGAGGGCGACGAGCCCCCGGGCCTCCCCGTCCGGGACGAGCAGTTCCGGCCGGCCGTCGCCGTCGAGGTCGCCCGCCGCCGCCATGCCGAGGTTGCGGCTCCCGATCCGGTGGGTGGCGTAGCCCCCCGCCCGCTCGGCGACGGGAACGAGCCGGTCGCCCTCGGCGCGGTAGAACTCGGCGACGCCACCGAGGTGCGGCGTCCGTACGGCGGCGATCTCGACGCCCCCTTCCGGCCCGAACGGCGCGACGGCAACCCGGTGGCGCCACCGGTAGCCCCGCCCGACCGGCGGCCCCGTCGCCGCGTCCCCGTCCGGCCGGAGGGCGACGAGCCGTGCCCCGACCTCGGCGTCGCTCGCGGTCACGACGACCTCCGGCCGCCCGTCGCCGTCGACGTCCGTCACGGTCGGTACCAGCCCCTCGACGACGCCGTCCGGCGGGCGGAGGTGCCGGACGGACCGCGTCCCGGGATCGACCGCCGCGACCGCCGTCGCCTCGATCCCGTCGCCCAGGACGCCGTGTCCGTACCTCCCCGTCGGCCCCGCGAGCAGGTAGAGGCGGTCGCCGTCGGTCACGACACGCGCGTCCGGCAGGGCGTCGGCGGCCACCGGCCCGTCCGGGAGCGCGAGGCGGCCGTCCGGGCGGACGGCGGCCGCGCCCGGCGCCCCGGGCACGGGCACCGGGTGGGTGGGTCGCGCGCCGCCGCGGAGGCGGGGCCGGCCGCCGGCGACGGAGAGCAGCGGGGGTCCCGTCCCCGGCGCCCGGGCGGCGGCGACCCGGGAGACCGACCGGCCGTCGAGCCGGTAGATCCGGTCGCGGCCGTCGGCCAGGCGGACCCCCCACACGGTCGCGTCGCCGTCCGCGGCGGCGACCAGCCACGCGGGCCGCCCGGGCAGCGCCACGTCGACCGGCCGGGCGTCCGGCAGGCCTCCCGTCCCGGGGACCACCCGGTTGCCGTCGGGGCGCAGGTGGGTGTACCCGTACGCCGCCCCCGCCGGGAACGCGTCCGTCCCGCCGCCCGCCGTTCCGTCCGTCGTGCCGGGCCGGGGGGTCGCGTCGCCGACGGGCCGGGCCCCGCACCCGGACAGGGCGGCCGCGAGCGTCAGGAGGCGACGACGGCGCACGGCGTCGGTTCGGGACTGACCGTGGTAACGGTGTCGGGGCCCGCGCCGGCGCGCCCCCCGCCCGGTCGGTTTTATACCGTCGGGGCCGGAGAGGGGTCCGATGCGCGTGCGGGACCTCCCGCTGTCCGACGCCGTCCGGGACCACCTCGCCGACCGGGGCATCGACGAACTCTACCCGCCCCAGGCCGCGGCGGTCGAGGCCGGCGTCCTCGACGGCGAGTCGGTCGTCGCGGCGGTGCCGACGGCCAGCGGCAAGACGCTGATCGCGGCGCTCGCGGCGCTGTCGGCCGACGGGCCGGGGCTGTACATCGTCCCGCTCCGGGCGCTCGCCCGCGAGAAGTACGAGACGTTCGACGCGTTCCCGGGGGTGGACGTCGGCATCTCGACGGGCGACTTCGGCTCGCCGGCCGAGGAACTCGCCGGGCACGACGTGGTGGTGGCGACCGCCGAGAAGGTCGATTCGGCCATCCGCAACGGCGCGACGTGGGTCGAGGACCTGGCCTGTGTCGTCGCCGACGAGGTCCACCTGCTCGGGACCAGCGAGCGCGGACCGACCCTGGAGATGACCCTGGCGACCCTGCGGCGCCGGGCCCCCGACGCCCAGGTGGTCGCGCTCTCGGCCACGGTCGGGAACGCCGACGAGGTGGCGGCGTGGCTCGACGCGGCCCTCGTCGAGTCGTCGTGGCGGCCCGTCGACCTGCGGACGGGCGTGTACGCCGACGGGCGGGTCGCGTTCGACGACGGGACCGTCCGCGAGGTGGCGGTCCCTCGGGCCGCCGACCCGGACGCCGAGGCCGCGACGGAGGCGACGGCGGCGCTCGCAGCCGACGCCGTCGACGACGGCGGCGGCGCCCTCGCGTTCGTGCGCTCCCGGCGCGCGGCCGAGGCGCTCTGTGACCGGCTCCGTGCGGAGGGCTTCGCGGGCGCGCCGGAGGCGGCCGACGCGGTCGAGGACGCCGGGAGCAGCCGGACCGCGCGGGCGCTGGCCGAGGGCCTGCGCGACGGCGTCGCGTTCCATCACGCCGGGCTCCGCAGCGCCCAGCGCCGGGTCGTCGAGGCGGCGTTCCGCGACCGGCGGCTCGGGGTCGTCTGCGCCACGCCCACGCTGGCCGCCGGGGTGAACGTCCCCGCCCGCCGGGTGATCGTCCGCGACCAGCGGCGGTTCACCGGCGACGGGATGGACTGGCTCTCCGTCCTGGAGGTCCACCAGATGTGCGGCCGGGCCGGCCGCCCCGGCCTCGACCCGTACGGCGAGGCGGTGCTCGTCGCCGACGCGGGCGAGGCCGACGACCTGCGCGAGCGGTACGTCGACGCCTCGCCCGGGCGGGTCGAGTCCCGGCTCGCGGACCCCGCGGCGCTCCGCACCCACGTCCTCTCGGCCGTCGCGTCGGGGGTCGCCGGCTCGCGGGCCGACCTGCTCGCGGCCTTCGGCGCCTCGTTTCACGCACACCAGGCCGGCGACGCCGACCTCGACGCCGCCGTGGCCGGGGCGCTTTCGGACCTCGCGGGGATGGGACTGGTCGAGCGCGAGGACCTCGCCGCGACGGCGCTCGGGGCGACGGTCTCGCGCCAGTACGTCGCGCCCGAAACGGGCCGGCGGCTGACCGAGGGGCTCCGCGCGGCCGCCGGGATGGACGCCACGGCGCTCACCGTCCTCGAACTCGTCTGTCACACGCCGGATATGCGGACGGGCTACCTGGGGGAGCGCGAGCGCGCCGACGTCTACCGGTTCGCCGCCGACCACGCCGACGAGTTCACGACCGCGATGGGCGATGTCGACGCCTTCGAGGAGTGGCTCGCCGCGGTTCGGACCGCTCGCGTCCTCGCCGAGTGGGCCGACGGCGCCGACGCCGACCGGCTGGTCGACCGCCACCGGATCGGTCCCGGCGACCTCGAAACCCGTGCCGAGCGCGCCGGCTGGCTGCTGGGCGCGGCCGACGCCGTCGCCGGCGTGATCGGGGTCGACCTCCCAGCGCTCCGGGCGACCCGCGAGCGCATCGACGACCGCCTCGACGACCGGCAGTAAGCTACTCCAGCGCGGCCCGCAGCCGGTCGGCGTCCTGTGCGCCGACGAACCGCTCGACCGGCTCGCCGTCCTCGAACACCAGGAACGTCGGGACGCTCCGGACGCCGTGCTCGCGCGCGAGCTCCTCGGCCGCCTCGATGTCCGCCGTCGCGACCGCCGCGCCGGTCTCGGCGGCCAGGCGCTCGACGACTGGCTCCATCGCCTCGCACGGCCCACACCAGTCGGCGTAGAAGTCGACCAGCACCGTCCCGTGCCGCTCGGAGAGGTCGTCCAGGTCCGCCGCGTCCGTGACCGCAACCGGCGCGTCGGGCGACTCGCTTCCCGCTCCGGGCCCCGCCCGGCCGTCGCTCGGCTCCGCTACGCGACCGTCCCCGGTCCTCGTCTCGTCTGCCATGTGGCCCGGGATAGACGCCCCCGACGCCTAACCGTTCGTCGGTCGTGTGCGGGGCGGAAACGACCGCGCGGGCGACCGGTCGGCGCCCGGACACGTCGGCCGGACGCCGGCGGCTCACGACCCCCCGTCGGTCGCGCCGTCGTCGTTCCGCCTGGCGCCGTCGTCCCCGCCGCGCTCGTAGGCCCCCCGCCGCCGGAGGCGGCCGACCCGCTCCAGGACGGCAGGGGTACGACAGCCGCCGGGTTCGCCGGCCGCCTGCGGGACCGCGCAGTTGTTGCAGGAGGCACAGACCGCCGACGGGTTGCTCCCGTTCCCGTTCCCGCTCTCGCGTCCGGGGTCGAGCAGCCGCGCCGGCAGCCGCGGCTCGGCGTAGAACGGCCGGCCCATCCCGACGGCGTCGCAGGCGTCACCGAGCAGGCGGTCGATCCGGCGCCGCTCGCGGACGCCCCCCTCGCAGAGCACCGGCACGTCGACCGCCCGCCGGACCGCCCGGCAGAGGTCGGCGTTCCAGGCGGGTTCGAAGCCGTAGACGAGCGACTCGACCCGGTTGGCCAGCGCGACCAGCCGGGCCCGGAGCGGGGAGCCGAAGGCCTCGGCGTACCCCGCCGCGAACCGCTCGTCGTCCCACGCTTCGGCCGGGTACGACCCCCGCACGATGCTCATGTCCCAGAACGTCGACCCGGTGACCGGAACGAGCGCGTCGAAGCCGGCGTCGGCCAGGCGGGCACAGATCCCGACCGCGTCCGCCCGCGAGAGCCGGCGGCGGATCCACGGCGGCGCGGCCGTCTCCGCCGGCACCTTCGTCAGCAGCGGCACGTCCCCCGCCCGGGCCCGGACCTCGTCGCGTACGACCTCCAGGAACCGAACGCCGTCGGCGAACTCGTCGTCGCGCCGGTTGTAGAACGGCGAGAGGAACTGGTGGACGATGCCCATGTTCGCGCCGGCGAGGTGGACGGCGTCGTAGCCGGCCTCGACCGCCCGCCCGGCGGCCCGTCCGAAGTCCGCGGCCAGGTCGTAGACCGCCGCCGTCGAGAGGACGCGGGCGTCGTACTCCAGGAACCCGAGCCGGTCCAGGAGGCGGAGCGGCCGTGGGGGCCGCGAGACCGCGAGCTGTTCCAGCTCCGGGTGCGCTGCCCGGTAGCCCGCGTGCCAGGTCTCCATCGACCGGAGCCCCCCGTGTTCGAGCTGGATCGCCACCCGGCTGCCGTGCTCGTGGAGGCGGTCGGTCAGCCGCTCCAGCCGCGCGACGAACGCCGGGTCGTGGACGCGGGTCATCCCCGGCGCCGCACACCCGCCCTCGCCGCGGACGATCGTCGCACCCTGGCAGATCAGGCCGGCCCCGGCCGCGGCCGCCGGCTCCAGCTCCGCGATCAGCCGGTCGACGGCGTCGGGGCCGGTCCCGGCCGCCTCCAGCAGCGGCGCGCGGTAGAGCCGGTTCCGCACCCGGACGCCGCCGAGGTCGAACGGCTCCTCCAGCCGGACCATGCCCCCGCCTGGGGGGCCGGCCGCAAAAGCGCCCGGGGGCGCGTTCGGACCGCCGCGGACCCCCGATCTCCCCGTCCGCTCCCGCCCGGATCGGCGCTCCCCGGCCGCGGCGGCGGCCGACGGCCGCCGTCAGCGCTGGTCGCGGACCTGGGCGTGGGTGTGGTGGTAGAACTCGGCCGCGGGTCCCCCGTCGTGCTCGACGGGGGCGAGACAGACCCGTCGGTAGCGCTCGCTCTCCCGCAGGTTGACCATCAGCCCCTCCTCGTGGACGGAGACGGAGTCGTACGTCGCCTCGCAGACCGGGCAGACGGGCGGTGGGTCGTCGGGAACCTCCATCGCCCGCCCTTGGCGCGCCGGGAACAAAAACCCGCCCCCGTCCGGGTGTCGCCCGGCCGTCGCCCTCCATCGTCCGTCGCCGTCGCCCTCCATCGTCCGTCGCCCGGCCG
>JBDGPV010000081.1:0-17350 GCA_042219485.1 Haloferacaceae archaeon
GGCGAGCGGCTGGTCGAGACCGAGCGGCGGCTCCACGCCGTCGAGGAGAAGCTCGACGAGCTCCTCGACCGGACGGCATGAACCCCTTCGCCGTTCCCCTGGCGGCCAGCCGGCAGGCGTTCGAGCGCGCGACGGAGGCGGTCGAGCGGGGCCGGGTCGCGCCCGACCGCATCGGGACCGCCGTCGACGTCGAGGTGGGGACGACCCCCAGCGAGGTCGTCTACCGGGAGAACAAGCTGGAACTCCACCGGTACGACCCCGAGGCGGTCGGCGCCGAGCGCGAACACGGGACCCCCCTGCTGATCGTCTACGCGCTGATCAACCGGCCGTACATCCTCGACCTCCAGCCCGACCGGAGCGTCGTCCGCCGCCTGCTCGAAGCCGGGTTCGTCGTCTACATGATCGACTGGGGCGAGCCCAGCCAGCTCGACACGGCGCTCGGCCTCGACGACTACGTGAACCGCTACCTGGTCGACTGCGTCGACGCCGTCCGCCGGCGGGAGGGGGTCGACGCCGTCCACCTGCTCGGCTACTGCATGGGCGGGACGATGAGCGCGATGTACGCCGCGCTCCACCCGGAGACGGTCCGGACGCTCGGGCTGCTCGCCGCGGGGCTCTGCTTCGACGGCGACGGGGGCGTCCTCGAACTCTGGGGCGACGAGGCGTACTACGACCCCGGGACCGTCGCGGAGACGTTCGGCAACGTCCCGGCGGAGTTCCTCGACGTCGGCTTCGCGCTGATGGACCCCGTCGAGAACTACGTCAGCAAGTACGTGAACCTCTACGAGAACCTCGACGACGAGGAGTTCGTGGAGACGTTCGCCCGGATGGAGCGGTGGCTCGGCGACGGCATCGACGTCGCCGGGACGGTCTACCGGGAGTTCCTCACGGAGATCTACCAGGAGAACGCGCTCTACAGGAACGACCTCACGGTCGGCGGGGAGGACGTCGACCTCGGGGCGCTCGACCTCCCGATCCTCCAGGTCGTCGGGGAGTACGACCACCTCGTCCCGCCCGAGGCCTCGACGCCGTTCAACGACCGGGTGCCGAGCGACGACGTGACGACGATGGCGTTCCCGACGGGCCACATCGGACTCTCGGTGTCGGGCAGCGCCCACGGGGAGCTCTGGCCCGACGTGGCCGCGTGGTACGCCGAGCGGTCGGACGGCGAGGGCACGGCCGGCGACCTCGAGTCGGTCGCGGGCATCGGTCCGGCCTACGCCGAACGGCTCCGGTCGGCCGGGGTCGACGGCGTCGGCGAGTTGGCCGCGGCCGATCCCGCCGACCTCGCCGACCGGGTGGCGATCGGCGAGGGACGGCTCCGGACGTTCGTGGAGCGGGCGGCCGAGACCGACCGCTGATCGGCCGGCGATCAGCCCGCCGGGTCGCCGCCGGACCCGTCGCGCCCGCCGGCATCCGGGTCGCCGTCCCGATCCCCGTTCCCGGTGTCGGACCCACCGCGCCCGCCGGCATCCGGGTCGCCGTCCCCGGTGTCGGTCCCGTCGTCTTCGTCCCGGACCTCCCGCCGGAGCGACGCCAGTTCCGCGTCGACGTCGACCGCGGCGTCGCCCGGGCCGTCCCCCTCGTCGGCCGATCCGCCCCCGTCGTCGCCGTCGGCGTTCACCTCGATCCGGACGGCGCCGTCGTCGCCGTCGGCCGTGTCGCCGGCGGCCGTGTCGCCGGCGGCCGCCGCTCCCTCCGCCTCGCGGAGGCGGGCCTCGACCTCCGCGCTCAGGTCCCGGGCCTCGGCCACCAGCGACCGCGCCCGGGGGTCGTCCGGGGGGTCGGCGTCCGCGAGGGCCGCCCGGAGGTCCGAGAGCGTGCGCTCGGCGGCCGCGACGGCGGAGTCGCCGGCCCGGCCCAGGGGCGACTGCGGGTCGGACCGGTCGGCGAGCGCACGGTCCGGGTCCGCGAGGCGCAGGACCGCCCGGAGGAGTTCGAGGGCCGCGATGGCCGCCTCGAGGGCCGCGATGACCGTCGGGATGGTGTGTTCCTCGGTGACCCGGAGCAGGTCCCGCGGGGAGGGCGGCCGTCGCCGGTCGGCGCGGCCCGCGCGGTCGGGGTCGTCCAGGTCCGCCCGGAGCGCGTCGAGGGTGGTCGACAGTTCCGCCAGGAGTTCCCGGGTGTCGCGGTCGTCGCGGCCGCTCATGGGAGGCGTTCGGCGGCCGCGGGCATAAGCCTTCGACCGCCGGCCGGCCCCGGACCGGCGCGGGGTCCGCCCTCTAGGCGAACCGAAACCTACTTTAGTTTAGGCCTGCCCAAACCGGATATGGAGACGATCGAGGCCGAGGACGAGGTCGGGGACGCGGAGCCGGCCGTGTCGGCACACCGAACCACGCCGGATCGGGTCGTGTTCACCGAGGAAGGGAACAGCGACGGCTGGATCGCCAGCGACCTCACGGTCGAACCCGAGCGGTAGGGCCGCCGCGCCGAAAAAACCCGGACGCCGAACCGTCTACAGCGAGCCGTTCTTCGTCGCCGATTCGAGCACCAGCGTGTCGTCCTCGAGGTAGTGCTCGATGTGGTGGGCCTGGTCCTCGATCTCGACGAGCTGCTGCCGGAGGATCTCGGCCGTGGCGTGGTCGCCGAGGTTGACGGTCAGGTCGACGTGTTCGCGAACCGTCTCGATGATCTCGCCGTACATCTCCATGTCGTTGCGCAGCGACGTCCGGATGTCGAAGACGTCGTCGCCCTCCGGCTCGACGGGCGCGTGCTCCTCCAGCTCGGCGCCGCGGGCCAGCGGCACGCCGCCGAGCGCCTGGATGCGCTCGGCCAGTTCGTCGGCCCCCTCCTCGAGCTCCTCGGCGGCCTCGCCGAGGAACAGGTGGAGGTCGCGGAACTCGGCGCCCTCGACGTTCCAGTGGTGCTTCTTGAGCTGGTGGTAGAGGACGTACGTCGCCGCCAGGTCCGTCTGGAGGGCGTCGACGATCTGCTCGGTCTTGTCCTGATCGAGCCGCAGCGCCTCGCTCGCGTCGACGGTACCGGACTCCGCGCGGACGATCTCTTGGGTGCTCATCTCGACCGGATAATGGTCCGCGCGGCACTTAAACCTTCAGATGTCGAAACCAAAATTCCCTATACGAGAAATATATTTTCTAATTTCCGTTCGGGTCGGGGGGTCGGTCCGGGCGCGAGCGGGGCCGACGAATGGAAACGCTTTCGTGAGCCACGCGACGACTGCGCGGTATGACCGAGGGCGACGAGGGCGACGACGCGTCCGGGGACGAGTCCGAGGCGGACGCGACCGACGGGGCCGACGAGGTGACCGTCGAGGGGATCGAGGAGCGCCTCGACGACGCCGCGGAGGCGCTCGATGCGGCCGAGACCGAGGCCGACCTCGACGAGGTGGAGGCGGCGCTCGACGCGATCGCCGACGACCTCGACGGGGCCGACCTGCCGGAGGCCGACGACGAGGACGAGGAGGACCCGGCCGGGGCGCTCGGGGACCGGATCGAGGACCTCCGGGCGGACCTCGAGGCGGCCCGCGGCCCCTACGCCTCCGAGGTCGCCGACGCGCTCGACGACGCCGTCTCGACCGTCGAGAGCACCCGCTGGACCGAGCGGGGGACCGGGGAGGTCGTCTCCGCCGCCGAAGCGCTCGCCGCGGACGCGGGCGACGCGCTCGACGAGTCGTTCGCCGTCGGCGACGACGGCGAGGCGGCGGCCGTCGAGGCGATCGAGACGGTCGCGGGGGCGGTCAGGGACGCCGGCCTCGACCCCGACGAGGACGCCGGCACGATCGGGACGCTCGTCGACGCCGCCGACGCCCTGGAGGCGTCGCTGGACGACGCCGAGGAGTGGGACGACCTCGAAACCCGCGAACAGCTGGAGGCGGAGGGCTTCTACGACGTGCTCGGCCACTACAAGGACTACCCGCCCGAGTGGGCGGCGCTGAAGGAACACGAGCAGCGCGGCAACGTCGAGATGGTCCTGCTCGCGCTGGACAGCCTCCAGTCGGAGTTCATGGAGCGCCACTGCCTGGAGGCGATCACCCGGATGAACGACGAGGACGCGTTCGAGGAGATGCACGCACGCGCAAGCAAGCGCGACAAGCCCGGCATCCGTGCGCTCGGGAAGATGGCCGCCGAGGAGGCCGTCGAGACCCTCGTCGAGTACGTCGACGCCGACTCGGACCCGCAACTCCAGAAGGTCACGTTCCGGGCGCTGGGCGAGATCGGTAGCGAGGAGGCCACCGCACCGCTCGCGAACAAGCTCGCGCCGGCCGAGGACCTCAGCGACGAGGTCCGGCCCTACGCCGCCCGGGCGCTCGGCCTCGTCGGCGACACCCGGGCGATCGACCCGCTGGTCGATCGGCTCGGTGACGACGACGAGTCCGTCCGGGCGGCGGCGGGCTGGGCGCTCCGGCAGATCGGCACGCGGGAGGCGCTGGAGGCCGTCGCCGAGTACGAGGACGACCGCTCGTACCTGGTCCAGCACGAGGCCGAGCGGGCCGCCGACGCCCTCGGCGTCGGGGCCTCGGCCTGACGCGAACGCGAATCGACCCGGCCGGCCCCGCGCGCCCGGCCGTCCGGCCGTCTCACCCCGCCAGCGTCGCGACGAACAGCAGGGCGAAGCCGACGGCGACGCAGAACCCGCCGATCCGGCCGGCCCACGTGTGCTCGCGCACCGCCGACGGCGACACGTCGAGGTTGTAGTCGTCGAACTCCGGGTTGTACTCGACGTAGCTGGGGCGCTGGAAGAACTCGACGAACAGCAGGGCGCCGCCGACGGCGCCGATCGCCGTCCCGGCGAGCCGGAGGATCTCGGCGACCGCGACCATACCCGTCCCGCCCGACCGACGGACAAAAATGCTCCGACAGCGGGCGAACCCTCTTGTGGGAGGGGGCGACCAGCCGCCCCGTGTTCCTCCCGCGCCGGGCGTTCGCCGTGCTCCTGTGTCCGATCCTCGCGCTCGCCGCCCTGCCGGCACCGGCGGGGACGGCGATGCCGGCGGGGACGACGATGCCGGCAGGGACGGCGATGCCGGCGGGGACGGCGATGCCGGCAGGAACGGCGGCCGGCGCGAACGCCACGGCGGGCGCCCCGGAGCCCGACGGTCCGCGGATCGTCGCCGCCTACCCCAACCCGGCCGCCGGCGGCGACGCCGGGGAGCACGTCGTCGTCGACCCCGCCGGGGCCCGGAACCTCACGCTCGCGGACGGCGAGGGCGCCGTGCCGGTGCCGCCCGCCGGGGGACCGGTCGCGCTCGGTCCCGATCCCGGCGCGACGCGGCGCCTCGCCGACCGGCGAGCGGTCGCGGGCGACGTGGCGCTGTCGAACGCCGGCGAGCGCCTCCGCCTCCGGCGCGGCGGGCGGACGGTCGACGAACTCGCCTACGGCGACGCCCCCGAGGCCGAGCGGCTGACCCGGTCCGGGTGGCGGCCGTACGGCTTCGAGCCCCGGGCCGTCGCGTCGGTCGGCGGCGCCAACGCGACCGCGTTCGTGCTCCCGGACGCGCCCGGACTCCCGGTCGGGACGCTCCGGTCGGCGGAGCGACGGCTCCTGCTCGCCGGCTACACCCTCGCCTCGGAGCGGGTCGCGGACGCCGCCGTCGCCGCCGCCCGCCGGGGCGTGACGGTGCGGGTGCTCGTAGAGGGGGCGCCGGTCGGGGGGATCGGACGGCGCCAGGCGGCCGTCCTCGACCGGCTGACCCGCCGCGGCGTCGCCGTCCGGGCGATCGGCGGTCCCCGGGCGCGGTTCCGGTTCCACCACGCGAAGTACGCCGTCGTCGACGACCGGGCGCTCGTCCTCACCGAGAACTGGAAGCCGTCCGGCGTCGGCGGGCGCGACAACCGGGGATGGGGCGTCCGCGTCGCCTCGCCGGCGGCCGCCGCCGAGCTCGCGGACCTGTTCGCCCGGGACTTCGCCGCCCACGACGCCAGGCCGTGGACGGCGGTGCGCCGGAACCGGAGCTTCGAGGGGGCGGCCGCCGCGGAGGGGTCCTACCCCTCGCGGTTCGACCCCGAACGGGTGCGCCCGCGGCGGGTCCGCGTCCTGACCGCGCCCGGGAACGCCGAGCGGGCGGTCGTGGGGATCGTCGACGGGGCGGACCGGCGCGTCGCCGTCCTCGGCCCCTCGCTCGGCGGCCTCGGCGTGCCGGTCGCGCGGGCGCTCCTCCGGGCGGCCCGGCGGGGCGTCCGGGTCCGCGTCCTCCTCTCGGGGGCGTGGTACGCGGCCGAGGGGAACCGGCGGCTCGTCGATCGCCTGAACGCCCGCGCCGGGCGCCGCGACCTCCCCCTGACCGCGCGGATCGCCGATCCCAACGGCCGCTACGGGACGATCCACGCAAAGGGGCTGATCGCCGACGACACCGTCGTGGTCGGGAGCCTCAACTGGAACAACGTCTCGGCCCGGGAGAACCGCGAGGTGGCGCTCGCCCTCGACGGCGGGGGTGCCGCGCGGTACTACCGGCGGGCGTTCGACGCCGACTGGCGGGGCGGGTCGGGCCTCCCGCCGACCGGGCTCGCGCTGGCCGCGGCCCTGGCCGTCGGCGTCGCCCTCGCGTACCTCCGGCGGCGGGTGCGGTTCGGCTAGTCCGGCACCGCCGCGCTCGACAGTTCGTCGTCGAGGTCGGCCTCGGCCATCTTCTCGACCAGCGCGTCGATGACCGCCTCGCGCATCCCCTTGACGAACTTGATGGAGCCGACGACGAGGTGGCCGCCGCCGGAGACGCCCCCGCCCTCGACCTCCTCGTTCAGCTCCGATACCATCTCGGGGATGTCGAGGCGGACGCCGTCGGAGCGCAGCACCGCGAAGTCCGGGCCGTAGCCGATCGTGATCACCGGCTCGCCCGTCTCCGCGACCTTCCGGTCGTGGAGTTTCCCCGTGGTCTTCCCCGGGGCCGGATAGGTGAACCGGTGGGCGTACTCGTCGAGGTCGACGTGATAGAGGTGGGCGTCGGAGGCCAGCCGTTCGTGCTCGACGTGGGGCTCGACGGCCGCGAGCTGTCGCTCGACGTCGCGCTCGGCCCGGGAGGAGAGGAACTCGACGAGCTCGCGGTGGCGGGCCTCGTCGTCGCAGCCGACGTTGAGCACGTCGCGGACGACGGTCTTGCCCTCGCTGTACCGCAGCCAGTGGGCGGCGTAGTCGAGCGCCTCGCCGATGGCCTCCAGGTCGGCGCGGTCGTATCCCTCGGCCGCGGCCAGCCGCATGTAGTCGTCCATCGCGTCGGCCTCGGACCGGTCGGAGAGCCCCGCGACGGCCGGCACGTGCCGGAGGTCGTCGGTCACGGACGGGTCGACCATCCGCGCGAGTTCGACGCACATCATCCCCGTGGTGATCCGGTAGTCCTCGCCGTGGAGGTACGGGTTGACGTGGGCGTCGAGCAGCGGCTCGACGGCCTCCGGGTCGGGGTGGTGGTGGTCGACGACGACGATGGGCACGTCGTAGTGGGCGAGGTTGCGGTAGGCGGGGACGTCCTCCTCGGTGGAGCCGTTGTCGAGCATCAGGAGCAGCGGGAGCTGCTGGCCGTGGCGCGCGCGGCCCTCGAGCGCGAAGTTCAGGTCGCGGGTCACGTCCTCCATCTCGTAGAACGGCGCCTTGCTCGGCAGGCGCTTGATCAGGTGCCGGGCGGCGTCGTCGCCCTCGTTGACCGACTCGATGAACCGTTCGAGCGCGAGCTGGACGGGCAGCGACGCGCACATCCCGTCGCCGTCGGCGTGGTGGCGCACGCGGATCGGCCGGCCCTCGAGGACGGTCCGGCGGAGGCGCCGCGCGACGCGTTCGAGCTCCGGCCGGAGCTTCTCCAGCGCCGGCCAGTCGATCAGCGGTTCCACGTCGCGCGGGGCGGCCCGCTCGGCGATCGCCTCGTCGATCCGCTCGCGGGTCTCGCGGGCCTGCTCGCCGTCCAGGGGGGTCAGCGACGCGACCTCGACCTGCAGGGCGCCGTCGCGCTCCTCGACGGTCCCGGAGACCCGGACGACGTCGCCCAGGTCGACCGCCGGGTACGCCCGGACGCCGGCCTCGTCGAACGCCGCACAGGGGACGATGCCGGTCGCCCCGCAGACCCGGAAGACGGTCGGTCCGCCGGTCTGTTTGATCTGGACGACCCGCCCGTCGACGGTCACGTCCTCGCCGGCCGTCAGGTCCGTCACCGGCGTCAGGTCGGGGTCGTGTGCGACCTCGACGATCCGGGGCTCGTCGACCTCGCCCTCGACGTCGACGAAGGCGAGGTCGCCGTTCTCGCGGATCGAATCCAGGCGGACGATCAGTTCGTCGCCGACCTCGTACTCGCCGTCGAGGTTCGACTCGTGGACGAGTCCCGACACCTCCCCGGAGACGTCGACGAACACGCCGTACTCGACTACGCCGTTGACGACCGCGCGATAGCGGGCGCCGACCTCGACGTCCTCGGCGGTGGCGTCGGCCGCGAGGTCGTAGACGACGGGGCGCGCGTCGACGTCGGCCTCGGCGTCGACGTCGTCCGACCCGTCGGGGTCGTCGGTGGACATACCTCTCCGTGGTAGACGGCCGGGTATAAGCCTTACAGAGTCGTCCCGCGACGACCGGAACGCTTAGTTGGCGACCGACCCGAGGGCGGGTATGCGGCTCTTCCGCTCCCGCGAGGTCGTCGGCATCGCCGACGAGACGCTGTCGTTCGTCCTCGAAGCGTCGCGGGAGACCCACCCCGACGAGTACATGGGGCTGCTCCGCGGCGAGGACGCCGCCCGCCTCGGCCTCGACCGCGACGGCCTCGTGGTCACCGACGTGCTCGTGGTGCCGGGCACCGAGTCGAACCCGTGGAGCGCGACGGTCCGCGAGGAGATGGTGCCAAACGACCGACGGGCCGTCGGCTCGGTCCACTCCCACCCCAACGGCGTCCTCCGGCCGAGCGACGCCGACCTCGGGACCTTCGGCAAGGGGACGGTCCACATCATCGTGGGCGCGCCCTACGAGCGCGGCGACTGGCGGGCCTTCGACCGCGAGGGGCGGCCCCGGTCGCTCGACGTCCTCGACGTGGACCTGCCCGACCCCGAGGACTTCTTCGATTTTACCCAGGAGGACATCGACGCGGAACTATGAGCGACGACCCCGCGTACGGACGCGTCGTCGCCCAGGGCACCTTCGACCTGCTGCACCCCGGCCACGTCCACTACCTGGAGGAGGCGGCGTCGCTCGGCGATCGCCTGACGGTCATCGTGGCCCGGCGGGAGAACGTCACCCACAAGCCGGGGCCGGTCCTGCCGGGGCGGCAGCGCCGCGAGATGGTCGGGGCGCTCGGGGCCGTCGACGCCGCCCGCCTCGGCCACCCCGAGGACATCTTCGTCCCGATCGAGGAGCTCCGGCCCGACTGCATCGTCCTCGGCCACGACCAGCACCACGACCCCGACGCGATCCGGGCCGCACTCGCCGACCGGGACATCGACTGCGACGTCCGTCGGGCGTCGGCCCGCGACCGGCGCCACGAGTCGGAACTGCTCTCGACGGGGGCCATCGTCGAGCGGATCATCGAGGCGTACGGCGACTGACCGCCGCGGCCGCGGACCCGAACCCGTTCGCCCGGAACCCGAAGGGCTTCGAACCGCAAGAAGGAGGCGTCCCGAGAGGCGCCGCGGAGTGGGAAGAAGCGCGGGGCCTAAATACCACGACTCCGAAGCCCGCACGAGTGACCCGAAACCCGCTCCCCGACCGGCTGCCGGGCCTCCTGGCCGCGGCCGCGATGGGCGTGTACCTCCTCCTCCTCGTCGGCGCCACGACCGCCGTCACCGACGCCGCGGCGGCGTGTGCGGCCTGGCCGGCCTGCGGCGACGGCTGGACGCTCCCGACGACGGCCGCGGGGGCGCTCGCGCTCGGTCATCGGGTCGCGGCCGTCGCCGTCGGCCTGCTGGTTGCCGGCGTCGCCGCCGTCGCCGTCCGCGACCGGGGGCGGCGGCCGCGCGTCCGGGCGACGCTGGCGCTGGCCGCCCTGCTGTACCCGGCCCAGGCGGCCCTCGGCGCGGTCGTCGCCACCTCGCCCGACCGGGGGTCGCTGAGCGCCGCCCACCTGGTCCTGGGGCTGACCATCTTCGGCGGCCTGGTGGCCGCGCTGGCGTGGACGCTCGAACGCGCGACCGGTGACCCCGACGACGAACCGGACGTCGACCCGTCCGACCTCGACCCCGACCTGCCGCCGGCGGGTGCGGTCGACCGGCCGCCCGTCCCGGCGGACCGGGTGGCGCGGCTGCGGGCGACGCTCGTGGCGTACGTCCGCCTGACCAAGCCGCGGCTGATGTGGCTGCTCTGCCTGGTCGCCGGGGCGGCGATGGCGCTGGCGGGCGGGCCGGACCTCTCGCCCCGGGTCGTCGTCGCGACGCTCGGGGGCGGCGTCCTCTCGATCGGCGCGAGCGGCACGTTCAACCACGTCTTCGAGCGCGACGTCGACCGACGGATGGCCCGCACGAGCGACCGCCCCCTGGCCGCCGACCTGATTCCCGTCTCCCACGCCGTCGCGTTCGGCCTCGCGCTCGCGGTCGGATCGCTCGCGCTCTTCGCCTCGATCAACCTCCTCGCGGCCGCCCTCGGGCTGGCGGCCATCCTCTTTTACAGCGTCGTCTACACCCTCCTCCTGAAGCCCAACACCGTCCAGAACACGGTGATCGGCGGCGCGGCCGGCGCGCTCCCGGCGCTCATCGGCTGGGCGGCCGTCACCGGCGAGGTGGGGCTCTGGGGGCTCGCGGTCGCCGGGGTGATCTTCCTCTGGACGCCCGCCCACTTCTACAACCTCGCGCTGGCCTACCGCGACGATTACGCCCGCGGCGGCTTCCCGATGCTGCCGGTCGTCCGCGGCGAGACCGCTACGCGCAAGCAGATCCTCTGGTACCTCGGGGCGACGCTCGCGGCCGCCGGGGGGCTCGCCCTGGCGGAACCGCTCGACGTCCTGTACGTCGTCGCGGGCGTCGCGCTCGGGGCCGTCTTCCTGTGGGCGGTCGTGCGCCTCCACTACGAGCGCACCGAGGCGGCGGCGTTCCGGGCGTTCCACGCCTCGAACGCCTACCTCGGGGTGCTCCTGCTCGCCGTCGTCGTCGACTCGCTGGTCGTCTGACCCGCGGGTGCCGACCGCGGGACCGGACCGAACCGACCCCTGCGGTCGGCCGACGCCGGCCGGAACGAAATCCTTACCGAGCGACGGGGCCGAGCCGGGGGCATGAGCGACGCGCTCGCCGTCGAGGGGGTCAGGAAGCGGTACGGCGACACGACCGCGCTCGACGGCGTCTCGCTGTCGATCGGGGCGGGCGAGGTGTTCGGCCTCATCGGCCCGAACGGCGCCGGCAAGACCACCCTCGTCCGGGCGCTCACCGGCACGACCCCGGTCGAGGGGCGCGTCGAGGTGTTCGGCGAGCCGCCCCGGGCGGTCGATCCGGCCCGGATCGGCCTGCTCCCACAGTCGTTCGCCCCCGCGGCCCGCCTGACCGCGCGGGAGCTCGTCGCCTACTACGCCGGGCTCTACGACGACCCACGGGACCCGGACGCGGCCCTCGACGACGTCGGCGTCGGCGGGGCCGCCGACGCCCGGTACGAGGAGCTCTCCGGGGGACAGAAGCGGCGGGTCTGCGTGGCGACCGCGCTGGTGAACGAGCCCGACGTCCTCTTCCTGGACGAGCCGACGACCGGCATCGATCCGGCGGGCAGCCGGGCGCTCCGGGGCCTCCTCGCGGACCTGGCCGAGGGCGGCACCACGGTCTTCCTCACCAGCCACGCGATGGACGAGGTCGAGCGGCTCGCCGACCGGGTGGGGCTGCTCGCGGACGGCGAACTGGTCGAGGCGGGGCCGCCCGAACGGCTGATCGCCGACCACGGCGGCGAGAGCCGGGTCGAGGTCGCGACCGCGGCGCCGGCCGACGGGGGCGTGGCGGCGGAACTCGACGGCATCGACGGGGTAACCGTCGAGGGGGGCGACCGGGGGCTGATCGTCCGCGGGGTGGGGCCGACCGAGATCGGCCGCGTCGTCGCGGCGCTGGAGGCGGCGGGCGTCGAGTACGAGTCGCTCGCCTGGCGCCGGCCCGGCCTGGAGGACGTCTACCTCCGGCTGACCGGCGAGCGGGGTCGGACCGGGCCGGGCGCGGCGGGACCCGGGGGGAGGCGGGCGTGAGCCGGCGGCGCCGGATCGGCGCCGAGATCGGGGCGGCGTGGCGGTCGTTCGCCCGCCGCCGGACGGCCGTCTTTTTCACGTTCGCCTTCCCGCTGATCATCGTCGGCATCTTCGGCGCGCTGGTCCAGACCCGCCCGACCGGCGGGGGCCTGTTCGCGCGGCCCGCGGGCTACTACGTGCCCGGATACCTCGCGGTCGTCGTGCTCTTCACCCCCCTCTCGCGGGTCGGATCGACGGTGACGCGCCACCGGGAGGGCAACCGGTTCGAGAAGCTGGCGACCACGCCGCTGGCCCGGTGGGAGTGGCTGCTCGCGCGGACGCTGGTCAACGTCGGGGTGATCGGGGCGGCCGCGGCGCTCCTGCTCGGCCTGACGGCCCTCGTCGGCGCCGGGATCGCGGTCACGCCCGCGCTGGCGCTGCTCGCGCCGCTCGTCGCGTTCGGCGTCGCGCTCTTCTGTGGCCTGGGCGCCGTGCTCGGGCGCGTGGCCGACTCCCAGGACGGCGTGATCGCCGCCAGCAACGCCCTCGCGCTCCCCCTCCTCTTCCTCTCGGAGACGTTCGTCACCCCCGACATGCTCCCGGCCTGGTTCCTGCCGCTCGTCGACCTCTCGCCGCTCACCTACTTCGCGCGGGGCGTCCGCGCGATCACGTACGCGCCCGACGGGGGCCCGGACGTCGCCGCCGCGCTCGGCGCGCTCGGAACCCTGGCGGCCCTGGCGGCCGTCCTGCTCGCCGCGGGCGCATACGCCGTACCGCGGACGGACTGACGCCGTCGCGCGGGTCGGCCGGGGCGGAACGGGTCGGGGGCGGACTCGCCGGCGACGGCGGGGGGCGCTACTCCGAGCCGGTCCCCGGCCCCGCCCCGGGCTCCGGCCCGTCGCCGTGGTCGCCGGACGGTTCCCCCGCGACGTCCGCCCGCTCCGCGGCGTCCACCGGGTCCGCCCACTCCCATCCTCGGTCCCGCCCGCGCGCGGCGAGCGCGGTCCGCAGGCGGTCGGCGAGCGTCTCGCGGAGGCGGGCGGCGGTCTCGCGGTCCACGTCGACCGCGGCCGCGTCGGCGCCGGTGAGCGAGAGCGACCCGGCGGTGTCGGCCGTGACGGTGCCGAGGCGCCACCGGCGCTGGAGGAGGCTCCGCGAGTCGATGACCGTCTGGATCCGGTAGTACGGGACCACCTTCGTCTCGCGGGCGAGCACGCCGTTACGCGTGACGAGGTGGGTCTCGCCGAGCCAGTAGCCCCGGTGGCGCCACTTGAGGTGGGCGCCGACGAGGAGGGCCGGGAGGAGCGCGAGCGGACCGTACCACGGGATGGCGACCGTCGTGACCGAGCCGACGGCGTACAGCAGACCGACGAGTCCCCCCAGGCCGAGCAGGTAGCGCGCGACGTACCGCCGGCGGACTCGTGCCGGCGGGCGGGCGAAATCCGGCTCGCCGGCCGGTTCGATCTCGCGGGCCAGGTCGCGGACGCGGCCGGCGCGCGCGATGGGAACGGCGGCCTGCGACCCGCGGCTCTCGCTCGACTGTCCGGGCACGTGGCCCGCCGTCTCGATGTACAGCGACGCGTAGCCGAACCGTCGCTTCAGCGGGTTGTCGCTCACGGTGAGCGTCTGGACCTTGTCGAGCGGGATGGAGCCGTCGTACCGCCGGAGGAGCCCCCGCTCGTACTGGAGTTCGTCGCCGACGCGGTCCAGCCGGAAGCCGTAGTAGTTGAGCACCGCGACCGCCGCGCCGGCCCCCCACGAGACGAGGGCCACGACGAGCAGGACGGCGACCCCGAGGCCGGCCAGCGCGAGCCGCCCGCCGGCCGGCACGCCCAGGACGGCCGGGACGGCGGTCGCGGACCCCGAGAGGAGCACGAAGAGCAGGCCGGGGATGCGGAGGTCGAACGAGAGCGCGCCGGCCAGCGCGAGTTCGCGCGCCGAGAGCGCGAACAGCCGTTCGCGGTCCGGGGCCGCCTCTCCCCCCTCCCCCGCACGCTCCCCCGCCCCGCCGGCGGCCCGCTTCAGTTCGGCGATCCGCCGCTGGAGGCGCTTTGCCTCCGGGAAGGGGACGTACCGGATGGCCGCCTCGGTGCCGCCGCCGCCGGCCGTCTCCAGGTCCAGCGCGGCGATGCCCAGGAGCCGCTGGACGACGTTCCGGCTGATGTCGACGCTCTGGATCCGGCGCAGGGGGATCTCCCGCTCGCGTCGCGCGACCACGCCGTGGCGGATGTCGAGCGTGTCGGGGCCGAGGTCGTACTCGTAGCGCCGCCAGCGGGCGAGTTCGTAGGCGGCCAGTGCGACGAGGCCGAGGCCGACCAGCCCGGCGACGGCGAGCGTACCGACCGTCCCGCCGAGGGGGGTCGAGCCGCTGGCGAGGACGAACAGGGCGGTGAACGCGATGCTCGCCCCGCGCCGGGCCGTCCGGTAGGGGATCGTCAGCGGCGAGAGCCTCATACGGCGTCCTCGCCTTCCGCCCGGATGGCGAGGCGCTTGAGCCGTTCCCGGAGGTCGTCGGCCCCCGCGGGCGTCAGCCCCGGGATGGTGACGTCGGCGCCCCGCGAGCCGGCGGTGTAGACGACGGTGCTCGCGAGCCCGACCGCCCGCTCGACCGGGCCCCGTGAGGAGTCGACGTGCTGGATGCGGACGAACGGGACGACCGTCCTGACCCGGGTGAACACCCCCCGTTCGAGGTAGATGGCGTCGTCGCGGACCTCGTAGCGCCAGAGCCGGTGGCGCGCGACCGCGAGCGCCACCCCGACGGCGAGGAGCGCGACGAAGACGCCGACCGGCACGGCGACGGGGAGGCCGAGCACGATCCGCCCGACGATGCCCACGCCGGCCGCGAGGGCGGCGGCCGCGACCGTGGCCTTGCCGGCCCACACGACCTGTACCCGCGGGTGGAGCCGGTTCACGACCCCGCCCTCCCGGGGCCGCGGCGGTCCGCGGCGCGCCGGGCGCGACCCGTCGGTCCCATGTGCCGGCCTACCGGACGCCGGCGGAAAAGGCTTTACAGCGACCGGGAACGGTCCCGGACCGGCGGTCGCGGGCGGAACCGCCGCGGTCGGAGCGCGGGCGCCGGCGGGTCAGAGCGCGTCGAGGAGGGCGTCCACGTCCCCGGCGGTGTTGAACGCGTGGACCGACGCCCGGAGCGCGTCGGGGTAGGGGAGCGACCGGATCACGATCCCCGCCTCGGCCAGGCGCTCGACGGTCCGCTCGGGCGACTCGCCGGTCGGCGGCCGGAAGGTGACGAGCCCCGACTCGTACGCGCCGGGACTCAGGAGCGCGTCGCCGAGCCCCGATTTCAGCCGGTCGGTCAGACGCTCGATCCGATCGGTGATCGTCCCGATCCCGACCCGGTCGAGGACCGACATCGCTTCGACGAGGCCGACGTACGGCGCCGGCGCGGTCGTCCCGACCTCGAACCGCGCGGCCCCCGGCTTCAGTTCGGGGTCGGCCGCGCCCGGGTCGACGACGCTCCGGTAACTCGCCTGCGCCGGCACCACGTCGGCCGCGCGGTCGCCGTGCACGTAGAGGAAGCCGGCCCCCCACGGGCCGAGCAGCCACTTGTGGCCGGCGGCGGCGACGAAGTCGGCGTCCCACGCCCGGACGTCGACCGGGCGCTGCCCCGGCGACTGCACGGCGTCGACGAGCACCCGGCAGTCGGCCTCGTGGGCGACCTCGGCCGCCGCCGCGACGGGAAGTTCGGTACCGTGGCTCCAGGTCACGGAGTTCAGACAGAGGAGCCGCGCGTCCGCCACCGCCTCGGCCAGGTCGTCGAGGTCGATCCGCCCCGCCTCCGTCTCCAGCACGCGCGTCTCGACCCCCTTCCGTTCGAGGTGCCACCACGGGAGCACGCCGGCCGCGTGTTCGAGGTCGGTCCGCACGACGACGTCGCCGGGCGTCCAGTCGATGGCGGCCGCGACCCGGCTGATGCCGTCCGCGGTGCTCTGCGTGAGCGCCACCTCGTCGGGGTCGGCGCCGATGAAGGCCGCGACCGCGTCGCGGGCCTCGTCGAACGCCCCGTAGGCGGCGCGGTAGGCCCCCTCGCCGACCGGCGCCTCGTACTCGTGGGACTCGACGAAGCCGGTCGTCGCCTCGACCACCCGGCGGGGCGCGGGGCCGGACGCGCCGGTGTTGAGGTAGACGCCGCGCTCGCAGGCGGGGATGTCGGCGCGGAGGTCCTCCGGGGTCATGCCGCGCCGTCCGCTCCGGAGTCACGTGAGCGTTCCGCTCGGCCGCCGCGGCGCGCCGGCACCGAAATAGTTATGCCGGACGTGGGTCCCCCCACGACGGGGACGGACCGACGGAACTCGGTGGGAGACCCACCATGCCCCCGACGGGACGTCCCCCGTCTCACTCCGGGAGCGACGCCGCCAGCGAGCGGCGGGTCTCGGGCGTCGGGGCGGCGACGTACCGCTCGTCGTCGACCCAGCCGCTGGCGGCGCCGCTCTCGGCCGCGAGCAGCGCCCCGGCGTGGTGCTCGTACGGGCCGGGGCGGACCGCGACGACCCCCTCGATCCGGCCGGCCGCGAGCAGCCCCCAGTCCACCGCGGGGGCCCACGTCTCCCGGACGCGCTTGCACCGCTCCCGGAGCGCGCGCCCGGCCGCCCGGGCCCGGGCGAGCGCGGCCCCGTCACGGACGGCCTCGAGGCCGATCACGAGCGAGACGGTGCCGTGCTCGAGGGCCGGTGATCCCCCCGCGGTCGCCGATGCCGGGGCGCCGTCCACGGTCGTCCCCCCGCCGCGGCTGGCGCGGTACAGCGTCCCCGGCAGGGGCTCGTGGACCGCGGCCGCGACGGGGTCCCCGTCCTCGCGGACGGCGACGGCCGTGGCGAACGCGGGAATGCCGGCCACGAAGTTGTTGGTGCCGTCGAGCGGATCGATCAGCCACTCGTACCGGTCGCCGGAGCCGTCGCCGGCGCGCCGCCCGGACTCCTCGGCGTCGGTCGCGTGGGTCGGGAACGCGTCCCCGATCACGTCGAGGACGCGCCGCTCGGCCGCGCGGTCGGCGGCGGCCGTCGCGTCGTCGGGGCCGTGCTCGGCGTCGGGCGCGCCCGACCGGAACTCCCCGCGGAGGTAATCGCCGCCCGCGCGGGCCGCGCGTTCGGCGACGGCGGCGAGACGATCCGGGCTCGGCATACCGGGCGGAGACGGGCGGCGCTCATGAGCCTTCGGTGTCCCACGGGTGCGCGGGACCCGTTGCCGAGGTCGGACGGGCGTGGGCCGGCCGGACGTCGCTCGCCGGACCCCGGCCGGGCGACGGACGATGGAGGGCGACGGCGACGGACGATGGAGGGCGACGGC
>JBDGPV010000107.1:0-8201 GCA_042219485.1 Haloferacaceae archaeon
GGCGGCGCGCGACGGGCCGTCGCGGCGGCCGGCCCCGCTCCCGCCCCGCGCCGGCCGTCCGTCGCTGGCCGCCGCGGCGTTCCGCCCCTCCCCGCCGTCCGTCCGCTCGGCCGCCAGTCGGGCCGCAGTGTCGCGGTCCGAGCCCCGCGGATCGGGGGCCGCGCCGTTCCCCACGGTCCCGGTCGGAAGCTTCCCGGAGAGCATGCGTGGGGGTGTGTCACAGAGCCACAAAATACCCCGTCGGACGCCCGTCAGCCGCCGGCGAGGTGGTCGAGCACCCTGTCGGCGTCGTTCGGAACGGGTTCGGGGTCGTTGCCGGCGCGGTAGGCCTCGTCGGGGTCTTTCAGCAGGTGGCCGGTCGTCAGGCAGACCACCCGCTCGCCGTCGCCGACGACCCCCTCCGCCCGGAGCTTCCGGAGCCCGGCGACGGACGCCGCGGAGGCCGGTTCGACCCCGACCCCCTCGGCGGCGAGCGCGCGCTGGGCGTCGGTGATCGCGTCGTCGGAGACCGCCACGGCGGTCCCGCCGGTCTCCCGGATCCCCGGCAGCGCCTTCGGGGCGTTGACCGGGTTGCCGATCCGGATGGCGGTCGCGCGGGTCTCGACGTCGGCCCACCGCTCCGTGTCGGCCCACCCGTTCTCGACGGCCTCGACCATCGGCGCCGCGCCCTCGGCCTGGACGCCGGTCAGCTTCGGCACCTCCCCCGGGTCGAGCGCGCCGCTTTGCACCAGCTCCCGGAACGCCTTGTACAGCGCCGCGGTGTTGCCCGCGTTCCCGACCGGGAGGACGATCCGGTCGGGGTAGGTCCCGTAGTCGGCCTCGAACGCCTCCAGGATCTCCAGCCCGATGGTCTTCTGGCCCTCCAGGCGGAAGGGGTTCAGCGAGTTGAGCAGGTAGACCTCGCCCCGCTCGGCGAGCGTCTGGACGATGTCCAGGCAGTCGTCGAAGTTGCCGTCCACCTCCAGGATGCGCGCGTCGTGGAGCGCCGCCTGCGCGACCTTGCCGGCGGCGACCTTCCCGGCCGGGAGGAGCACCAGCGTCTCCAGCCCCGCCCGGCCGCCGTAGGCCGCCAGCGCCGCCGACGTGTTGCCGGTGGAGGCACACGCCAGCCGCCCGACCCCGACCCGCTCGGCGACCCGCACCCCGACGGTCATCCCGCGGTCCTTGAAGCTCCCGGTCGGGTTCATCCCCTCGTGTTTGATCCGCAGGGCCTCGACGCCGACGTCGGCCTCCAGCCGGGGCACGCGGTGCAGCGGCGTGTCCCCCTCCGGGAGCGAGACGCCCTCCGCGAACGGCAGCGCGGCGGCGTAGCGCCACACGCCACGCCCCTCCCCCTCGAAGTCCTCGAAGGTCGGGGCGTCGGCGTACCGCACCTCCAGCAGCCCGTCGCACTCGTCGCAGGTGTACCGGACCGCCGCGAACGGCGCGAACGTCGCCCCGCAGGCGATGCACTCCAGCCACGCCCCGTCGGTGGCGACGCCGGGGGCCGCCGCGGCGTCGGCCGTGAGCTCCAGGCTCATCGTCCGTCCATCGCGGCCCGCGGACAAAAGCGGGCCGGGTTCGGCGGCCCCACGCCGCTCATCCGTCGGCGTCGCCGTCGTCCGCGCCCGCCTCGGCCGTCTCGGGGTCGAACTCGTCGATCACGTGGTGGACCGACGCGACCCACTCGTCGAGGGCCTCGTGGAGCATCTCCCGCGCCTCGGGGAGCGGCGTGGCGGTGTACTGGTAGACGTACCCCCCGGGATCGAGCAGCCGGCGCTCGCGCTCGGCCAGCCCCTTCTCCAGGAGCGTCGTCAGCGACCGGTTGACGTTCGACCGGTCGCGGTCGAGCGTCTCGGCCAGCTCCGCGACGGTGCTTCCCGGGTTGTCGAGAAGGGCGAGGTACGTCCGGCTCTCGTGGTCCTGGATGCCGAACACGCAGGCGAGCACGTGCCGGAAATCCGGGGACGCGTCCCCGACGAGATCCGCCATCTCGGGGCCGTCGGCCATGCTCCCCCGTTCCGGGCGCTGTGGGTTAAACGTCTAGCGTCGTCCCAACTCCGTTCGGTTCCGTCCCGAATCCGCCGGTCAGCGGCCGTAGCCCATCTCCTCGATGCAGCCGCGCATCGCCTCGGCCTCCTCGTGCTTGTGGAGCGTCGTCGGCGTGTCGCAGTAGAACGTCGTGCCGTCGTGGCGCAGCGTCACCTCGTGGTTCCCGCCGAGCACCTCGGTCCGGACGACCACCCGGCGGCCGTCCCGGAGCGCGTCGATGATCTCCTCGGCGCTGAGTTCGCCCGCCTCGACGTGTACGGGGCCGGACATACCGGCCGTACGGCCCCCGGGTTAATTAGTGGTCGACTTGCTCTCGGGGTCGTTGTCCGGCGGATCGACGCCCTCGGCGGCCTCGGCCACCCCGGTCTCCTTCCGGGTGTCCACGTGCCAGCGGTCCACGTCGTCCTCGTACTCCGCGAGGCGCTCGCTCACGGCCTCCTTCAGGTCGTCGTCGTTGACGTTCACCTCGAAGATGAACGTCGTCTCGCCCTCCCCCCGGGTGGTCTTCTGGATGTTGGCGCTCACGAGTTCGTTGTCGAAGTAGTAGGGGGCGACCTGGGTCATCACCTTCCGGTAGACGGTGCCCTCGACGGCCCGCAGCGCCTTCCGGCCGGCCGAGTCGGCCGCGCGGGCGACGTACTCGATGGAGTCCTGCCACGAGTCGACGGCCCCCTCGCTGTCGCCCTCCTCGACCCGGCGGTAGGACTCGCTCAGCTTCTCGCCCGCGCTGCGGAGGTCGTCGTCGGGGTCCTTGCCGGCCTGCTCGCCGGCGCCCTCGCTCACGCTGGCCTGCTCGGCGGTCTTCTCGTCCACGTCCTCGCCGAGGCGCTCGTGGGACTTCGGCCGCCACTCGTCCCACTCCTCGAACGCCTCGCCCTCCGCGCCCGCCTCCCGGAGCGCCCGTGTGATCCGCTCGCCGTGCTCGACCACGTCGCCCCAGGTCCCGCGGACCTCGAACCCGGAGATGCTCTCCTCCATCCCTTCCCCCGTACCGTCGGCCCCATCGGTGAAAAATCGCGCGGCCGGCGCCGGCCGCCCCCCGTCCGCTCCGCTCCCGTGCGTCCCCGCAGTTTCGCCCGGTTCGCCGGTCCGTCCCGCTCGCGCGTCCCCGGCCCCGGCGTCCCGCCTTTCTCGACTCCGTCCCCCTGCCGGTCCGTCCGTGCCCGTCCGGGCCCGGATTTTTGTCCCCCGGCCCCCCACCGCGGGTATGCCCATCGAGGACCGCGGGGACGCCCACCTCGTCACCCACGCGCTGGCCCGAGACACCCTCGCGGAGATCCGCGACGCCGACACCGCCCAGGTGGCCTTCCGGAAGGGGCTGGTGAAACTCGGCCGGATCTGCGGCTACGAGATCATCGACGGCATCATGGAGACGGAGTACGTCCCGGTGGAGACGCCGCTCGCCGAGACCACCGGCGAGCGGGTGGCGGGGTTCGACGACGTCGTCATCGTCAACGTCCTCCGGGCGGCGACGCCGTTCGTCGAGGGCCTGCTCAAGGCCTTCCCCAGCGCGCGCCAGGGCGTGATCAGCGCCGGCCGCGACGAGGAGGCCGGCCGAGACGAGGACGGCACGTTCCGGGTCTCGATCGACTACGTGAAACTCCCGGCCGTCGAGGAGGGCGACACCGTCATCGTCGCCGATCCGATGCTCGCCACCGGCAGCACGATGTGCACCGTGCTCGACCGTGTCGCCGACGCCGGGGCGCCGTCGGCCCCCGACACCGTCCTCGCCCTCTCGGCGGTGTCGGCCCCCGAAGGGCTCCTCCGGGTCGGCGACCGGTTCCCGGAGGTGACCCTGCTGACCGTCGCCATCGACGACCGCCTCGACGACCGCGGGTTCATCGTGCCCGGCCTCGGGGACGCCGGCGACCGCGCGTTCGGCACCGAGTGACCGGACGGCCGACGCCGCCCGGCGCGCGCCGCATCGGGGCCCGCCGGCCCCGTCCCCTCCGCCCCGCTTCCGCCCGGCCACCGCTTCCACCCCGCTTCCGACCCATCCCTCCCGTCGCGCCCCGTTCGACCCGCTCCCTTCCGGTGGAAAACCGCCCGACTCCTCGCCGCCTGCCCCGGCCATGACCTCCACCGGATCCGCACCGTGGGAGGCCTCCCGACCCGTCCGGAGCGGTCGTGGGCTCTCCGGAGCGCTCCCGTCGCGTCCGGCGGCCGCCGGGGCCCTCACCCGAGGTCGATCCGGTCGCTCGTGGCGCTCCGGAGGCGATCCCTGAGCGCGGCGGCCTCGTCGGCCGGCACCCGCACGTCGAAGGTCACCCGCTCGCCGTAGTCGGCGTCGAACGCGACGCCGGCGCTCTCCAGCACCCCGCGGACGGTGCCGGAGTCGTCGTAGCCGACGACCGCCTCGAACCGCTCGTGCGGCCGGCGTTCGACGACGCCGGCGTCGTCGACGGCCCCGGCGACGGCCCGGCCGTACGCGCGGGCCAGGCCGCCCACCCCCAGGTTCACGCCCCCGTAGTACCGCACCACCGCCGCGACGACCCGCTCCAGGTCGCGGCCCGCGAGGGCGTTCAGCGCCGGCTTGCCCGCCGACCCCGACGGCTCGCCGTCGTCGCTCGCCCACTCGCGGCGCAGCCCGCCCCCCCGCCCGTCGGCCGCGGCGGGCACCCGGTATGCGGGGACGACGTGGGTCGCGTCCGGGTGGTCCTCGCGGACCGCCGCGACGAACGCCTCGGCGGCGTCGACCGACCCGGCGGGAGCGACGCGCCCGACGAACTCCGAGCCCCGGACCGCGAAGCGCGCCGCGCCGCGGCCGGCGACGGTTCGGAACGGCTCGACCGCGGGACCGTCCTCGGCCATACGCGACCGGCTCCGTGGCTCGCGGCCTTCACTCCTGTGTTAGAACTCGACGCGGCGGACGTACGACAGCTCGCGGATCTCCACGAGCAGGTCCCCCGGGAGGCGCTCGTCGGTGATGAGGTGGAGTTTCGGGTCGTTGGCGAACTCGGGGTCCTCGCTGATGATCTGGCGGATCGGGATCCCGCGGTCGGCGATGAGGCCGGTCACGTCGGCGACGATGCCCGGCGCGGACTCGTCCTCAACCCAGACGGTCAGCACCGCCAGGTCGAGCACCGGCGCGAGGTCCATCAGGCTCGGGATGGCGGTGATGTTCTGGAAGACCCGGCGCAGTTCGTCGTCCGCGAGGATCGCGTCGGTGGTCGAATCGACCACCCGCCGGTCCACGCCGAGTTCGCGCGCGATCCCCGTGTCCGGGATCTCGATGCCCCCCGAGACCACGCGGCCGTCGTCGTTGACCGAGAACCCGCGTTCCAGCAGCAGGCGCACCACCGCCTGCTGGCTCGGGCTCCCCTCGAACTTCCCCATGATCCGCTCGAACTCGTCGGGCATGGCGCGCGGGTCGCCGTCCCGTACTCGCGCCCCCCTCAAGAGGTTCGGGGTCGGCGCCGGTCGCGGCGCCCCGGCCGGCGCGACCGTGCCTCTCGGTAACACATCAAAACCCCCGCGGCCGTCACGCTCAATACGGTCCACGCCAACCCACCGCGTGGGTTCGCCTGACACAGTAACCCGTCGTGCCGCGGCCCGTTGCCGCGGCTTCACTGCTTCCCCGCTCGGGGGGAGCCCGCGGGGGTCGCGCCGGTCGCCCGCGAGCCAAGGGCTTTGTCCGTCCGGTCCGAGGGGCCGGCGTGGCACGCGTCGAACGGCTCACGGTCTATCCGGTGAAGGGGCTCGACGGCGTCGCCGTCGAAGAGGCGTCGGTGCTGCCCGGGGGCACCCTGGAGCACGACCGGGAGTACGCCCTCCTCGACGCCGACGGCGGGGTGATCAACGGGAAGCGGACCGACCGGGTCCACGACCTCTCGACGCGCTACGACCCGGCCGCGGGCGTCCTGACCGTCGCGGCCGACGGCGACCGGCGCCGGTTCGACCTCGACGCGGAGCGCGAGCGCGCGGCGGCGTGGTTCTCCGGGTTCTTCGGCGCGGACCTGCGCCTGGCGCGCGACGGGTCGCTCGGGCACGTGGACCGCCGGAACGCGGGGCCGTCGGTGATCAGCACCGCGACGGTGGAGACGGTCGCGTCGTGGTTCGATGGGATCACCCCCGACGGGATGCGCCGCCGCCTCCGGGCCAACGTCGAGGTCGGGGGCGTCCCCGCGTTCTGGGAGGACCGCTTCGTCGGGGCCGACGCGCCCGCCTTCGAGGCCGGCGGCGTCCGGTTCGAGGGCGTCGAGCCCTGCGGCCGGTGTGTCGTCCCGACGCGGGACCCCGACACCGGCGCCGCGGTCCCGGGATTCCGGGAGCGGTTCGTCGAGCGCCGCCGCGGGACCTTCCCCGAGTGGGCCGACCGGGACGCGTTCGACCACCTCTACGCCGTGATGCTGATCGCCCGGATCCCCGAGGCCGACCGGGGGGCGACGCTCGCGACGGGCGACGGGGTGCGGGTCGTCGACTAGAGGTCGCCCTTCGTGCTCGGGGCGTCCGACCGGCGCCCGTCGATCCGGGTGGCGTCGTCGAGCGCCCGCGCGAGCGCCTTGAACAGCGCCTCGACCTCGTGGTGGGCGTTCGCGCCCGCCACCTCGGCGTGCAGCGTCAGGCCGGCGTTGGCGGCGAGCGACCGCGCGAAGTGGCGCGCCATCGAACTCGTGAACCCGCCGACCCGCTCGGCCGAGAACGACCCGTCGAACGCGAAGTACGGCCGCCCGGAGACGTCGACGACGACGCCAGCGACCGCCTCGTCGAGCGGCACGCGGCGGTCCGCGAACCGCCGGATGCCCCGCCGGTCGCCCAGCGCCTCGTCGAACGCCTCGCCGAGGACGATGGCCACGTCCTCGACGGTGTGGTGGTCGTCGACCTCCAGGTCGCCGTCGCACTCGACGGTGAGGTCGAACAGGCCGTGGGTGGCGAACGACTCCAGCATGTGGTCGAGGAAGCCGACGCCGGTGTCGACCCGGGCTTCGCCGTCGCCGTCGATCACGAGCGTCGCCTCGACGGCGGTCTCGGCGGTCTCTCGCGTCCGCGCGGCGCTCCGGTCGCTCATACCTCCCCTCCACGGGCCTCGTACAAGGTGATTGTGGGTCCCTCGACGGTCCCGCCGTTCACGCGCGCGCGACGAGCTCACGCCGCGAGGAGCACCGAGAGGAGGCCGTACGCCGCACCAAGCAGCAGCGCGGCCGAGAGGAGGACGGCGACCCACCGTCGGCCGTTCGCCGGAACGTCGGGGAGTTCCGACGGGTAGTACGGCCCGAGCGGGTTCCGCGGGTCGGGGTCGTCGCCGCGCATCGGCGGCGCTTGTCCCGCCGTGCAGATATCGGTTTCCCGCGACCCGTCGGGGCCGCGCACCGGCCCGGATCGGTCCCCCTGCGTCAGACCGCCATCGCCTCCGCCAGCGTGAACCGGCCCTCGTAGAGGGCGGTGCCGACGACGACGGCGGCGGCGTCCGCATCCCGGAGCGCGCGCACGTCGTCGAGCGTCGCCACGCCGCCGCTGGCGATCACCGGGACGTCGACCGCGTCCACCACCCGCCGGACCCGGTCGGCGCGCACCCCCGCCAGCCGGCCCTCCACGTCCACGTCGGTGTAGAGGACCCCCGCGGCCCCGCGGTCGGCGTACCGGCGGGCCGCCTCGGCGGGCTCCAGCCCCGTCCCCGCGGTCCAGCCCTCGACGACCACCTCGTCGTCCCTGGCGTCGAGGCTCACGATCACCCCCTCGGGGTAGTCCGCCGCGAGGTCGGCGACCAGGTCGGGGTGCTCGACCGCCGCCGTCCCGAGGATCACCCGCTCGACCCCGGCGTCGAGCAGGTCGGCGGCGTCCTCGCGGGTCCTGATCCCCCCGCCGACCTGGAGTTCCGCGTCGACGGCGTCGGCCACGCGCGCGATGACGGGGGCGTTCGCCCGCTCCCCCTCGAAGGCGCCGTCGAGGTCGACCAGGTGGAGCGTCCGCGCGCCGGCCTCGACCCACCGCTCGGCGGCCGCGACGGGGTCGCCGTACCGCTCGCCGGTCCCCCGCTCGCCGCCGACCAGCTGGACGACCTCGCCGTCCTGCACGTCCACCGCGGGGACGACCTCGAACGTCGGGAACACGCGGTGCGGTGGGGCGGCGAGGCCCCTAAAGCCGTCGCCCGGCCGGCGCGACCCGCGGATCCGCTCCGTCCGGCCGCCCCCGTCCGGCCGCCCCCGTCCGGCCGCCGCCGCTCCGTCCGG
>JBDGPV010000107.1:8301-17329 GCA_042219485.1 Haloferacaceae archaeon
CCGTCCGGCCGCCCCCGTCCGGCCGCCCCCGTCCGGCCGCCGCCGCTCCGTCCGGCCGCCGCCCCCGCGCGTCGCAACGCCTTTCGTCCCGGCTCCCGGACCGCCGGTATGGAGCTGTTCGGGTCGAGCGGCACCCGCGGCACCGTCGGCGAGGCGATGACGCCCTCGCTCGTCCTCCGGGTCGCGCGCGCGGCCGGCACGGTGTGGGGCGCCGACGAGGCGGCCGTCGCACGCGACACCCGCACCTCCGGGGCGATGCTCGCGGCCGCCGCCGCCAGCGGCCTGGCGAGCGTCGGCACCGACGCCGTCCTGCTCGGCCCCGTCCCTACCCCCGGCGTCGCCGCGCACTGCGAGCGCGAGGGGATGCCCGCGCTGGTGGTGACGGCGTCGCACAACCCGCCGGCGTACAACGGCGTGAAGCTCCTCGGCGCCGACGGGGTGGAGCTGACCGTCGAGGCGCTCGAACGGGTCGAGCGCCGGGTGTTCACCGAGCCGGTGGCCGAGGCCGCCTGGGACGGCGTGGGCGACCTCCGGCGGGTCGCCGACGCCAACGAGCGGTACGTCACGGACCTGCTCGACGCCGCCGACCGGGACCGGATCGCCGACGCCGGCCTCACCGTCGCCGTGGACCCCGGCCACGGCGCGGGGGCGCTCACCTCCCCGGAGTTCTTCCGCCGGCTGGGCTGCGAGGTCGTGACGGCCAACGCCCAGCCCGACGGCCACTTCCCCGGCCGCGACCCGGAGCCGGTGCCCGGGAACCTCGGCGACCTCCGGCGGCTGGTCCGCGCCGCCGACGCCGACCTGGGGGTCGCCCACGACGGCGACGCCGACCGGGCGATCTTCGTGGACGAGACGGGCGAGACGGTGCCCGGCGAGGCGTCGCTGGCGGCGCTCGTGGCCGCGGAACTCGACCCCGGGGACGCGGTCGTCGCCGCGGTCAACGCCTCCCAGCGGCTCGTCGACGTGGTCGAGGCCGCGGACGCGCGGCTCGAACTCACCCCCATCGGCGCGACGAACATCGTCACCCGCATCCGCGACCTCCGCGCCGACGGCGTGTCCGTCCCCGTGGCCGGCGAGGGCAACGGCGGGGTCTACTTCCCCGAGTACCGGCTCTCGCGGGACGGGGCCCACACCGCCGCGCGCTTCCTCGAACTCGTCGCCGAGCGGCCCGCGAGCGCGGTCGTCGAGCCCCACCTCGACTACCACTTCGTCCGCCGGAGCGTCGAGCACGGGAGCGAGCGCGAGCGCGAACGGCTCCTCGCCGCCGCCGCCGAGTACGCGGCCGACGCGCCCGTCGACCCCGACACCACCGACGGCTACCGCCTCGACTTCGGGGACGCCTGGGTGCTGGTCCGGCCTTCCGGGACGGAACCGAAGGTACGGGTCTACGCGGAGGCCCGCGACCCCGACCGCGCCGACCGGCTGGCCGACGACCTGGTGTCGGCCCTGGAGGCGGCGCGCTGACCGGCGCCGCTCACCCCGTCGGCGCGTCGCGCCCGGCGGCGGGGACGGGGGACGGGGCCGGCAGTTCGACGACGACCGTTCCCGGATCCTCCTCGACCCGGACGGACCCCCCCGATTCGCCGACGATCCACCGCGCGAGCCACAGGGCCGTCCCGTCGCTGTGCTCGACCGGCGTCTCCAGCCCCTCGTCGAGGATCCGCCGCTCGGCGGGCCGGAGTTCCGCGTCGGCAACCAGCCTGATCGTCACGCCCGGGTCGCCGCCGGTCTCCCCCGCGACCGCGACGCCCCCGCCGTCGGTCAGGCGGTCGAACAGCGCGTCGAACGCGTACGGGAGCAGCGGGTGGGCGACGGCGGGCGCCCGGTCGGGCAGGTCGAGCCCGATTCCGCCGCCGTCCCCGTCGCGGTCGCCGGTATCGGCCCGCCGGCGCCGGGCGCGCTCGCGCACCACCGCCGCGGCGTCCACCTCCGTCCGGCCCTCGTCGCCGGCGAGGCGCTCGATCCGCCGGGCGGTCTCGCTCAGGTCGAGCACGTCCTCGATCCGGCGTCTGACGGCCGCGACCCGCTCGTCCCCCTCCGGCAGGTCGGCCGCCAGCAGGTCGACGTACCCGCGGATCGCGTTCGCGTCGTTGCGGATGTTGTGCCGGAGCAGCCGGTTCAGCACCGCCAGCCGCTCGCGCCGACGCCGGCGCTCGGTGACGTCGGCCACGATCAGGATCGCGCCGGCGTACGCCCCGCCGTCGTCGAGCGGCGCGGCCCACACCCGCGCGTCGAACGCCGACCCGTCCGCCCGCCTGTGGCGCACGTCGGCGCCGGCGACTGCCTCGCCCTCCCGGACCCGGTCGAGCGGGGCGCCGTCGCCCGCCGGGAGCGCCGGATACGGCCGCCCGAGCACCGCCCCCTCCGACCAGCCGAGGATACGCTCGGCCGCCGGGTTCCACAGACGGATCCGGTCGTCCGCGTCCAGCGCGATCACGGCAACCGGCGCGGCCCGGAGGACCCCCGAGAACCGGTCGAGGAGCGTCCCCACCCCGTCCGCGATCACCTCGACGCAGTCCTCCGGGTCCAGCGCCTCCATCAGCGCCGCCACCAGCGTCCGCGCGAGCCGCTCCCGGTCCGCCATCCGCCCGGACGACTCCCGGTACCGGGTCGCGAGCGCCGCCAGCGCCTCGTCGTGCCCCCGCTCGTCCAGCGCGGTCAGCACCGCGCCGACCAGTTGATCGGTCCGTCGATCCAATTTAGGCCGGCCTAAAGAATCGGGGGACAAAACGGTGTCGGTCGCTGCCGGCGCCGTTACCCGTCGAGCGCCGCCCGCAGGTCGTCCCGCGCCGCCCGGAGGCGGTCGAGGTCGGCCGCGACCCGCCCCTCGCGGAGGCGCTCGCGCTGGCGGTCGGTCAGCTCCGCACGGGCCCGGGCCGCGGCCCGCAGCCGCCCGTAGTCGGTCCGGCGGGGGAGGTCCCGGACCCGCCGGGCCCGCTCGACGGTCGCCTCGTCGGCGAACCGACCGACCACCGCGACCAGTTCCTCGCCCCGCATCCGGAGGACCTCGCCCTCGGGGGGCGGCCACGCGACGACGAGCGGGTCGGCGTCCAGCCGTTCGAGGTACGTGCGGTGGGTGGCGACGCGCGCCCGGAGCGCCCCGGGATCGTCGACGTAGTGATCGAGCTTCGACGCCGAGTAGTCGGCGTACTCCAGGAGCGTGGGCACCGGCTCCTCGCCGGCGGGGGCGGCGGCGACGTACTCCCGGAGGTCCGCCGGCGGCCGCCGGAAGTCGACGAGGGGGTACCGTTCGGTCGTCTCCAGGAACGCGAACAGCTCCCGCGCGCTGGCCTCGGATTTGAACGCCTCGAACCCCTCGCGGACCGCCCCGTTGTACGCCTCGATCGGGTCGCGCAGGCGTTCGACCGGCGCCCCGAGGTCGGCCTCGCCGAGCGCCGCGACCCGCTCCAGGGCCTCGATCCGCTCGTCGACGGCGTCCAGCGTCTCCCGGGCCTCGTGGCGCGCGCTCCGGAACCGCTCCTCGGCCTCGTCGCGGCGCTCCAGCAGGTCGAGCAGCTCCGCCGCCGGGGCGAGCGCCTCCCGCGCGGCCGCGAAGTCGTCCGCGCTCAGCCGCCGCCGGTCGACGGCCTCGGCGGCCGCCTCGAACGCCTCCCGGGCGGCCAGGTCGTCGGCCAGCCCCTCGACCAGCCCGGCGAAGCGGTCCTGGAACTCCACGTACGCCTCGAAGTCCCCCGTGCCGGTGGCCGCGTCCTCGTACCGGTCGAGCAGGGCCGTCGCCTCGCGGTAGGCGTCGGCCGCCGCGACGACCCGCTCCTCGCCGCGCTCCCGGACCGCCTCGCGGGCCCGCGACCGCTCGGCGCGCAGCGTCTCGACCCGCTCGACGACCCCGGACGCCCGCTCGCACAGGTCGTCCACGCCGGCGGTGTCGGCGTCGGCCCCCATCGCCTACCCGTACACCTCGTCCGGGTCGAAGACCCGCTCGCCGACCGTCTCGCCCCCGACCGTCCGGTGGAAGCACGACCGGTAGCCCGTGTGGCAGGCGCCGCCCTCCTGTTCGACCAGGTAGAGCAGGGCGTCGGCGTCACAGTCCACCCGCACCTCCCGGACGCGCTGGACGTGCCCGCTCGTCGCCCCCTTCTCCCACAGTTCGTCGCGGCTCCGCGAGTGGTAGTGGGCCCGGCCGGTCTCGCGGGTCCGCCGCAGGGCCTCCCCGGAGGCGTACGCGAGCATCAGCACCTCGCCGGTCTCGGCGTCCTGTGCCACCGCGGGAACGAGGCCGTCGTCGCCGAACGCCACGTCGACGGCCCCGCCGTCGCCGCCGTCGTCGGTCCCGCCCGCGTCCGTGCCGTCGGCGTTCCCGCCGCCGTCCCCGGCGTCGGTTCCGGTCATGGCCGGACGGATGTGCCTCCCGCCGATAGGTCTTGTGTCAGAGGACCCCCGCGGCCGAGAGGAGCCCGAACAGGAGGTCGCCGTACGTGAGCCCGACGACCAGGCCGACGAACGTCGGCACCAGGAAGGGAATGCCCGGCGAGATCAGCACCTCGTCGCGCTCGACCACCGTCTCCAGCCCCTCCCGCAGGGTCTCGGGCGTCGTCCCGTATGCGTCGCCCTCGATGGCGTCGAGGAACGCCGCCGCCGCCCACCGGTCGTCGGGATCGGTCTTCCCCGCACCTCCACCCGCCGGTCCCTCCGCCCGTCCGCCGTCCGCCGCCCCCGTCCCGTCACCGTTCCCCTCCCCGGGTCCGGCGGCGCCCCCCTCCTCGTCGCCGTCGCCGGGTTCTCCGGGCGTCCGCGGGCCGTCGCGGGGTCGGGTCCGCCCCCCGTCCGAGCCGGCCGGATCGGCCGCCGACCCGTCCGCCGGTCCGGCGTCCCCGCCAACGGCCCCGTCGCCGGGGTCGTAAGTGGGGCCGACGCTCGACGGGTCGCGGTGGGCGTCGGGCGCCGCCCGCAGTGCCGCCAGGCTCGTCCCGCGCCACCGGAGGTACATCCGCAGGGCGTCGAGGTCCAGCCCCGATCGGGTGGCCCCCTCGCGGGTCTCGAACAGCCGCCCGTGGTGTTCGGGCAGGCGCTCGACCGGCACCCGGCGGCCGAGGAACATCAGCGGGGAGCGCTCGCCCGCGAGCGCGTTGCGGGCCCCGAGCGCCAGCGGGTACGCCAGCCCGGCGAGCACGGCGTTCGTGAGGACGGTCATCGAGAACACCCCGATCGTGGTCCGCTCCAGCGGGAGTGCCGCCGTCGGGAGGTAGTACGTCGGGTAGGCGGGGAAGAGCACGGCGATCGTCATCACGGCCTTCGCGTCGGCGCCCCCGAACCCGCCGAGCCGCCAGAAGACGTACGCGGCCGGCGCGACGAACCCCAGGCTCAGGCCGACCCTGAGGAGGAACCAGCGGTCGTCGATCCCCGCGAACGGCAGGCGGACCAGGGCGTCGTGAACGAGCAGGGCGACCCCGAGCGCGGCCAGCGGGAGCCACGTCGCGTTCGGCACCCGCCGCGTTCGGACGTCGCGCCAGGCCGCGTAGCCGAGAACGGGCACCGCCGCGAGGCGGAGCAGGTCCGGGAGGCTCCCGACCGGCATCGTTGGCCGGTGGCCGACCGGCGGGTTAGGCGTTCCGGTCGGCCGGCCCGGCGGGCCGGCGTCGCCGCGTCAGATGACGCGGTTCTGCAGGAAGTCGAGGTGCTTGGCGTTGTAGACGATCTTGACCTCGTCGGAGGCCGGCGAGCCGATGCAGGTCAGGCGGACGTTCTTCTCCTCGATCTCCTCGTCCGACAGGATCTGCTGCATGTCCATCTCGACCTCGCCCTCCTTCAGGATGGACGCGCAGTTCGCGCAGGCGCCGGCCCGGCAGGAGAACGGCCAGTCGAACCCCTGGGCCTCGGCTGCTTCGAGGATGTACTCGCCCTGGTTGACGTCCAGGGTGCCGTGGTCCTCGTCGTCGAGGTCGGCGTCGGCGGCCTTCTCGAAGAGGTCGTCGTCGTCCATCGACCATCCCTGGTCGTCCAGCACTTCGTAGTTGAGGTATTCTACCGTGGGCATCAGCCGACCGTGTGAAGGCCAAACGGTTAGACTTTGCTGTTCGCCACGGAACTCGCGGCACGCCCACGGATACCGGCGGAACGGGCGGTCCGGCGTCGCCCGGCCCGGCGGCGGGAGCCTCGCCCGGCCCGGCGGCGGACGAGCGCCGGCGCCCCCGGGCCGTCGTCACCGGTTCAGCGTGTGGATCGCCTGCCCCCGGGCGTTCTCGGCGGCCTCCATCACCGCCTCCGCGAGCGTGGGGTGGGTGTGGATCGTCGCCCCGACGTCCTCCAGCGTGGCGCCCATCTCGACCGCCAGGGTGACCTCGGCGATCAGTTCCGAGGCCTCCGGGCCGACGATCTGTGCCCCCAGGACCGTCCCCGTCTCCCCGTCCGCGACCACCCGCGCGAACCCCTCCGCCCGGCCCGGCCCGGCCGTCAGCGCCCGGCCGCTCGCGTCGAACGGCATCTCCCCCACCGCGGGCTCGTGGCCCGCCGCCGCCGCCTCGTCCGCGGTCAGCCCGACGGTCCCGACCTCCGGGTCGGTGAACACCACGCTCGGCACCGCCCGGTTGTCGAACGCCGCCGGCTCGCCGGCGATGGCCTCCGCGGCGACGACCCCCTCGCGGGAGGCCTTGTGGGCCAGCATCGGTTCGCCGGCCACGTCGCCGACGGCGAACACGCTCCCGACGGGCGTCCGGCAGGTCTCGTCTGTCGGGAGGAAGCCGTCGTCGTCCGGCTCCAGCCCGATGGCCTCCAGCCCGAGCGTGTCGGTCACCGGCTCGCGGCCGACCGCCACCAGCACCCGGTCGGCCCCGACGGTGAACTCCTCGCCGTCCCCGTCCTCGGTCGTGACGACGTAGGCGCCGTCGGCGCTGTCGCGCCACCCGGTCGCGGCCTCGCCGAAGCGAAACGCCACGCCGAGGTCCTCGGCGCGCTTTCGCACCACGCGGGCGACGTCGTCCTCGTAGCCCGGGAGGACGTCGTCGAGGGCCTCCACGACGGTCACGTCGCTGCCGAGTTTCGCGAACGCCGTCGAGAGCTCCATCCCGATGTAGCCCGCCCCGACGACGAGCAGCCGCTCGGGCACCGACTCCAGCGCCAGCGCGCCCGCCGAGTCGAGCACCGGGTCGGCGTCGAACGGGAGCCCCGGCAGTTCGATCGGTCGCGAGCCCGTGGCCACGACCGCGTGTTCGAACTCGACGGTCTCGGCCCCCTGTCCCTCGCCGCCGTGGGCCACCCGGACGCTGTCCTCGTCCGCGAACCGGGCGGTCCCCTCGACGAGCGAGACGCCGTTCGCCTTGCAGAGCTTCTCGACCCCGCCGGTCAGCCGGTCGACCACCCCGTCCTTCCAGTCGGCCATCGCCGCCATGTCAACGGCGGGGTCGGCGTGGATCCCCATCTCCTCGGCGGTGCCCGCCTCGTGGGCGATGTCCGCGCCGGTGATCAGCGCCTTCGAGGGGATGCAACCGACGGTGAGGCAGGTCCCCCCGTAGGCGTCCCGCTCGACGAGCGTCGTGTCGAGGCCGCGCTGGGCGGCCCGGATGGCGGCCACGTAGCCGCCCGGCCCCCCGCCGATGACCAGTACCTCGGTGCCGGTGGCGATGTCTCCGACGACCATCACCGCCCGCCACGCCCGGGAGGTAGTAAAAGCGCCGGGACGATCAGTCCAGCTCCAGCAGCAGGCGCGACGGGGTCTCCAGCAGGCCCTTCACGTGGTTGGTGAACCGCGCGGCGACCGCGCCGTCGACGACGCGGTGGTCGACCGACAGCGACAGCGGGAGGGTTCGCCGGGCGACCACCTCGCCGTCCACCACCCGCGGCCGCTCCGCGATCGCGCCGAGCGCCAGCACGGCAACCTCCGGGTGGTTGACGATGGGCGTCGCGTACTCCCCGCCGATCGTCCCCACGTTGGTGATGGTGAACGTGCCGCCGCGGAGCTCCGTCCGGTCGATCGTCCGCTCCCTGGCGCGCTCGGTCCGCTCGGCGATCTCCGTCGCCAGCGCCTCGAGCCCCTTCGCGTCGGCGTCCTCGATCACCGGCACCAGCAGCCCCGCGTCCGTCGCGGTCGCCACGCCGATGTTGTACTCGTCGCGCAGCACGATCTCCTCGCGTTCCTCGTCCAGCTGGGCGTTCACGTACGGGAACTCCCGGAGCCCGGAGACCACCGCCTTCATCACCAGCGGCAGGTAGGTGAGCCGGACCGACGCCGCCGCGTTCAGCTCCTCGCGGAGCGCGACCAGTTCCGTCGCGTCGACGGAGTCGTGGTGGGTGACGTGCGGGGCCGTGAACTTCGCCCGCTCCATCCGCTCGCCGATGGTCCGCCGGACGCCGCGGTAGGGAACGCGCTCGCCGGACGGCCCCGTCCCGTCCGCGCCGTCGCCCGCGGCGCCCGGAGCCGCCGCCCCGGCGTCGGGCGCCCCCTCCGCGCCGGCCGCGGACGGGACGTCGGTCGCGGTCACGTCCGCGGCCCCGGGTTCGCTCCCGCCGCTCGACCGCCCGGCCGCGTACGCCCGCACCTGCTCGGGGGTGACGAACGCCTCGCCGTCCCGGGTCTCGTCGGTCGGCACCGCGTCGATGTCCACCCCCTCCTCCTCGGCGATCCGGCGGGTCGCCGGCGCCGCGAGCGTCCGGTCGCGGTCGGCGCCGGCCGGCCCGGCCGTCGCGTCGCCGGCCGGTTCGGCCCCCGTCTCGCCCTCGGCCCCGCTCTCGCTCTCGCTCTCGGCACCGGCCCCGGTTTCGGTTTCGGCTTCGGTCTCGGCCTCGCTCCCGCTCTCGTCCGCGCTCCCGGTCCCGCCGTCGCCGGTGGACGCCTCCCCCCGGCGGGTCACCGCGGACCGCAGCCCCTCCGTCCCGACCGCCCGCGGCGTCGGTCCCCCGTCGTCCGCGGGCTCCCCCCCGCCGTCCTCGCCCGCGGCGTCGGCCCCCTCCGCGGCCGCCCGAACGTCGGCCTCCGTCACCCGCCCGCCGGGGCCGCTCCCCTCGACGGCGTCCAGCCCCACGCCGAGTTCGCGCGCCAGCCGGCGGACCCGCGGGGGCGCGACGGCGCCGCCGG
>JBDGPV010000092.1:0-2237 GCA_042219485.1 Haloferacaceae archaeon
CCGAGAGGCCGCCGTCGGGCGGGTCCTCGATGCGGGGCTCGCTCGTCCCGGGCTCAGTCGCCATCGGTCCCTCCGTTCGATCCGACGTCCGTTGCGGAAGCGTTTCGGTAGCGCATCCGGGCCACGGTACCGGGTCATAGGTGTAAATATTTTCGAAAGATCCCGAGTATTGTGACGATCCATCTGCAGATACGGAAAGAAAAAACACGAGCGTTGGTTAATCTGGGATCGCAGCGGGATCCGTCCACGAAAAGCGGCAACCCGCGCCGCCGCCGTCGTCGTTTGTGCGGGAGGTTTATTCGCGGGCGAGGCGTGGGACGGCCATGCCCACGGTCGTTGCCGTCTCCGGGAGCCTGCGCGACGAGAGTTACACGCGGACGGGGCTGCGGTACGCCCTGGCCGGCGCCGCCGGCGCGGGGGCCGACGTCGAACTGCTCGACCTCCGCACGTACGACCTCCCGCCGCTGGACCCGGACCGCGACGAGCAGGGCGACTCGGGGCCGTTCACGGCCGCGGTCCGCTCCGCCGACACCGTCCTCCTGGGAACGCCGATGTACCACGGGTCGTGCTCGGGCGTGCTGAAGAACGCGCTCGATCACTGCGGGTTCGACGAGTTCGAGAACACGACCGTCGGCCTGCTGGCGGTCGCGGGCGGCTCGTTCCCGGTCACGGCGCTCGAGCACCTGCGGTCGGTCTGTCGCGCCCTGAACGCCTGGGTGCTCCCCCACCAGGCGGCGCTCCCCCAGGTCCGCGCGGCGTTCGAGCCGGCGACCGTCGAGACCGCGGCCGGCACCGTCGAGCGGGCGTTCGTGGACGAGGACCTCGAGGCCCGGGTCCGGAAGCTCGGCCGCCGCGGCGTCGAGTACGCCACCATCGAGCCCGACCCCGCGACGTTCGAGTCGGGGCAGAACCGCTGCCCGGACTGAGCCGAAGCGACACGCCCATGCCCGGCCGGCCCGTACCGACCGGCGTGACGACGTGGGCCGACGACGCCGGGGGCGGGCGCGCCCGCGGTCCCAGCGGGCTGCTCCGGGCCTGGGTCGAGGTGCTCGTCCGTCCGCGGCGGTTCTTCCGGACCGCAGTCGTGCCCGGTCAGCAGGCCCCGGGGCTGGTCTTCGCGGTCGCGGTTGCGCTCGCGTACCTGGCCGGCCTGCTGGGCTCCGGGGCCGAGACGGTTCCCCCGACCCTGCCGGTCGTCGGCGGCACGGGGCCGCTCGCGGCGGCGTTCGTGGTGCTGCTGGTCGCCCTGGTCGTGGCGCCGGCGACCCTCCACCTGACCGCCGCGGTCTGCACGCTCGGGCTGATGGCGACCGTCGAGGACCGGGCGGGGGTGAGCGAGACCGTCCAGACCGTCGCCTACGCGGCGGCGCCGTGCGCGCTGGCCGGCCTCCCGGTGCCGGAGGTGCGCGCGTTCTGTGCGCTCTACGGGACGGCCCTGCTGGTCCTCGGCCTCGGGGAGGTCCACGACACGGGGCCGGTACGCGCGGCGCTCGCCGGCGCCGTCCCGGCGGGGCTGGTGTTCGGCGCCGCGTTCCGCGGGTTCGGGGCCGTCGCGGTCCTCCTGCCGGCGTTGGGCGGCGCGTAACCCGGCACGCCGCGGTTTCGACAATCGTTTTACCGGGGAACCGCTTGCTTCCCTCAATGGACTGGATGACACACGAGGAGGACGTCTGGTTCGAGTTCCGGGGTTCGGAGCCCGACCAGCTCACCTCCGGTCGCTACTACAAGGGAACAGTCGATGGGTTCGCCGATTTCGGCGTGTTCGTCGACCTCGCCCCCGGCGTCACGGGGCTTCTCCACCGCTCCGAACTCGACCAGCGCCTCGAGAGCCTCGACTGGGACCCCGGCGATACCGTCTTCGTTCAGGTGAAAAACGTCCGCGACAACGGGAACATCGACCTCGCCTGGTCGATCCGGCAGTCCGAGTCGGAGTTCCGGGGCGCGCGGATCGACGACCCGGAGGGCGACGCCGACGGCGAACCGATCGAGGGCGGGACGGAGGCGGGCACGGACGAGGGACCGGTCCGTCACCGGCCCGAGCCACAGGACCCCTCGGACAGCGACGCCGGCGGCCCCGACGATGCCGGCGACCGCGGCGCCCGTGACGGCCGAGGGGCCCGCGACGACCGCGGCGACGCGACCGACGGCGGGGCGGTGCCCGCGGCGGCCGGCGGGGCCGGCACGGCCCGCGGCGGCGCGTCGGCCACCGACGCCGACGCGGACGCCGAGGCCGACGC
>JBDGPV010000092.1:2337-17013 GCA_042219485.1 Haloferacaceae archaeon
CGCGGAGTCGGAGCCGACCGCCGACCGCGAGCGGGTGCCGATCGGGGACCTCCCGGATCGGGTGGGCGACGAGGTGCGGATCGAGGCCGAGGTCGCGGGGATCCGGCAGACCGGGGGGCCGACCATCTTCGAGGTGCGCGACGAGACCGGTACGGCCGACGTCGCCGCGTTCGTCGAGGCCGGCGTGCGCGCGTACCCCGACGTCGAGGTCGGCGACGCCGTGCGGATCGACGGCGAGGTCGAGCGCCGGCGCGACGAACTGCAGGTCGAGGCCGAGGCGCTCGGCGTCCTCGACGGCGCGGACGCGGCGGCGGTCGCGGACCGGCTCGAGGCGGCCCTGACCGAGCGGGCCCGGCCGGCGGAGTTCGCCCCCCTCGCCGACCACCCCCCGGTCGCGGCGGCCGCCGGCGCGCTCAGGGAGGCGGCGACGGCCGTCCGGCGGGCCGTCTTCGAGGACCGGCCGGTGGTGGTGCGCCACCCGGCGACGGCCGACGGCTACGTGGCCGGCGCGGCCATCGAGCGGGCGGTGCTGCCGCTCGTCCGGGCGGAGCACGCGGCCGACGACGCCGAGTACCACTACTTCGACCGTCGGCCGCTCGACGACCCCGTCTACGGGATGGAGGCGGCCACGAACGACGCGACCCGGATGCTCTCCGACCGCGAGCGCTTCGACGAGAAGCTCCCCCTGGTGGTGCTCGCCGGCGTCGGGAGCACGGAGGCGTCCGTCGACGGGCTCTCCCTGCTCGGCATCTACGGCGCCGACCGCGTCGTCCTCGACGCCGCGCCCGCCGACGACGCGGTCCTCGACGAGACGGAGGTGCTGGTCGATCCGGCCCGCGAGGGGGGCGACCCCGCCGATCTGACCGCCGGCGCGCTCGCGGCGACGCTCGCGGCCGGGATCAACGGGGAGGTCCGCGACGACCTCGCGCACCTGCCGGCGACCAGCTACTGGCGGTCCCCGCCCGAGGCGTACGTCGACCTGGCGGCCGAGGCGGGCTACGGGCCCGAGGACACCCGACGGCTCCGCGAGGCCGTCGCCTTCGAGGCCTACTACCAGTCCTACGAGGACAAGCGCGAACTCGTTCGCGACCTGCTGTTCGACGACAGCCCGGCGCCCGCGACCCGGCGCTCGGACGCGGCCGACCGCGAGGCCGGCGACCTCGTCGGGCACGTCAGCGAGCAGTTCCGCGAGAAGATGGACGCCGAGGTCGAGACCGCCGCGGTCAACGTCGAGCGCCGGGAGGCCGGCGGGGTATCGGTCGCGGTGCTCGACGCCGACGCCTACACCCACCGCTACGAGTTCCCCCCGACCGCGCTCCTGATCGACGAACTGCACCGCCGGACCCACACCGACGGAGGGCCGTTCGTGACCGTGGGGCTCGACACGGACGAACTCTACATCCGCTCGACGGCCGACCTGGACGTGCGCGCGGTCGCCGACGCGGCACGGGAGCGGGCGCCCGACGCCGGCATCACGGCCGCCGGCATCCGCGAGGGGCGGATCGAGTTCCTCTCGGGCAGGCGCGAGGCGGTCGTCGAGGCCGTCATCCGCGCGGCCGTCGAGCGGGTCGCGTAGCCGTCCAGTCCCCGGGTTCCGTCCGACCGCCCGCGCGCTTCGTTCAGTTCCGTTCCGTCCCGTCCCGGACCCGGGGAACTCATTAGCGCGCGGCGCCAGACACGCGGTGATGAGCGGGACCGACGCCGCGGACGCGTTCGACCGGGTCTGCGAGCGGCTCGTCGAGCGCATCCTCGCGGGCGAGGTCGACCGCGGGGACCTGGAGGGGGCGAAGCTCGCGGCCTGCCGCGAGCACTCGGCGCCGAAGGTACCGAAAAACACCGACCTGCTCGCGTACGCCCCGCCCGACCGGCGCGAGGAAGTCAAACGGGTGGTCCGACGCAAGCCGGTTCGGACGGCCTCGGGCGTCTCGCCCGTGGCGATCATGACGTCGCCCCACGCCTGCCCCCACGGCCGGTGCCTCTACTGTCCCGGCGGCCCGGCCAGCGAGTTCTCGTCGGCCCAATCGTACACCGGGCACGAGCCGGCCGCGGCCCGGGGCAAGCAGAACGATTACGACCCGTACGGGCAGGTGACCCTCCGGCTCGAACAGCTCAGGAAGATCGGTCACCCGGTGGACAAGGTCCACCTCATCCTGATGGGCGGGACGATGACCGCCCGGAGCGCCGACTACCAGGAGTGGTTCGTGCGCGAGGCGTTGCGGGCGATGAACGAGTACGACCTCGACGCCCGGCCAGACCCCTCCGAGACCGAGTCGTTCGCGCCCGCCCCCGGCGAGCGGCCGTTCCGCTACCTGGAGGACGTGAAGGCCCGCAACGAGACCGCCGACGTGCGCTGTACGGGGATCACTTTCGAGACCAAACCCGACTGGTGTGGGCCCGAGCAGATCGACCGGATGCTCCGGCTCGGCGGGACGAAGGTGGAGGTCGGCGTCCAGACGACCTACGAGCGGATCAACCGCGAGATGCACCGCGGCCACGGCGTACAGGCCTCCATCGACGCCAACCGGCGGCTGCGCGACGCCGCGTTCAAGGTCGGCTTCCACATGATGCCGGGCCAGCCGGGGATGAGCCGCGAGATGTGCCTGGAGGACTTCCGGCAGCTGTTCGACGATCCCCGGTGGCGGCCGGACTACCTCAAGATCTACCCGACGCTGGTGGTCGAGGGGACCCGGGTGTACGACGCCTGGCGCCGCGACGAGTTCGAGCCCCTGTCCAGCGCGGAGGCGGCCGACCTCGTGGCCGAGATCATGGGCGAACTCCCCCCGTACGTCCGCCTCCAGCGCGTCCAGCGGGACATCCCCGCCGACTTCATCGACGCCGGGGTTCGGAAGTCGAACCTCCGGCAGCTGGCGGCCGAGCGCGCCGACGAGCGGGGGATCGCGGTGCGCGACATCCGGGCGCGCGAGGCCGGGCTGAGCGACCGTAGTCCCGACCCCGACCGGGTGGAACTCGACCGCATGGCGTACGACGCCGCCGGCGGGCGCGAGCAGTTCCTCCAGTTCGTCGACCCCGAGGCCGGCCTGCTGGTGGGCTTTTGCCGGCTCCGCTACCCCTCGTACTCCCACGCCGCACCCGGGCGCCCCGAGACGGACCACGTCCGCCCGGAACTCGCCGACGCGGCCCTGCTCCGGGAGCTCCACGTCTACGGGAGCGAGGCCGCCCTCGGCGGCGGCGACGGCGACGGGGCGTGGCAACACCGCGGCTACGGCCGCCGCCTCGTCCGCGCGGCCGAGGACCGGGCCCGGGCGGACGGGTTCGGGACGCTCGCGGTCATCTCCGGGGTGGGCGCCCGGCGCTACTACCGCGAGAAGCTGGACTACCGCCAGGACGGCCCGTACGTCTCGAAGCGCCTGTGAACCGGTTGACACTCCCCGGATGAGGAAAATATTGCCGGTAAGTGCGGCGGACCTTTGATTACCCCGACCGTGTTCGGGTCCGTTCGGCGGCACAGACGCGCCGTCGGCGCGAAGGAACCGGCAACAGTTTCCTGTTCGCGGCAGAACCACGCGCATTGGCCGGAAGGGGAGGGTGAATGTAGGGGGGAGGCGTACGGGGGAGAAACCGCCCTGGTAGCGAAAGATCCATGAACGAGACGCCGACACGGAAAGCATGAACACGGTAGAACAGTGGAAACAGGAGAAGCACCCGCTCGACGTCCTCGAGGACGTGAAGGAGTACGCCGAGGGGGGGCTGAGCTTCGACGAGATCGAGGAGCGCGCCGGCGACGGCGAGTGGGAACGCCTGAAGTGGGCGGGCCTGTACGCCCACGGCCGCCAGCGGGGGTACTTCATGATGCGGACGAAGGTCCCCGGGGGCTATCTGACGCCCGAACAGGCGGAGGTGATCGGCGAGGTCGCCGAGGAGTTCGCCACCGCGCCCGAGGAGTACGGCGGCGAGGAACAGAACGAGATCTGGGGTGACGGCTTCCTCGACATCACCACCCGGCAGGACATCCAGATGCACTGGATCGAGGTCGAGGACGTCCCCGAGATCTGGGACCGGTACGCCGACGTGGGGCTGACGACGGTCCAGGGCTGCGGGGACAGCGCCCGGAACGTGCTGGGCTGTCCGGCCGCCGGCCTCGACGACCACGAGTGCTTCAACGCCCAGCCGGTGGTCGACGCAGTCTCCGACTTCTTCACCGAGAACCGCGAGTACGCCAACCTGCCCCGGAAGTTCAAGATGACGATCACGGGGTGCCGGGACGACTGCGCCCAGTCCCAGATCAACGACGTGGGGATGACCCCCGCGAAGAAGGAGATCGACGGCGAGACCTACTACGGCTTCCACGTCCGGGTCGGCGGCGGCCTCTCGGACGGGCCGCGGATGGCCTCCGATCTCGACGTCTTCGTGCTCCCGGAGGACGCGGTCGAGTTCTGCCGGTCGGTCGCACAGACGTTCAAGGAACTCGGCGACCGGAACAACCGGGGCGTCTGCCGGATGCGGTACCTGGTCCAGCAGATGGGCCCCGAGAAGTTCGAGGAGGCGGTGCGGGACCGCTGTACCGTGGACCTCCCGACGCGGGGCGTGGACCTCACCGAGGGGTACACGGGCGACCACGTCGGCGTCCACGAGCAGAAACAGGAGGGCCTGAACTACGTCGGGTTCAACGTGATCGCCGGCCGGATGGGCGGCGAGGAGTTCGCCGAGGCCGCCCGGGCCGCACAGGAGTACGGGACCGAGGACGCGAGCGTCAGGCTGGCGACCGACCAGAACTTCCTGGTCACGCACGTCCCCGACGAGCGCGTCGGCGACGTGTTCGACGAGCCGTTCGCCCGGAAGTACAAGCCCGATCCCGGCCCGTTCTCGCGGGGCGCCGTCGGCTGCACGGGCTCGGAGTTCTGCAACTACGGCATCATCGAGACCAAGAACCGCGTCCGGCGGTGGGCGAAGGCGCTCGACCGGCGGATCGACACGCCGGACGACCTGGAGGTCGTCCGCATGCACATGTCGGGCTGTTCGGCCTCGTGTGCCCAGCCCCAGATCGCCGACATCGGCTTCCGCGGCGAGACGGTCAAGCTCGACGATCCGGAGGGCACCACCAACGAGGAGGGCGACAACATCGTCGAGGGGATGGACTTCGGCCTGGGCGGCAGCCTCGGGGCCGACAACGAGTTCCTCGACTGGGTGGAGAACGCCGTCCCCGCGACCGCGGTGATCCCCGCCCTCGAACAGCTGTTCGCGGCCTTCGCCGACGAGCGCTCCGAGGGCGAGCGGTTCTACGAGTGGTGCCGTCGCACGGGCAACGACCGGCTCCGCGAGATCATGCAGCGCGCGGACGCGAACGTCGCGGGCGGCGTCGCCCACGAGGGGGAGGTGGCCAGCGGTGACTGACCCGACCGACGCCGGCGGTGCGGACGGGTCGGACGACCCCCTGCCCGGCGTCCCGGACGCCGGCGACGGGAGCGACGGCGACGCGTCGGTTCCCCCCACGAGCGGCGCGGGCGGGCGCGACCCCGCGGGCGCCGACGCGGACGCCAAGCCGATCCGGTACTACCGGGAGTCGGCCGGCGACGACGGCGCGGCCGGCGGCGCCGGCGGCTGCGGGGCGGACGACTGTGGCTGTGGCGGGGCGGCGACCGACGGGGGCGCCACGCCCGCGAACGTCTCCCCCGACGGCGACCTCGGCGACGTCGAGTTCACCCCGCCCGCCGAGGGCGTCAGCCAGGACATCGAGGACGGGGACCCGCCCGATCGGCGGGTGGGCGTCCCCGAGGGCGTCGAACTCGACACGCCGGGCTACTCCATCCGGTCGGAGATGAACGACATCGAGACGCCGGACGGGAAGACCTGGTTCATGGAGCTCGACGAGGCAGTCATCGACGACGGCCGGTGCATCCAGTGTGGCACCTGCGTGGCGGCCTGTCCCTCCGACTCCATCGGCGTCGGCGACGACGACCTCCCGGAACTGGTGAAGATGTGCACCGGCTGTTCGCTGTGCTGGGACTTCTGTCCCCGCGGCGGCCTCCGGTACGAGCGCCAGTGGAAGATCACCGGGGGCGAGGACAACGTGAAAGGCGCCGGCGATCCGATCACGGAGTTCTCGGCCAAGGTCGAGGAGGACTGGCGCGAGAACTCCCAGGACGGCGGGCTGGTCACCAGTGTGCTGATCCACCTGCTGGAGGCCGGCGAGATCGACGGCGCGCTCATCGCCACGGAGTCCGAGGACGAGGAGTGGAAGGCCGAGTCGTTCCTCGCGACCACGCCCGAGGAGTGCATCGAGAACGCGGGCTCGTTCTACAACCAGACGCTCGCGCTCGGCAACCTCGACCTCGACCAGTGGGAGGAGAAACTGCCGGACAAGGACCCGGAGGACCTCTCGCTCGCGCTGGTCGGCACGCCCTGCGAGATCGAGGGCGTCCGTGCGCTCCAGGACTTCGACTGGGACTACGCCGCCCAGGAGGACGGCCTGCGGGCCGTCGATTACACCATCGCCCTGATGTGCACGAAGAACTTCAACTACTACTCGCTGATGGGCGAACTCATCGAGGAGGAGCGCGGCATCGACCGGGCGGACATCGGCAAGATGGACGTCCTCCACGGGAAGATGATGGCCTACGACCACGACGGCGACCTCCTGCTGGAGGAGGACGTCGAGAACTTCCACGGCGCCGCGCTCAAGGGCTGTGACGAGTGTGCGGACTTCACCGGCTTCTGTGCCGACCTGACGGTCGGGTCGGTCGGGTCCAGCGACGAGTATTCGAGCGTCATCGTTCGCACCGAGCAGGGGCTCGACGCCTGGGAGCTGACCGCACCCGACCTCGACTACCACGACCTCGAGGACCGGTCGGCCGTCGGCAAGCTCCAGGGCTGGGACAAGAAGAAGGCGTTCGAGAGCCTCGAGCGTCCCTTCGATCCCGACGCCCCGCGCTTCATCGACTACACCGACCACGTCGAGAACTACGGCACCGTCGTCAATCCCCACGACGCCGACCACTGACGCGGCGGCGGCCCCGTCCGCCCCGGCCGCGGCGGACGGCGCTCCTCTCCCTTGCCCGACAGTTGGAAACGCTTATCACGGCGTGTGTTAGCACACGGGTTGCCGGTTCGGAGGGACCCATGAGTTCGGAACCCACGACACCACGGGAGGAGCTGGTCATGCGGGACATCGAGATGTGGAACACGGGGGAGACCGACGCCGTCGATGACCTCTACGCCGACGGTTCGACGTACATCGACCCGATGGGGGAGGCCCACGACCACGAGTCGTACGCCGAGTACATCGACGCGATCCGCACGGCCTTCCCGGACTTCCACGTCGACGTCCGGGAGTTCTGCGGGACCGGCGACGTCGTCGCCGTTCGCTACACGTTCGGCGGCACCCTGGAGGGCCCCTACCGCGGGTTCGAACCCACCGGGGGGTCGTTCGAGCTCCACGGCGTGGCCTGGTACCGGATCGAGGACGGGGCGATCGTCGAGGCCTGGAACGCCACGAACCCCATGTCGATCGCCCAACAGGTGGGCGCCCTCGGATAGTCCCCCGGCGGGGCCGGCCCCGCCGGGGTCGCCCGTCCCAAGCGACACGCCTTTTCCGTCCCCCGGCCACGTCCGGGTATGGACCCGAAGCGGGAGCTCACGGGCGTCGACCTCGCCGCCCTCGACGCCGAACTGGGGCGCTACGAGGGCGCGAAGGTCGACAAGGCCTACCTCTACGGCGACGACGACCTCCTCCGCCTGCGGATGCGCGACTTCGACCGCGGACGGGTGGAGTTCCTGGCGCAGGTCGGGGACCTGAAGCGCGCCCACGTCGCCGACCCGGCGGGCGTCCCCGACGCCCCGGAGCGGCCGCCGAACTTCGCGATGATGCTCCGCAACCGGATCGCCGGCGCCGACCTCGTCGAGGTCTCCCAGTACGAGTTCGACCGCATCCTCCTCCTGGAGTTCGAGCGCGACGACGGGTCGACGACGCTGGTCGTCGAACTGTTCGGCGACGGCAACGTCGCGGTGCTCGACGGGGCCGGCGAGGTGGTCGACTCGCTGCGCACCGTCCGCCTCAAGTCCCGGACGGTCGCCCCGGGCGCCCCCTACGAATTCCCCGAGTCCCGGGTCGATCCGTTCGCGGTTTCCCGCGAGGCGTTCGTCGCGCGGATGGAGGAGTCGACGGCCGACGTGGTGCGCACGCTCGCGACGCGGCTGAACCTCGGCGGGCGCTACGCCGAGGAGGTCTGCACCCGCGCCGGCGTCGACAAGGACCTCGCCATCGCCGACGCCGACGAGGCGACCTACGACGCGCTCCACGACGCGCTTTCCCGCCTCGGGGAGCGGATCCGCGGCGGCGCGTTCGACCCGCGGGTGTACCTCGCGGACGGGCGCGTCGTGGACGTGGCGCCGCTCCCCTTAGAGGAGCGCGCCGACCTCGACGCCGAGGCCTACGATTCGTTCAACGCGGCCGTGGACGACTACTTCAATCGGCTCGTCCGCGACGGGGAGCGCGAGGCGGAGGAGGCGGGGAGCGACCGGCCGGACTTCGAGGCCGAGATCGCGAAACAGGAGCGCATCATCGACCAGCAGGAGGCGGCCATCGAGGAGTTCGAGGAGAAGGCCGACCGGGAGCGCGAACGCGCCGAACGGCTCTACGCCCACTACGAGCTCGTCGACGACGTGTGCTCGACGGTCCGGGCGGCCCGCGAGGAGGGGGTCTCCTGGGCGGAGATCGAGGAGACGCTCGCGGAGGGGGCCGAGCGGGGGGTGCCCGCGGCCGAGGCCGTCACCGACGTCGATCCCGACGCGGGCCGGGTGACGATCGATCTCGACGGCCTGGCGGTCCCCGTGGACCCGGCGGCCGGCGTCGAGCGGAACGCCGACCGCCTCTACACCGAGGCAAAGCGGATCGAGGAGAAGGCCGAGGGGGCGCGGGAGGCCGTCGCCGAGACCCGCGAGCGCCTGGCCGAGGTCGAACGGCGGCGCGACGCCTGGGAGGCCGGCGACCGCGAGGGGACCGACGAAGACGAGGGCGAGGGCGAGGAGGAAGGCGACGACGGGGAGACGGACGCCGACTGGCTCTCGCGCTCGTCGGTGCCGGTCCGGACGGACGAGCACTGGTACGAGCAGTTCCGCTGGTTTCACACGAGCGACGGCTTCCTGGTGATCGGCGGCCGCGACGCCGGGAGCAACGAGACGATCGTCGGGAAGTACATGGAGTCGTCGGACCGCTTCTTCCACTCCGAGGCCCACGGCGGGCCGGCGACGGTGCTGAAGGCCACGGGGCCGTCCGAGCCGGCCCGGGACGTCGAGATCCCCGAGCGGTCCCGCGAGGAGGCCGCGCAGTTCGCGGTCTCGTACTCCTCGGTCTGGAAGGACGGCCGGTACGCCGGCGACGCGTACATGGTCCGGCCGGACCAGGTGTCGAAGACCCCCGAGAGCGGCGAGTACCTGGAGACGGGGGGGTTCGCCGTCCGCGGCGACCGCACCTACTTCCGGGACGTGCCCGCCGAGGTCGCGGTCGGCATCCAGGTCGAACCGGAGACCCGCGTGATCGGCGGTCCGCCGGCACCCGTCGAGGCCCGGGCGGCGACGAGCGTCCGCCTCCGCCCCGGCCGGTACGCCCAGAACGACGCCGCGAAGCGCTGCTACCGCGAGCTCCGGGGCCGCTTCGCCGACGAGTCGTTCGTCAGGAAGGTGGCGAGCCCGGACCGCATCCAGGAGTTCCTCCCGCCCGGCGGGAGCGAGATGGTCGAGGCGGGGGACTGATCGGATCGAGGGGACGCGGTAGTGGCCTTTATCCGGCCGCCAGCCGTCGGGTCGCCCGATGCTCGCGGATGCCATCACGTTCCCGACGACGGCCGACGACTGGGTACAGACGGTGGTGATCGGCGGCGTGCTGAGCCTGCTCGGGGTGCTGATCCTGCCGACGATCGTGGTGCAGGGCTACCTGGTTCGGGCCGTCCGGGCGGGCGCGGCGGGCGAGCCCGCCCCGTCGTTCACCGACTGGGGCGACCTCCTGGTCGACGGGCTGCGCCTTTTCGTTCTCGTGCTCGGCGCGTCGCTCGTCGTGGTCGTGCCCCTCGGCGTGCTCGCGGCCATCGGGATGGCCGGCGTCGGGGTGACCGGGAGCCGGGCGTTCGCCGGGGTCGTCGGCCTGGCGATCCTCCTGGTCGTCGTCGCGGCCACGATCGCGCTCGGCTACCTCCTGCCGGCGGCCGTCGCCAACTTCGCCATCGAGGACTCGCTGGCCGCCGCGCTCGACCTCGGGGCGGTGCTCGACGGCGCGCTCACGGGCGAGTACGCGACCGCGTGGGTGCTCGCCCTGCTCGTCGGCTTCGTCGGGGCCACCGTCGGCGGCCCGCTCACCGTCGTCGTCGTCGGCGCCTTCCTGGTCTTCTACACGCAGGTCGCCGTTTACTACCTGTTCGGACGGGGGTTCGCGGCCGGGCTCGGGCGCGCCCCCGACACCCGGCCCGGGCCGACCCCGGCCGGCGGGGCGTCGGCCCGGGCCGGCGACCCGGCCCCGACCGACGAGGCGCCCGCGTCCCCGGAGTTCGGACCGGGGGCGCGCGCCGGCGGGACGGAGGGGCCGGACGACGCGGACCGCGGGGCCCGCGACGCGCCGGGGTCGCAGGCGGACGACGGCGGCGACGGGGACCCGGATGGGACGCGCGACGGCGTCCGCTGACGGCCGGACGGGAACCCAAAACCATGTCCCGATCGGCGCCGGACTGGACGGTATGCGCGTCGCGAGCCGCGAGCCCGGCGAGGCGGGACGGACGCGGCTCACGCTCGTTCCGGAGACGGTCGACGACCTCTGGCACCTCTCGCACGTCGTCGAGCCCGGCGACCTCGTCTCGGGCGACACGACCCGCCGCGTCCAGCGCGACGAGGAGACCCTGCGCGACACCGGCGGCGAGCGCGAGCACATGCGCGTCACCGTCGAGGTCGGCGCGGACGACGTCGAGTTCGCCCGGTTCGCCAACCGGCTCCGGATCGGGGGCACCATCGTCGCGTGCTCGCGCCAGGACCAGGTGGGGCACCACCACACCCTGAACGTCGAGGAGCACGACGAGGTGACGATCGAGAAGCGGTTCAAACCCGACCAGCTCGACCGGATCGAGGCGGCCGAGGCCGCCGCCGAGAACCCGGACGTCGCGATCGCCACCGTCGAGGAGGGGCAGGCACACGTCCACCTGGTCGCCCAGCACGGCACCGAGGAGTACGGCTCGTTCACCGCGCCCACGGGCAAGGGCGAGTACGCCCGCCCGCGGAGCGAACTGTTCGACGAACTCGGCGCCGCCCTCTCGCGGCTGGACGTGGACGCGGTCGTCCTCGCCGGCCCCGGGTTCACCAAGGAGGACGCCCTCGATCACATCGCCGACGAGTACCCCGAGGTGGCCGAGAAGGTCTCCGTCGTCGACACGTCGAGCGTCGGCGACCGGGGGGTCCACGAGGTGCTCAAGCGCGGCGCGGTCGAGGAGATCCAGGCCGAGACCCGGATCGCCCGCGAGGCGGAGCTCCTAGACGAGCTGACCGGGCGGATCGCCGAGGGGGCGAAGGCCGCCTACGGGATCGAGGAGGTGGCCCGCGCGGCCGACTACGGCGCGGTCGAGACGCTGCTCGTGGTCGACGAGCGGCTTCGCGCCGAGCGGACCGGCGCGGGCGAGTGGCAGGAGGACGTGGACGGGATCATCGAGTCCGTCGAGCAGCAGGGCGGCGACGTGGTCGTCCTCTCGGGCGAGTTCGATCCCGGCCGCCAGCTCCGGAACCTCGGGGGCATCGCCGCGCTGTTGCGGTACCGGCTGGAGTAGGAGCGTTCCGCATCCCGGGCCGATCCGCGGCCGCGGGGCCCGGCATGGGCGCGGATCGACGCGGCGGGCCCGGTGCGGGGCCGACGGGGGCCGGCGGGCGCCGTCGTCGGTCACGCGCGCCGGCGGGCGATCACCACTCCGGCGATCACGATGAGCACCACCAGCACGGGGACGTGCCACTCCTCGGACACCACCCGCGGGGCCAGGAACGACCCGAGGAGCGAGACGAGGACGCCGACGACGGCGGCACCGGACACGGGCCGCATGTCCAACTCGCCGTCGTGGAGCACAGCGATCAGGAGGGCGACGATGCCGAAGGCGATCCTCTCGTCGGTCGACGATAGGATCCCGTGTGGCACCCCGAAGACCCCTCTCGGCGGCACGTCACGCTGTCCGCGTCGCAGGATCAAAAGCACGTCGCGCTCCATCCCCCCGCGGCCCCGTCGCCGCGATCGGCGCCGTCGGGTGCGCGTCCCCGATCCGACGCGCCCGCAGTGCCCCCCCCTCCCGAACTCCCGCCCCGAGGACGCCGGCTCCCCCTACGGCATCGCCTCGCTGGCCGGCGCGAAGTCGATGGGTTCGCCCAGGCCCGCCTCGACGGCGCGCTCGTAGAGGAGGTGGGCGCCCGCGACGGTCTCGATGGCGGTGCCGCCGCTGTCGAAGACCGTCACCTCGTCGGCCCGCCGCCGGCCGGGCGCGTCGCCGACGAGCACCTCGCCGAGTTCGGCGTGCACGTGGTCCTCGTCGACGACGCCGGCCTCGACGGCCGAGATGAACGCCCCGGCGTCCCGGGTCGCGCGGGCCCGGAGGTCGAGGACGTAGGTGGCCCGCTCGACGGTCGCGTGATCGATTTCGCGCTTGTCCGGGTCGTACTGCCCCATCGCGGTGACGTGGGTGCCGGGGTCGAGCAGGTCGCCGTCGAACACCGGCTCGCGGGCGTTCGTCGCCGTGATCACCACGTCCGCGCCCTCGACCGCCGCGGCGCTGGAGGCCACCGCCGCCACGCTCGCGTCGAGTTCCGCGTCCATCTCGCCGGCGAACCGCTCGCGGCGGTCCTTGCTCCGGGAGTAGACCCAGACGGTGTCGAACTCCCGGACCGTGGCGGTCGCCCGGAGCTGTCCGCGGGCCTGGGTCCCGCTGCCGATGAGCGCGAGCGTGCTCGCGTCGGCGCGCGCGAGCGCGTCCACGCCCACGGCGCCGACGGCCCCGGTCTTGAACGGGTTCATGTGGGCCCCGTCGAGTACCGCGAGGGGCTCGCCCGTCTCGCTGTCGAACAGCGGCGTCACGAACCACGCGTCCCGCTCGCCGAACCCCGCGGCGTACATGTACCCGCCCATCGCCCCCGTGTCCGGGAGTACGGCGGCGTAGGTGGTGAAAAGCCCCGGCGGGTCCGAGCCCTTCAGTGCCGTCCGGGGCTCGGCCGGCGCCCCCTCGCCGCGCTGGCGGTAGGCGTCGCGCACGGCCGCGACGAACTCCCCGGCCGTCGCCAGCCCCGCCACCTCGTCGCTCCGCAGAAACAGCGCGTCCGTCATGGGGTGTCCGTCGCCCGGGCGCGACAAAAACCGTCGGGTCGTTCAGTCCGCGGCGACCGGCCCGGTGCCCGGCGACCCGGCCCCGGCGGATCCGTCCTCCGCGGGCGACCGGGCGTCGGCGACCGGCCCGTTGACGAACAGCGCGTGTCCGATGAGGAGCACCGACCCGACGGCCGCGACCGGCACGGCGATGAGCGGGTCCCAGCCGACGCCCAGCAGGACCCCGGCGGTCCCGAACAGCGTCAGCGGAATCAGGGCGAGAACGTAATCGTAGTACCCAACCATATCTCATACGATATACGATCCTTGGCAATATAAGGCTTTCTCATAGGCATCAGGTTGTATCTCCGTAACCAACGAAAATATAACCGGGCCGTCGCCCGGCGACCGCGGGCCCGCCACGGATCGGGGCACGTCCCCTCCCGGCGGACCGTCGCCGTGGGGCCGGCGGCGCGCGCGACCGGTGCGCGGCCGGGACGCCGGCCCACCTGCGGTCACCCGCCGGTCACCGGAGCCGGAAGAACAGCCACCGCCAGGCGGCGAGGCCGACCGCGCCGGAGCCGAGCGCGACGACGACGAAGACGGGCTGGACCCCGCCGTGGAGGAGGGGGGTGGCCCGGAGCGCGAGCGCGACGAGGCCCCCGAGGAGCCACGCCCGGAGCGCGAGCGGAACGGCCGCTTTCGCCGACTCGGCCGCGCCCGGGGAGTACGCGCCGAGAGGGGGCGCGACGACGAGCCAGCCGATCAGGAAGGGGGCGATGGTGGCCGCCCAGTAACCGGGGTTCGCGAGGAGGTACTCGGTGCCGTTGTGCCGGACCGCGCCGGCCGAGAAGACCAGCGCGAGCGCGAGCACGTCGCCGACGGCGAGCGGCCAGGCGCCGGCGTCGACGCGTCGTCGGAGGAAGCCCGCGGCGGCGTTGGCCATACCGCCCCCAGCGCGTCCCGCCTAATGGCTCTCCCGCTTTCGGCCCGCGACCGTGTACGCGAACCCGCGGTCGGGCACCCGGGGGTCGAGCCCCGCCTCGGCGACCAGGGCGGCGAGCGCGTCCGGCCGGAACAGCGTCGAGCCCATCCCGACCAGCCGCTCCGTGGCGGCCAGCGCCCGCCCGCGGAGCGTCCCGGGGTCGAACTCGCGGACCACGAGGACGCCCCCGGGCCGGAGGACGCGTCCGGCCTCCGCGAGCGCGCCCCGGCGGTCGGGCAGGTGGTGGAGCGCGTCGACTATCAGGACCGCGTCGACGGCGCCGTCGGCGACCGGGAGGCTGGCGGCGTCGCCCCGGGCCGCCGGGAGGCCGCGGCGGCGGGCCCGCCGACACATGCCGGGCGCGGCGTCGATCACGACCGGCGCGGGCGGGTCCAGCGCCCGGACGCCGCGCCCGGCGCCCCCG
>JBDGPV010000068.1:0-16596 GCA_042219485.1 Haloferacaceae archaeon
CCGCGGTGGCCCCCTCGCCCACGTCGTCACCGGCAAGGGGAACGATCGTCGCTCCGGCTGCAAGCGGCGCGAGCACGCCCGCGACGACGGCCCCGGCGTCCGGCCCCGGGTCCCCCCCGGCGGTCCCCCGGTCCGCCGCCGCGCCTCCCGTGCCCGCGCCGCCCTGCTCCACATCGGCGGCCCCCTCGACGAGCGCGCGGGCGACCCGCAGCACCCGGGCCGTCACGGCGGACCCCGCGCCCGCCGGCCGGTCGCCCGCCCGCATCTCCGTCAGCCGGCCGTATCGGTCGGCGATCCCCGCGCTCGACCGGCCCTCGACCGGGCGTCCGAGCGCGTCGCCGCAGGCGGCCCCCAGCAGGGCGCCGCGCGCGCGGTCGTCCGTGTCGCTCACGTCCCCCGCCCGGCGGCCGAGCCGGAAGGCGGTTGCGACGTTATTCGGGCTGATAACCGGCGCCACAGCCTTAAGCGGCATCCCGACCGATCGTGCGTATGGGCGAATCGATGGAGCGAGGCGGCGCGCCCGACCTCCCCACGGCGCGCGCCGCCGGGGCCGTGTTGACCGAAGCCTGCGCCGGTGCCGTCACCGACGTCGAGTGGTGCGCGCGTCGCCGCCTGCCGCCGGACGACCTGGACGTCGTCGTCTACCGCGGGACCGTCGACCGCGCCGATGCCGGCGACTACTACGTCCTCCTCGGGGCGGGGACGAGCCGCGTCTTCCCGGCCCGCGAGTACGACTCGACGACCGACCTGATCGCCGCGTTCCAAGCCCGTCGCCGCGAGGAGTGAGCGGCGGTCCCACGGCCCGTCTACTGTTCGTCGCCCGCCGCCCGCCGTCGGCCGTTCGCCGTCCGCCGTCGGCCGTTCGCCGTCCGCCGTCGGCCGTTCGCCGTCCGCCGTCGGCCGTTCGCCGTCCGCCGGGTGCCGGGCCACGGCCGCTCGTCTCCCGTCCGCCGTTCGCCGTCGGCGGTCGGCCGTCCCCGGTCGCACGCCGTTTCCGGTTGTCCGTCGTCCGCCGGTCGTCCGCCGGTCGCTGCCGTCCGCCGGTCGTCCGCCGCGGCTCGCACCGCCCCGTTCCCGCGGGGGTGGATTTAACGTCGCGAGGGCCCTCGCGTCCCGCATGGGGACGGCACGTCACGGGGGGGGACCGACGGCCGCGGTCCGGGCGTACGCCTCGCAGGTACACCCGGTGTTCATGCTCCCACCGATCGCGGCGGCGTGGTTCGGGGCGACGCTGGCCCCGACGCTCTCGGTCCCGCCGCTCGTCGCGGTCTCGTTCGCGACCTTCTTCGCCGTCTACACCGCACACGTCAAGGACGGGTACGTCGACTTCCACCGCCGGGGCGAGGACGACGACCACCCGCTCACGCCGCTCGGCTGTCGGCTCGGCCTGGCGGGCGCGGCGGCGGGCTTCCTCGCGTCGCTCGCGGCCGTCGCGGCGCTCGCGGGCCCCGTCGCCGCGCTGCTCGTCCTCCCGACGTGGGTCATCGGCTACCTGCACGCGCCGGCCCTCGACACCAACCCCGTGACCGCCACGGCGGGCTACCCGCTCGGGGTCGCCATCGTCATCGTGGCGGGCCACTACGCCCAGGCCGGGCGCTTCTCGCCCGCCGCGCTGGCGTTCGCGTTCGTCTTCCTGACGCTGCTCTGCGGGGTCAAGGTGATCGACGACGCGACCGACTACGAGTACGACCGGTCGATCGACAAGCGCACGGTCGCGGTCGCGGTCGGCCCGGCGCGGGCGACCCGCCTGGCCTACGGGCTGATGGCCGTCGGTCTCCTCGCGGTCGTCGCGTTCGCCGTCGACGGCCTCGTTCCCCCGTCGGCGGCGCTCGCGGTCCCCCCCTTCGCGGTCGTCGCCCTCTACGCCCGCCGGGCCGGGCCGACCGTGGCCACGATGCTCCTGGTCCGGGGGGCGTACCTCCTGCTCGCGGGGCTGATGGTCGCGGCGTACTTCCGACCCCTTGACGGCGCCGCCCTCCCCGACATCGGGGTGCTCGGTCCGTACACCTACCTCGCCACCGAGGTCGCGTTCGGCGCCGTCGCCGTGGCCCTCCTCGTCCGGGCGGACGCCCTCCGGCGGGCCGCCCGGACGGTGGCCGCGCTCTACCCCGTCGCGTACGTCTGGGACTGGTACACCCTGGAGGTCGGCGTCTTCGCCATCCCGCTCCGAACCGGCGTCGAACTGCTCGGAATCCCGGTCGAGGAGCACCTGTTCATGGTCGTCGTCCCGGCGCTGGTGGTCGGGGTCCACGAGCTGGTCAACGGCCCGCCCGGATCGGCCGACCGCGGCGCCCGCCGCGGCCGGGAGCGCCGGCCGGCCGGCGGGACCGGCGGGGACGAGGGGTAGGGGCGGGCGCCGACCCGTCCCGCGACCGCGACGCGACGCTTTAGTGCGCGGAGCCCCCGTCCCGACCCATGGCCGACGAGCACGGGGGGTTCGAGGAGGTGCGCGAGAACGTCGACGGCCACCCGATGGCCCGCCTCCTCGGCTACGCCCGGCCGTACTGGCCGCGCCTGACGGTCGGCGTGCTGGCGTCGATCACCACCCGCCTCGCCCGCCTGGTGCCGCCGGTCGTCGTCGCGGCGGCCATCGACCGGGTGGTCCTGGCGCCCGGCGACCCGGGGCTGCTGGCCGCGGTCGGCTTCCTTCCAACGGCGACGGTGACCGGCGAGGCCGCCCGGCTGGCGCTGCTCCGGCGTCTGGTCGCGGTCGCCGCGCTGGCCTACCTGGTCCGCTCTGCCACCCGCTTTGGCTCGCGCTACCTGCTCCAGTCGACGGCCCAGAAGATCCAGCGTGACCTGCGCGACGACACGTACGACCACCTCCAGCACCTCTCGCTCGACTTCTTCGCCAACCACCAGACCGGCGGGATGATGTCGATCCTCAACAGCGACATCAACCGCCTGGAGCAGTTCCTCAACACCGAGTTCCGGCAGCTGATCCGCGTGGTCGCGACCGTCGGCGGCATCGCCGCCGTGCTGACCTACTACTCGCCGAAGCTCGCGCTGATCGCGCTCCTGCCCGTCCCGATCATCGGGGTGGCGAGCGGGCGGTTTCTCACCTGGATCGAGCCGCGGTACAAGTCGATCCGCGAGACCGTCGCGCGGCTCAACAGCCGCCTGGAGAACAACATCGGCGGCGCGGCGGTGATCAAGGCGTTCGACCGGTACGGCTTCGAGCGCGACCGCGTGGCCGCCCAGAGCCAGGCCTACCACGACGAGAAGGTCGCCGCCCTGCGCCTCCGCCGGGGCTTTTTCGCCGCGCTCCGCCTGCTCACCGGCGTCGTGTTCATCGTGGTGCTGTACGTGGGCGGCCGGGACATCATCCTCGGCAGCCCCGCGGCGCTCTCGGCCGGCGCCTTCGCGCTCTTTTTCCTCCTCCTGCGCCGGCTGTACTCGCCCATGCGCCGGGTCGGCAAGTCCGCCAACAAGTACCAGCTCGCGAAATCCAGCGCCGAGCGGGTGTTCGGCCTGCTCGGCCGCGAGCCCGCGGTCCGCAGCCCGCCCGACGCCCACGCGCCGGACGGCATCGCGGGCGACGTGACCTTCGACGGGGTCACGTTCGGCTACCGCGAGGACGAGCCCGTGGTGCGGGACGTCTCCGTCGAGGTGCCCGCCGGGACCACCGTGGGGCTCGCCGGCCCCACCGGCGCCGGCAAGTCCTCGCTGTTGCGCCTGATCCCGCGGTTCTACGACGCCGACGAGGGGGCCGTCCGGGTCGACGGCGTGGACGTGCGCGAGTACGACCTCCGGGCGCTCCGGGACGAGATCGCCGTCGTCGAGCAGTCGCCGTACCTCTTCTCGGGGACCGTGGCCGAGAACATCGCGTACGGCGACCGCGAGGCGCTGTCCGTCGAGATCGGGGACGGGACGGACCCCTCGGTCCGCGACCGGATCGTCGAGGCCGCGAAGGCCGCCGAGGCCCACGAGTTCGTCGCCGATCTGCCCGACGGCTACGACACGCAGGTCGGCGAGCGGGGCGTCAAGCTGTCGGGCGGCCAGCGCCAGCGCCTGGCCATCGCCCGGGCGCTCCTGAACGACCCGGCGATCATCCTGCTCGACGAGGCCACCAGCGACGTGGACACCGAGACCGAGGAGCTGATCCAGCGGTCGCTGGCCCGCCTCATCGAGGACCGCACCGCGTTCGTCGTCGCCCACCGGCTCTCGACGATCAAGGACGCCGATCGCATCCTGGTGCTGGAGGACGGCGAGGTGGTCGAGTCGGGAACCCACGACGACCTGCTCGCGGCCGGCGGCATCTACGGCGACCTCTGGCGGGCCCAGGCCGGCGAGGGGGCCGCGCGGGTGGCCGACGACTGACGACTGACGACCGACGGCCGACGACCGACGACCGCCGCCCGCGGACCGATCGGCGACCGCCGCCGGCGCCCGGCACGCCGCCGGCGCCGGTCCTGCTCCGCCCCCGGACCGGCGTGACCGTTTAGTGCCCCCCAGGTACTGTGTCACACATGGGCGGACCGTCCGAGGAGGGGGTGACCGTCATCCACGTCGACGACGAACCGGGGTTCGGGGAGACGGGGCCGCGTTCCTCGAACGCGAGGACCCGGCGTTCTCGGTCCGAAGCGAGACGACCGTGGACGACGCGCTCTCCCGCCTCCGCGACGAGCCCGCGGACTGCGTCGTGAGCGACTACGAGATGCCCGGAAAGGACGGGCTCGACTTCCTGGCGCTGGTCCGCGACGAGCACCCCGACCTCCCGTTCATCCTGTTCACCGGCAAGGGCAGCGAGGAGATCGCGAGCCGGGCGGTCTCCGCCGGGGTGACCGACTACCTCCAGAAGGGGCGGGGAACCGAGCAGTACGCCATCCTCGCCAACCGGATCAGGAACGCGGTCCGGGCGGCGCGCGCGGAGGCCGCCGCCGAACGCACCGAGGAGCGGTACCACAACCTCGTCGACACCGCGCCCATCCCGGTCCTCCTGTTCGACGAGGCCGGGGAGACGATCTACGCCAACGAGGCCGCCGCCGCGTTCCTCGGCGCCGACTCGTGTGCGGAGCTCTACGGCACGCCGTTCACCGAGTTCCTCCACCCCGAGGACCGGGCGGCGGCCACGGACCGCTTCGGGACGGTGATGGGCGAGGGGCGGCCCGCGCCCGAGCGGGAACTCCGGGTCCGGACCGTGGACGGGGAAACCAAGGCGGCGACGGTCGCGACCGCCCCCGGCTACTACCGCGGCGAACGGGTCGCACAGGTGATGGTCTACCGGTGACGGGCGGCGACGGGACCGGCGCCGCCGCGCGCCGGCACCGGAACCGGCGTCAGCGTCCCCCCGGCCCTCAACTGATGTGGATCGCCGGCCGGCCGGGCTCCGCGGCGTCGGCCATCTCCCCGCCGGCGTCGGCCCGCCGGACCGTCACCTCGGCGCCGAACTCGTCCTCGAACAGCCACGCGGCCCGCTCCAGCAGGTCGCGCTCCCGCTCGCCCCCGACGACGGGTTCGAGCCCGGGGTGGCGCTCGGCCAGGTCGGCCGCGTAGTCGGCCGCCGCGTCGCCGCCCTCCCGGACCGCCTCGTCGTCCATCACCCGGCCGACGACCGCCGCGTCCGGGTCGGCCGCCCGGGCGCGCTCGTAGGCGCGGTACTTCCAGTCCGGCGCGACCGCGAGTTCGATCCGCTCGGGGTCGGCGATGCCGGCCGCGTCGACGATCTGTCGGACGTCGGCGCGGGTCTCCCGGACGACCCGGCGCTCGATCCGGTAGTCCCCCGCGGGGCGCAGCGGCTCGGGCCAGTCGGCCGTCGCCGCCAGCCCCTCCTCGCCGAGCAGGCTCCACATCTCCTCGGCCAGGAAGGGGGCGATGGGCGCGATCAGCGCCGTCAGGGTGCGGAGCCCCCGCCGGTAGGTGTACTCGTAGGGGGGCGCGTACGCCCGGTACCGGCGCAGGAGACCGGCGAACGACTCGATCTCGGCGATCGCGCGGTGGAAGCGGAACCGCTCGTACTCGTCGGTGACGGCGGCGATGGCCCGGTCGGTGGCCCGCTCCAGGTAGCGGTCGTGGGTCGCGCTCTCGGCCCGCGTCTCGCCCTCCCCGTCCACGAAGGCGGCGACGGTCCGGTGGAGGGTCTGCTGGAGGTCGTAGGCGGTGCTGACCTCCTTCGCGGTCCACTCGAAGTCCTGGGTGGGATGGGCCGCCGAGAGGACGAACAGCCGCGTGGTCTCGGCGCCGTAGCTGTGTGGCGCGATGGCGTTGCCCTTCGACTTCGACATCTTCTCGCCGCCGTGCAGCACCGTCCCCTGGGTGAGGAGGCGGTCGACCGGCTCCCGGACGTTCAGGATCCCGATGTCGGCGAGCGCGCGGGTGAAAAACCGGATGTACAGCAGGTGGAGCACCGCGTGCTCCTCGCCGCCGACGTAGACGTCCACGGGGAGCCACTCGTCGGCCAGGTCGGGGTCGAACGGCGCGTCGTCGAGGTCCGGCGACAGGAAGCGCAGGAAGTACCACGCCGAGTCGACGAAGGTGTCCATCGTGTCGGTCTCCCGCCGGGCGGGCGCCCCGCAGTCGGGACAGGTCGTCTCGACGAACGACTCCACCGCCTCCAGCGGGTTCCCGGTCGTTCGGACGTACTCCGGGAGTTCGACGGGCAGGTCCTCGTCGGGGACGGGCACCCGGCCGCAGTCCTCGCAGTGGACGATCGGAATGGGGGTCCCCCAGTAGCGCTGCCGGGAGATGAGCCAGTCGCGCAGCCGGTAGGTGACCGTGGCCTCGACGGAGTCCTCGTCGAGCAGCCGCTCCCGGGCAGCGGCGCTCGCCAGCCCCTCGTAGGGGCCGTCCGCGACGAGCATCCCGTCGCCGGTGAACGGCTCCTCGGGGAGCGGCGTCGCGTCGCCGCCGACGGGTTCGACCGCCACCTCGACCGGCAGGTCGTGGGCCTGCGCGAAGGCGTGGTCGCGCTCGTTGTGCGCCGGCACGCCCATCACCGCGCCCGTCCCCACGTCGTCGAGGACGTAGGCGGCCACGTAGACCGGGAGCCGGTCGCCGGTCAGGGGGTGGACCGCCTCGAAGCCCGTCCGCACGCCGGCGGTCGGCGACGCGTCGCGCGAGACTTCCCCGACGTACTCCGCGACCGCCCCGTCGCGCTCGGCCGCGGCCGCCGCGAGGTCGTGGCCCGGCGACACCGCGAGGAAGGTGGCCCCGTGGACGGTGTCCAGCCGGGCGGTGAACGCCCCGACGGTCCCGTACTCCGGCACCTCGAAGCGCACCTCGGCGCCCTCCCGGCGGCCGATCCAGTTGCGCTGGGTCTCGCGGACGCCCTCGGGCCAGCCGTCGAGGTCGGAAAGCCCCGCGTGGAGCTCCTCGGCGTAGTCGGTGATGGTGAAAAACCACTGGTCGAGGTCGCGCCGCTCGACGGGCGTCTCGCAGCGCCAGCAGACCTCCCCGTCCTCCCCGTCCCCGGTCACCTGCGCGTCGGCCAGCGTCGTCCCACAGTCCGGGCACCAGTTGACCGCCGCGGCGCCGTACTCGACGAGCCCCGCCTCGTGGAGGCGGGTGAACAGCCACTGGTTCCACCGGTAGTAGGACGGGTCGCAGGTGGTGACCTCCCGCGACCAGTCGTAGCCGAAGCCCATCGCCTCCATCTCGCCGCGCATCCGGTCGATGCACGTCCGGGTCCACGACTCCGGGTCGGTGCCCCGTTCGTAGGCGGCGTTCTCGGCCGGGAGCCCGAACGCGTCCCACCCCATCGGGTGGAGGACGCTCTCCCCGCACATCCGGCGGTAGCGCGCGTAGGCGTCGGTGATCGCGTAGTTGCGGACGTGGCCCATGTGGAGTTCCCCGGAGGTGTACGGGAACATCCCGAGGACGTAGGTGGGGTCCTCGGCGTCCCCCGACAGTTCGTACACCCCGCGTTCGGCCCAGACCTGCCGCCAGTACTCCTGCACCCGCGCGTGACTGTATCCCTGCATGGTCCCGATCCCGTCTCGGTCGGTCCCCCCTCCGACGGCCGACACCAAGACGTTTCGGCTCCGGCGGGCGGCATGGAAAGACCTTTGCACGTCCCGACGCTCGCTCGGGCGATGAAACGGGTCCGCTTCATCGATCCGGCCGGCACGGTGCGCCACGGCGAGTACGTCGACGGGGCGATCAGGTTCGCCGGGGAGACGTACCCGCCGGGCGACGTCGAACTCCTGCCGCCCGCCGATCCGTCGAAGATCGTCTGTGTAGGACTGAACTGCCGCTCGCACGCCGAGGAGGTCGACGCGGAGCCGCCCGACCGGCCCGTGCTCTTCTTCAAGCCGCCCCACACCCTCGCGGCCCCCGGCGAGACGATCACGCTGCCGCCGGGCAGGGAGCGGGTCGACTACGAGGCCGAGATGGGGGTCGTGATCGACCGGCAGTGCCGGAACGTGGACGCCGACGACGCGATGGGCGCCGTGCGCGGGTTCACCTGCGTCAACGACCTCTCGAACCGCGACGACCAGCCCCAGGAGCGCAACTGGGTCCGCAGCAAGGCGTTCGACAACGCCGCGCCCGTCGGGCCGGTGGTCGCCACCCCCGACGAACTGCCGCCGTCGCCGACGATCCGCCTGCGGCTGAACGGCGACGTCGAGCAGGAGGCCACCACCGACGAGTTCTTCTTCTCCGTCCCGGAGCTGATCGCCGAGATCACCGAACTCATCACGCTCGAACCCGGCGACGTGATCTCCACCGGCACGCCCGCCGGCATCGGCCCCCTGTCAGACGGCGACACCGTGGACGTCGAGGTCGAGGGGGTCGGCACGCTCCGCAACCACATCGTCGCCGCCGATTCCGGGGACGAAGGGGAGGACGAGGGGGAGGGGGCGAACGGGAACGGGCCCGAGTGAGGGCCGTCACGGTCCGTCCCCGCCGCGCCGGCACGCGGGCGCGGGACGCAGGGCCGGCCCGTCCGATTACGGCATGGGTCGCCGCCGGGGCCCGGAGCCGGCGGCCCCGACGCCGCTCCGCCCCGGGAGTTCGTCGAGACACTCGCGGCAGAACCGGTACTCCGCCCCGTTGGTCGTCCGACAGCTCGGACACTCGACCCGACCGTCCCCGGCCGCGTCGCGCCCGTCGGCGGCGTCCCCGGGCGGATCCCCGCCGGCGTCGCCCCCGGTCCGCGTCCCGAGGACGAGCAGGGCGGCCGCGACCAGGACGACCGACAGGTTCGCCACGAGGGCCACGAGGAGCCATCCCGCCGGTCCCCGGAGGAGGCTGGTCGCATCGAACATGGCGCTCCGTCCCGATATAGGGGCTCGCGCCACATAAGCTTCGGGCGCGAGCGGCCGCCCCGGCGCCCCGGCCGCCCGGCCCGGGCCTCAGCGGGCGGCCGCGACGAACGCGTCGAACGCGCCGCTCGCGGCGTGGACGTGCGCGTAGGTGCCGAGCGTCCGGTACTCCGTCAGCCCGTCGCGGTCGCCGTCGATCCCGTCGCCCCGGTCCACGTCGAACGCGAAGCGGGCGTCCGGGCCCGGGTCCAGCGACGAGTAGTGGAACTCGTGGCCGCGGAGCCGCTCCCCGGCGCCGGCGGTGAGCGCGTCCCGGCGGGCCCGGAGCGAGACGTGGTCGAGCGCCCGGTGGCGGTCGTGCATCCGCACGTCGCCGGGGAGGACGCCGGCCATCGCGCGGGTCTCGCCGTCGACGGTCAGGCTCTCGACCAGCGCCATCAGCCCGCCACACTCCCCGAGGACCGGCAGCCCGTCGGCGGCCCGGTCGGCGAGCGTCGCGAGCGCGGGGGCCCCTGCCAGCCGCTCCGCGTGGAGTTCCGGGTACCCCCCCGGGAGGTAGACCCCGTCACAGTCCGGGAGCGGATCGCCCGCACACGGCGCGAACGTGACCACCTCGGCCCGGGCCCGCAGGCGCTCGGTCGTCGCGGGATACCGGAAGCGGAAGGCGGCGTCGCTGGCGACGGCGATCCGTGGCTCGCCGCCGCCGGCTCCGTCGGCGCCGCGAGCACCGTCCGTGCCGCCCCCGCGCGGGTCGGGGCGGGGGGGCTCGCGCGCCAGGTCGACGAGCCGCTCGGGCCGCAGGCCCGCCGCGGCCTCGGCTAGCGCGTCCGCGGGCACCGGCGACTCGTCGCCCATCTCCAGCCCCAGGTGCCGGTCGGGCACCGCCAGGTCCGGCGTCGGCGGGATCCGCCCGAGGTACGCCAGGCCGTCGGGCAGGGCCTCGCGGATCCCTCGCTCGTGGCGGCCCCCGTGGGCCCGCTGTGCGATCACGCCGGCCACGTCGACGTCCCGGCCGGCGCGGGCGGCGTACTCCCGGAAGCCGAGCGCGGTGGCGGCGACGCTCTCCATGCCCGCCGACGCGTCGACGACCAGGACGACCGGGCAGTCCAGCGCCTCCGCGACCATCGCGGTGCTGGAGCCGTCGCCGTCGTACAGCCCCATCACGCCCTCCACCAGGCAGACGTCGCCCTCGCCCCGGTGGTAGTTGCGCCGCGCGCCGGCCGCGCCCTGGAGCCACACGTCGAGCGTCCGCGACGGCCGACCGACGACCGCCTCGTGGTGGCTGGGGTCGATGAAGTCGGGTCCAGCCTTCGCCGGCTGGACCGCGTACCCCGCCGATTCGAGCGCCCTGGCGGCCGCGAGCGCGGCCACCGTCTTGCCCACGCCCGAGCGGGTGCCCCCCAGCACTACCCCCTTCATCGGGCCCACCGCCCCCGTCCTCGCTCCTGCGGCCGGCGTTCCCGCCGCGCCGCGGCCGCGTCGCCCGGCGCGTCCCCCGTCGCCGCGTTCCCTGCCGATGCGTCTCCCGTCGGCGCCTCCCCCGCCGGTCCGCTCGGGCCCGTCCGGAGAACCGCCAGACGCCGACGGGGCCGATCCCCCGCCGGCCCGTCCGACCAAAAGTTACTTGGCAATCGGTCTCATCCCCGTAGGACAAGCCTAGTTGGAGTAACTAAAAAACAGTTGTCCTTCATCCATGACAGACGACGCGCTCCTCCTCATCGGCCGAGACGCGGCGAACGCGGGCGAGGTGCTCGCGACCCACGCCGAGCGGATCGAACGCCAGGGTGCAGTCGATGCCGCCCACGTCGCCACCTACGAGAGCGAGCCGGTCCGGGAACTCCGGGACCGGCTCGGCTCGCTGTCCGCCGACCGGGTGTACGCGGTGCCGATGTGCGCCGCCCACACCTACGAGACCACCGAGGACGTGCCGGCCGCGCTCTCGTACGTTCCCGGCGAGGTCCGGTACTGTGAGCCGGTCGGGCGGAGCCCCGCGGTGACGGGGGCCCTGCTCGACCGCGCGACCGACGAGGTCCGGCCGGGCGCGGACGCGTCGCTCGTGCTCGTGGGCTTTGGCAACAGCTCCCAGCCGTACGGGCGGCGGGTCGTCAGGTACCACGCCGGGCGTCTCCGCGAGCGGTCGTCGTACGGCGAGGTGACGACGGCGTTCCTCCTCCAGAACCCCGCCGTCGAGTGTGCGCGCTACGCCGTGACGGGCGACCGCCCCGTCGCGGTGCCGCTGTTCGTCGCCCGCAGCGACGCGACCGAGGCGGCGATCCCGCGGAAGCTCGAGCTCGACCGCGGCGGGTTCGGGTACGCCGACCCGCTCGGGCGGCACCCCCGCGTCACCCGGGCCGTCCGCTCGGCGATCGAGACCCGCCGCGCCGTCGCGCGGGCCGACCGGCCGGCGTCGTTCGAGGACGCCCTCGCCGCGTCGCGCCGGCCCGTCGCGACCGACGGCGAGGGCGCGGGCCCGAGCCCGGACGACCGGTAGCCGGAGCCGCGGCCGCGGGTCCGCCCCGGCTCACCCGGCGGCGATGAGGAGCCGATACCCGATCCCGACGACGAACCCGAGGATCAGGAGGGCGGTGGAGACGACGACGGCGGGCGAGAGCTTGGTCTTCTCACCGGGATCGACGACCGAGGCGAACCGGTCCGTGCCGCGCATACGCCGCCGTCGTCGCCGGGCCACATGAACCTTGTCGGTCGTCCCCGGCCGCCGCCCGCGGCCGGACACCTCTCTCCGGCCGCGCTGGCGGTCGGCGCCGTCCCCGTCCGGCGGCCGGGCCGGAACGGGGCGCCGGTTCCGGCGGGCGGACCGCCCGGCGGATCAGCGCCGGACCGCCAGCACCGACAGGTCGGAGAACGGGCTGTCCTCGGGCGCCGACCCGCCGGCGTGGGCCGCGAGCTCCCCGAGCGTCGTCCGGGTGATCCGCTCGTCGGGCCGGGTCAGCCGTTCGAGCACGAGCGCGTCCAGGCCCGGGTCGGCCCCGGCCGTGCGGAGGCGGGCGGCGACGTCGCCGGGCATCCAGTCGTAGGGGCGGGGCAGGACCAGCAGGTGGCGCGACCCCGCGGCGTCGGCCAGCCGGTCCAGGTCGGCCTCGACCGGCCCGCGCTTGTGGAGGGTGACGAACGTCGTCTCCTCCATCGGCGTGCGCGCCCGGCCCGCGGCCACCTGGAGCGACGAGACGCCGGGAACCACCCGCACCGGGCGGTCGACCGCGGCCTCGACCCGGCCGAGGAACTGGTAGCCCGAGTGGTTCGGGTCGCCCATCAGGACCGCCACCCCCGACGCGCCCGCCGCCACCCGGTCGGCGAAGGCCGCCAGCCGCTCGCCCTCGTCGTCGTACCCGCAGGCGAGCAAATCGGCGTCGGTTTCGTCGCGCACGACGTCCACGACGGTCTCGAACCCGACGACCGCGTCGGCCCCGCGCAGCAGCGCCGCCGCGCGCCGGGTCAGGTGGGCCGGATCGCCGGGCCCGACCCCCACCGCGTGGACCGGCGCCGCCGCGTCGGTCGGCTCCGGCGCCGCGGCGGCGACGGCCGCCGGGTCGTCGGCGTCGCTCACAGCTCGACGTCCCCCGCCCGCCCGTCGCTGGCGACGTGGACCAGCTCGTTCGCCAGCCCCGCGGCGAGGCCGCTGCCCCCCCGGCGGCCGACGGTCGTCACCGCGGGGACGCCGTGCTCGGCGGCGACCGTCCGCACCCGTTCGCGGCTCTCGGCGGCCTTCACGAACCCCACCGGCGTGGCGATCACGACCGCCGGCCGGGTGCCGTCCGCGATGCAGTCCGCCAGCGCCAGCGCCGCCGTCGGCGCGTTGCCAACCACCGCGACCGCGCCGTCGTAGGCCCCCTTGCGGTCGAGCTCGAGCACCGCCGCCGCCGTCCGGGTCATCCCCGTCTCCGCCGCCAGCTCGGCCCCGTTCCCGATGGCCTTCCGCACCGGGCAGTCGTGGCCCCGGCCCGTCACTCCCGCTTTCACCATCGTGATGTCGGTCACGATCGGCCGGGCGTCGAGCACCGCCCGCGCCCCGGCCCGGACGGGGGCGTCCTCGGTTTCGCCCGTGAACCGGACGAGGTGCCGGAACTCCGGGTCGCCGGTGGCGTGGACCGCCTTCGCGCGCATCCGGTCGGCCGGCGTCTCGACGGTCATGAGGTCGCGCACCCGGTCCATGCTCGTCTCGGCGATCTCCATGGCGTCGGCGGTCGTCGCGCCGAGGTCGGCGTACGCCTCGAACCCGCCGTCCGCGGTCCCGCCGTCGGCCGCTCCCTCCCTCCCGTCGGACGCCCCCGGCGTCGCGCCGTCAGTCGTCATCGCCCGTCACCTCCCCGTCGCGGCCCGCCGGCCGGCGACGCCGCCCGTCCTCGCTCGCTCCACCCGCCGAGTCCGCGTCGCCCCCGTCCCGCGCCGACCGGGCCTCGATGGCGCCGTCGGCCCGGAGGTTCGCGTCCCGGAGCCGGTCGGCCGTCGCGTCGTCGGCGTCCCACAGCCCCCGCTCGACGGCCTCCAGGAGCGTCGCGGTGATGCTCTCCAGGGCCCAGGGGTTGACCTCCCGGAGCCACTCGCGGCGGTCGGCGTCGAGCGCGTACTTCTCCGCCACGTCCGCCCAGAGCGCGTCGCTCACGACGCCCGTCGTCGCGTCCCACCCGAGCACCACGTCGACCGTCGTCGAGAGGTCGCCCGCGCCCTTGTAGCCGTGCTCCTCCATGCTCGCCAGCCAGTCGGGGTTGAGCACCCGGGTCCGCATCGCCCGGCGCACCTTCTGCTCGTTGGTGTAGACGCGCACGTCGTCGGGGTCCGAGGAATCGCCGACGTATGAGGCCGGCTCCTCGCCCCGCGCCTCGGCGACCGCGGTGATGAACCCGCCGTGGAAGGCGTACCAGTCGGAGCTGTCGAACTCGTCCTGCTCGTCGGTGTCCTCGATCTTGACCGTCGCCTCGACGCTCCCCAGGCGGCGCTCGAACGCGTCGCGGGCCTCCGAGACCCGCCCGCGCTTCCCGAGCGCGTAGCCGCCCCACTGCACGTACACCTCCGCGAGGTCCGACCGGTCGTCCCAGTTGCCCTCGTCCACGGCCTTGTTCGTCCCCGCGCCGTAGCCGCCCGGCCGGGTGGTGAACACGCGGTGGGTCGCCGCCGCTTCGGCGTCGTCGGGGTCCATCCCCTCGCTCTCCAGGCGCTCTCGTTCCTCCTCGACGTGCTTCTTGACGTAGTTCATCGCGTGGGGCTCGTCCAGCGCGACCACCGCCTCGACGGCGTCGTGGACGACGCCCGCGGCCTGCGGGAAGGCGTCCCGGAAGAGCCCGGAGACCCGGGTCGTCACGTCGATGCGGGGCCGGCCCAGGTCGTCGAGCGGGATCGGCTCGACGCCCTCGACCCGCCCCGCGTCGGTCCAGACCGGTTCGACGCCCATCAGCGCCAGCACCTGCGCGATCGTCTCGCCCCGCGTGCGGACCGTCGGGGTCCCCCACGCGACGACGCCGATCTCCTCCGGGTAGTCGCCCCCGTCTCCCGGCTCCCCGCCGTCGCCGCTCGACCGCTCCGCGGCGCGCTCCGCCGCGCGCTCCTCGCGGTGCCGCTCGGCCACCCCGTCGGCCACCTCGCGGCCGACCGCCCACGCGCTCCGGGCGGGCACCTTGCGCGGGTCGAGCGTGTAGAAGTTGCGCGCGGTCGGGAGCAGGTCGACCCCGCCCCTGGTCGGCGCGCCGCTCCCGCCGGGCGGGACGTACTCGCCGGCGAGGGCGTCGGCCGTCCGGGGGATCTCGTCGGCCGCGCCCCGGACCCGGGGGGCCGCCTCCTCGCAGACGAACGAGAGGGCCGCGCGGAGGTCCTCGTGGGCGCCCGGCTCCGCCCGCGCGTCGCCGAGCGGATCGAGGCCGACGACCAGCAGGTTCAGGTTCGACTCGCCGGGGGCGGCGGCGGCTTCGTCGGCCGGCAGGTCGAAGCCGTGGTCGGCCAGCGTCCGCACCAGATCGAGGCTGGTCTCGTACACCGCGTCCGCCGCCTCGGCGTATGTCATGCCGAGCGCCCCGTCGTAGGCCCCCGGTTCGGACCGCATCCGGTCGTAATCGACGCCGAGGACGCCGGCCACGCTCTCCCGGAGGCTGGGCGCGCCGGGGTTCTCCAGACGGGTGAGCGCGACGAGGTACTCCACCAGCCGGTCGCCCGCCGGCGGTTCGCCCATCGTGTGCAGCCCCATCCGGATCCGCGTGGTCTTCACGTCGGTGACGTACCCGTGGATCCGCTCGACGAGTTCGTCGGCGTCGACCGCGTCCCCGGTCACCTCGCCCTCGGCGAGCGTGCTGCCCGCCGCCTCGGGCCCGCGCACGTCGGCCCGGTCGTCGATCCGCCCCTCGATCCCGAGTTCGACCGCCAGGTCGAGGTCGTCCACCCGCTCCCGGAGGAGCGCCTCGAGGCCCTCGCCGTCGTCGGCCCGGGCGTCCTCCATCCCGGCCTCGCGGTAGCGGTCCGCGAGCTCCTCCAGCTCGGCCAGCTCGTCGTAGGTGCCGGCGTTGCGCATCACCGGGGTGAGGTGATCGACCACCGCGGCGTAGGACCGCCGCTTGGCCTGGGTGCCCTCGCCCGGGTTGTTGATGATGTACGGGTAGACGTTCGGCAGGTCGCCGACCAGCTGGTCGGGGGCGCTCGCGCCGTCGAGGCCGACGGTCTTGCCCGGCAGCCACTCCAGCGAGCCGTGGGTGCCGAGGTGGACGACCGCGTCGGCCCCGAAGGCCCGCCGGAGCCACGCGTAGAAGGCCACGTAGTCGTGCGGGGGCTGGAGGTCCGAGTCGTGGTAGACCTTCGACGGGTCCATCCCGAACCCCCGGGGGGGCTGGACGGTGACGAGCACGTTCCCGAACTCGACGCCCGGGATCGCGAAGGGGCGGTCGGGGGGGTCGCCCCACTCCTCGACGACGTTCTCCCGGAACCGGTCGTCCAGCCCCGCGAACCACTCGCGGTAGCGGTCGGGGCCGACCGTGTCGACGCTCAGCTCCCGCACGTCCTCCGGGGCGACCCAGCGGTCGTCGAGGGTCAGCTGTTCGGTGAGGCGCCCGACCAGGGCGTCGCCGTCGGGCGGGAGGTGGTCCGCCCGCCGCCCGGCCCCCCCGCCGAGGTCGTACCCCCGGCCGTCGAGCTCGTCGAGCAGGTTGACCGCGCTCGCGGGCGAGTCCAGCCCGAACGCGGTGCCGATGCCGTCGTCGCTCGGCGGGTAGTTGTGGAGGACGACCGCGACCCGCCGCTCGCCCGGCGGGGTGTGTCCCAGGCGCGCCCAGTTGACCGCCAGCCCGGCGGCGTGCTCGACGCGGTCGGCGATCGGGAAGTGCTGCTTGGGGGCGCTCCCGATGCCCGCCGCGTCCTCGGTGCGCTCCTTCCCGCTGATGGGGTGGGTGATCACGTTGCC
>JBDGPV010000115.1:0-16427 GCA_042219485.1 Haloferacaceae archaeon
CCGCCCTCGCCGCGCGACCCCCTCCGCCGTCCGCGCCGTCGCCCCGTCCGCGCGACCCCGCCCGGGCGCCCCGTCCCGCCGGCCGGCGTACCCGTTCTCCCCCCTCGACCTGCCGCCGGTCGGCCCGGCGCGCCGTCGCGCCGCCCGCGCCCGGGGGCGCAACCGTTAGGCCGCTCCCGCCCCTCCCGCGGACGATGTCCCCGGACGAGGCCCCCCCGCTCGGCTTCCACTCCCTGGACGAGGAGGTCACGACGGCCGTCCCGGTCGAGGGAACGCTGCCCGACTGGCTCTCGGGCGTCCTGATCCGCAACGGCCCCGGGGCCTTCTCGGCCGGCGGGGAGCGGGTCGATCACTGGTTCGACGGGCTGGCGATGCTCCGGCGGTTCGGGCTCGACGGTCCGGCCGACCGGGTGACCTACCGCAACCGCTTCCTCCGCACCGACGCCTACGAGCGGGCCCGACGGGGCCGGTTCGACGGCGGCTTCGCCACCGGCGAGGCCGGCCTCCTGCGCCGGCTCTACCGGCTCCTGTTCGGCGACCCGTACGACAACACGAACGTGATCGCCGAGCGGATCGGCGGGCGGCACCTCGCCCTGACCGAGTCGCCCCGCCGGGTCGCGTTCGACCCGGACACGCTGGCGACGCTCGGCCACGACGAGTACGCGGGGCCGGCGCCGTCCGGGCAGCTGGCCTGCGCACACCTCCGGCACGACCCCGAGCGCGGGACCGCGGTCACGTTCGAGACGGCATTCGGCCGGACGAACCGCTACCACGTCCACGAACTCGCCGGCGACGCCCGCGAACACGTCGCCGCCGTCCCGGTCGAGGAGCCGGCGTACATGCACAGCTTCGGGCTCACGCCCGGATACGTCGTGCTCACGGAGTTCCCCTTCGTCGTCGATCCGCTCGACTTCCTCAGGCCCGGCGCCTCGGGCCCGTTCGTCGAGCACTTCCGCTGGGAGCCCGAACGCGGGACGCGCTTTCTGGTGATCGACCGCGCGACCGGGGCGGTGGTCGCGGAGCCACGGGCCGAGGCCTTCTTCGGCTTCCATCACGCCAACGCCTACGAGGCCGACGGCGACCTGGTGGTCGACCTGGAGACGGTGCCCGACGCGTCCGCGGTGGGGACGCTTTCGCTCGACCGCCTCCGGTCGGGCGACCTCGACGTCCTGGGCGGCCGCCTGGAGCGGTTCCGGATCGACCCCTCCGCGGGCACCCTCGACCGCGACCCCATCTACGAGGCGGGCACGGCCCTCCCGACGGTGCCGCGGACGCGGTGGTGTCGCCCCCACCGGTACGTCTACGCCCAGGGCACCGACCAGCCGGTGACCGAATGGCCGACCGCGCTCCTGAAGATCGACGCCGAGTCGGGCCGGGCCGAGGAGTACCGCGGCGATGACGACCACTACGGCGAACCGGTGATGGTCCCCCGCCCGGGCGCGGACCGGGAGGACGAGGGCGTCGTCCTCGCGGTCGGCTTGGACCGCGACGCCGAGCGCTCGTCGCTCGTCGCCCTCGACGCCCGCTCGTTCGACCGGATCGCGCGGGCGCCGCTCCCGCACCCCCTCCCGTTCGACTTCCACGGCCGCTGGTTCCCGGGGCTGGCGCCGTAGCGCCGCCTCCCGTCCGGGGCCGGCCGCTCCGGTCCCCGCTCCCCGTCCGATCCCCCTCGACCGAAACCGGCAAACCCGACGGTCGCCGACGGCCGGGCATGGCCGACGATCCGGAAGCGAACGGCGACGGCGCAGACGGCGCCGACGCGGGTGCCGGGTCCGACTCCGGCTCCGGCGCCCGCGGAGGGAACGGCCCCGGCGGCGGGCACGCGGCCGACGCGGCGCCGGTCGAGGGCACCTTCCTCGCCACCGACGTCGACGACGCGGCGGCCGTCCTCCGGGACGTCGAGCGCGGCCGGGTGCACGCGGTGACGGAGCCGCCGGCCGACCTCGCGGCCGGCGAGGCGGTCGTCGGCCGCGTCGAACCGGCCGGACCGATGGGGGTCAGGTGGCGGCTCGCGGCCGTCGAGGAGCGCTTTCCGGTCTCGGTCGCGCACAGCGACGAACCCCCGACGGCCCACGCCCGCGACCTGGCGCCCGACGCGGCCGGCGACCTCGTCCGGCGCGCGCGAGCCGGCACGGGGGAGATCCACGTCCTCGCGGTCCCCGAGGACCGGACCGACGCGGCGGTGGCGGACGTGCTCGACGACGAGGCGGACCTGCGCGCGCGGGCGGCGCGGCTCGGCGTCTCCCGCGTCGAGGTCCGGTCCGAGCCGGGCCTCGTCTCCGTCAGGTACCTCCCGTGAGTCGGGGCCCGGTCCATCCGGACTCCGGGGCCGGGCCCGCGTTCGGGTTCGGTTCGGGTCCGGGTTCCGCGCCCCCTACCCGTCCGGCGCCGTCCGGCCGCCCGGCCCGGCCGCGCTCTGGACCAGCCACCCGCCCGCCATCGACGCCTCGCGCTCGACGAACTCGATCTCGGTGTCCGGCCCCATCCGGGGTGGTCCCCGGACGGTCTCGATCCTGAGGGGGACGTCGAGCGTGTTCCCACAGCAGCCGACGTCGAGGAACTCCTCCCACTCCCGGCCGGGCGTCAGGTCCGCGAGGGTCCGGCGGAGGTACGCGCGGAACCGGTCGCCGTACAGCTGCCGGCGACCCCACTCGCTCAGTTCGTCGGGGTGCGAGACGACGACGCGCGCCGCGTGCTCCATGCGCCCGGTAGGCGGCCCGGGGACAAGCCCCTGTCGGGCCCGGCGTGGCCGTCCGGTCCCCGCCTCGGGCCCCGGGCCGGTCGCCGCCCGGGGACGCGAAACGGGAAGGCTTATTCGGCGGCGGGAGCCACCGGCCCACATGCCATCGTCCGTCGTTCCGCCGGCCGCTCCGGGGGTGGGACGGTGAGCGCCGCGTTCGGGATCCCCGAGGTGGACTACGAGGGGTACTCGAACCGCCAGCTCGCCGCCATCCCGCTCGTGGTGCTGGCCGTCGCGCTGCTGATCATCGGCGGCTGGTACGCGGCGACGGGCGCCCCGGTCGATCCGGGCATCGACTTCACCGGCGGGACGGAGCTCCGGCTGTCGGTCGACGCGTCCTCCGACCAGGCGGCCCGGGAGCGGATCCGGGCCGCGTTCCCCGCCGAGCCCGAGTCCATCCGGTCGGTCCCCTCCGACAACGTCTACATCGTCACCTTCCAGACCGAGGACCTCACCGGCCCGGCGTTCGAGGGACGGACCGCGACCGCGGTGCTCGAAGAGCAGGCCCGCCAGGCCGGCTTCGGCGTCGAGGCGAGCTTCGCGGTCTCGCCGAGCTTCGGCGCGCGGACCCAGCTTCTGGCCCTCGGGGGCGTCGCCGTCGCCTTCCTCGGGATGTCGGCGCTGGTCTTCCTGATGTTTCGCACGTTCGTCCCCTCGATAGCGGTCGTGATCTCGGCGTTCTCCGACATCGTCATCCCGGTCGCGCTGATGAACCTGCTCGGCATCGAACTGACGCTCGGGACCGTCGCAGCCCTGCTGATGCTCATCGGGTACAGCGTCGACTCGGACATCCTGCTCAACAACCACGTCCTGCGCCGGTCGGGCGACTTCTACGAGTCCGTCCGGCGGGCGATGCGGACCGGCGTCACGATGACGCTCACCTCGCTGGCCGCGATGGTCGTGATGACCGCCGTGGCGACCCTGTTCGGCATCCAGCTCCTGTCGGCGATCGGCACCATCCTCGTGTTCGGGCTCACCGCCGACCTGATGAACACCTACCTGCTCAACCTCTCGCTGCTGCGCTGGTACAAGTACGAGGGGGTGGCGCGGTGATGGATGTCCGGGACAACTGGCGGGTGCTCGTCCTCGTGCTCGTCCTGGCGGCCAGCACGTTCGCGCTCCTGGGGCCGACGGCCGGCGGTTCGACCACCGGTCCCGGCACCGCGTCGGACGACCCGACCAACCTGAAGTACGGCCTCCAGCTCTCCGGGGGGACCCGCATCCGGGCGCCGCTGGCCGGCGTCACCGCGGAGGGCGTCGAGTTCGGGGACGACGACCCCGCGACGGTCGCCCGGCGGGTCGCGGCCGAACTGGAGAACGTCTCCGTGGCCGACGTGAACGCCCGGCGGGCGGGCACGTACGCGGGCGAACGCGTCCCCTCCAACGCGGTCGAGGTGACGACCGACGGCGTCACGACCGACGAACTGGCGGCGGCGCTCGACGCCGCCGGCTACCCCTACGGCGGCGTCCGGGAGGGGGTGACCGCGCCGACCCGGCAGGAGACGGTCGAGGTGCTGCGCAGCAAGATCAACGAGGCGGGCCTCAGCGGCGGCACGGTGCAGGTCATCACTACGCCGACGGGCGGCGACGGCCGGAGCGGGAAGTTCGTCCTCGTCGAGGTCCCCAACGCCGACCGCCAGGAGGTCATCGACCTCGTCACCGAGGAGGGGACGGTCACCGTGCAGGCGTACTACCCCGTCGAGGAGAACGGGACGACGGTCTACCGGCGGGAGACGGTCATGACCCGCGAGACGTTCCAGAACATCGGCACCGCGCGGCAGGGGCAGCGCGGGACCGGCCCCAACGTCCCGGTCACGATCAACGACAGCGACGCCCCGTCCGTCCAGGAGACGCTGGTCCGGACCGGCGTCGCTCAGCGCCAGGACACCAACTGCCGCTACCGGACCGAGCCCAACCGGACGGACCCGTGTCTCCTGCTCGTCGTCGACGGCGAGGTGGTCAACTCCTTCGGGATGGACGGCGACCTCGGACGGAGCATGATCTCCGGGGAGTGGCAGAAGGACCCACGATTCATCCTCACGACCCGGAACTTCTCGGAGGCCCGGGAAGTGGCGATCAACCTCCGCGCCGGGTCGCTGCCCGCGCCGCTCGAACTCGGGGGCACCGGCGAGGGGACCTCGTCGTACATCTCCCCCAGCCAGGGCCAGAGCTTCAAGACCAACTCCCTGCTCACCGCCATCGTCGCCGTGTTCGCGGTCAGCGGCGTCGTCTTCCTCAGGTACGGCTCGCCACGGGTCGCCCTGCCGATGATCGTCACCGCGCTCTCGGAGGTGGTGATCCTCCTCGGGCTCGCGGCCGGCATCGGCTACCCGCTCGACCTGTCGGTGATCGCCGGGTTCATCGCCGTCATCGGCACCGGGGTCGACGACCTCATCATCATCGCCGACGAGGTGATGGCCGAGGGCGAGGTCAACTCCCGGCGGGTGTTCAAGTCGCGGTTCCGCAAGGCGTTCTGGGTCATCGGGGTCGCCGCGGCCACCACCATCATCGCGATGAGCCCGCTCGCGGTCCTGGGGCTCGGCGACCTCGCCGGCTTCGCCTACTTCACCATCTTCGGCGTCATCGTCGGCGTCCTGCTCACCCGGCCGGCGTACGGCGACATCCTCCGGTCGCTCATGACCGGCCGGTAGCGGCGCCGGCCCGCCCGGGCCGCGCCGTCGTCCCCCGTCACTCCTCGTCGGTCGCCGACTGGATCACGTCCGCGACGTCCCGCTCGTCGACCTCCGCGGTCCCCCCGGGGCCGGGCTCGGCCCCGGCGTCGGAGCCGGCGTCGGGTCGACCGTCGTCGGGGGACACGCCGCGGTCGACGCTCGCCCCCTCCGTCTGTTCGCCGGGCGCGACGCCGGTCTGCCGGCGGGCCGTCGAGACGTTCCCCTCGCGCACCGCGGTCACGGCGACCGCGAGGCTCCGGTTGTCGAGCCGGAGGCGAAGCCGGTCGACGACCGCGGCCGCGAGCGCGGCGGCGACGACGAGCCCCACGGCGTCGCCGGCCGCCGCGGCGGTCGCGGCGCCGGCCAGCGCGATCAGGCCGAGCGCCGCCTCCGTCCACCAGCGCCCCACCCACGCGCCGGCCGCCTCGGGGTCGAGGTCCATGCCCGTAGATCCCCCCCGTCGGAAATGAACGTTCGGGCTCAGAACTCCGAGAGCGCCGACTGCTCGGCCGCGGCCAGCAGGTCGTCGCAGGTGCGCCAGGTCGTCCGCGCACAGTCCGGGAGGCGTCCGTGCTCGCGGACGTACTCGCGCAGGAACTCGCGGGTGGTCGGGTCGCTCGGGTAGCCGCTCCCCACCGCCCGGTCGTACTCCCCGGCGATCGCGGCCATCCGCCGGTCGCGCTCGACCTTCGCCACGACCGACGCCGCCCCGACGGACGCGTGGGCGGCGTCGGCGCCGTGTTCCGCGACCACGTCCACCGGCACGCCGACCGCGTCCGCGACCCGGCGCCCGAACCGGTCGGGGTCGACGTCGGCGGCGTCCGCGAGCACCCGGTCGCCCGGCGCCGCGACCGCCGCGACCGCCGCCGCCTGCGCCGCGACCGCCAGCCCGGTCATGTCGGTCGATGGGTCGTCGATGCGGTCGACCCCGACCGTCTCGACCGCGACCGTCCCCCGATCCCGGATCCGGGCGGCCAGGTCCGCGCGCCGGTCGGCGGACAGCCGCTTCGAGTCGTCGACGCCGTCCGGGAGCGACCCCGGCGGCGCCCGCACCGCGGCGGCGACCATCGGCCCGAGGACGGGCCCCTTGCCCGCCTCGTCCGCGCCGATCCGCGCCTCGCCGGCCATGCGCTCCGCTGGCGCCTGGCGGGCAAAAAGGTAGAGGTAGAGGTAGAGACGGGGTAGCGGGACGCCCCCCGCGATTACCGGAAGTACGCCTCGTCCTCGAACGGTTCGTCCTCGCCCTCCACGGCGAGGACGTCGAGGGCGGTCACGCGGGCCTCGACGCCCAGGCACCCGGCGAGGCTCGGCTCGGTCCGCCCCTCGTCGCCGGATATCAGCTCCTTGACGTAGAGTCCCCCCTCGCCGTGGATCTCGACGGTCGCCCCGCGGGACCCCTCCAGGCGACCCTCGATCCCGTAGACGGTCCGCTCGCGGGTGGTGCTCGCCCGGCGGTGGTCCACCCGGTGAGGGGTGTACTGCTCGACGGTCGCGCCCCGGAGCGCCTCCAGCGCCTCCTCGAAGGCCGGGCGCTCGACGTCGTCGCCGAACGCGACGTCGGCGCGGTAGGTCTTGCTCGCGTCGAGGGTCTTGACCCGCTCGACGGCCTCGTGGGTGGCGAGCCGGAGCCCCTCGACCTCGACCGTGCCCCCCGCGAACGCGTCGATGTCGTCGGCGAGGCGATCGACGTCGACCGTCCGCCGTCGGGGCTCTTTCACCTCGACCACGAACGGCCGCCCGGTACCGAGCATCCGGGCGTCGACGTCCTCGCGCCCGGCGCCGTGGAAGACCGCGTCCACGCCGTCCATCACCTCCTCGATCACGGGGGCGATCAGCTGCTCGACGCTCTCCTCGTAGCGGAGGCCGCTCCCGCCGCAGGTCCCGCAGGGGCCGCTCCCGGCACGTCCGGTGCCGTCACAGTCCCCGCACGGCCACCGGGTCTGGGGGATGCCCCGCTCCAGCTTCCGGTAGCGCCCGTAGACGAACGCCGAGTGGACGGTCGCCTCGACCCGGTCGGCGGTCATGTCGACCAGGAACTGCACGTCCGGGCGCTCGAAGTCCACCTCGGTCCCGCTTTTCTCCCCGACGCGCTTGCCGACCTCGCGGTTCAGGTCCGTTCCGAGCCCCTCGCCCGCCTCGGGGTCGAGCCCCGCCTCCTCGCGGAGCAGCCGCTCGTTCTCCTCGACCAGCGGCGGGACGCGGCTGCCCACCTGGTAGGTGGCGAACTCGGCGTCCACCGCGGTCAGCGCCCGCTCGGCGTACTCGTCGTACCGCCCGCTGTACCCCTCGCAGACCCAGCAGTCGTCGGGATCGGTCGGCTCGTGGGGCTCGTCGTCGGCCATCGCCAGCGTCGTCCGTAGCGCTCGGCCGCGCTCGCCGTTCGTCAGCCCGTGGCTCCGGTCGGCGAACGGCCGGCCGAGACAGGGATCGCAGATCGGGCCCGTCCCGAGGGCCGCGCGGGCGTCGGCCAGCAGGTCCATGCGGTTCACAGACGGGCCGCGGTCAACGGTCTTTCGTTCGACGCCGCGTCCCCCTGTCCCGGTCCCGGTCCCGCCGTCGCCCGTCGCCCGTCGCCGGGTGCGGTGGAGCCCGCCCCCGTTTGCCGCGGCGTCCGCCTTCCGCTGTCGGTTCCCCCCGCCGTTTCCCGCCGCCCGACGCGTCAGAGCCTTCCCCCTCGGGCGCGACCGCCCGGTATGCGCCAGTTCCTCGTCGTCGGCCACGACGCCCCGACGGGTCCCGACTTCCCGCTCGACGACCTCGCCGGCGGCGCCGGCCGCCTCGACGTGCTCTGCCGGTGCGTGACCGCCGCGCTCCTCCTCTCGCACGGCGTCCGCGAGGACGCCCGCGTCCACCTCGTGCTCGGCGACGAGTTCACGCTTCGGTTCGACGGGGGCGCGGTCCGCCGGCTCAACCCCGACGAGCGCTCCACCGCCGCCCTGATCCGGACCGCCCTGGAGCACCGCGACGAGGCCGTCGGCCGCGTCCCGGCCGAGCCGAGCCCCGGCCTCGCGCTCTTCCGCGCCGGCCTCGACGGGACGCTCGACGCCCTCGCGCCCGACGCGACCGTCGTCCGCCTCCACGAGGCGGGCCGCCCCGCCGCCGACCGCGACCCGCCCGCGGATCCGCTTTTCGTCCTCTCGGACCACCGCGACCTGACGCCGGCCGAGCGGGAGCGCGTCGACGCGGCCGCCGCCGACCGCCTCCGGCTCGGCCCCCGGCCGCTCCACGCCGACCAGGCGGTGACGGTGGCGCACAACTACCTCGACACCGACGGCTTCACGCGGTACTGACCCCCCTCCGGTCGAACGACCGTCGGGCGAATCACAACCGTTAAACGGCGCGCAGGGGACGTTACGAGCGCGGGCCGGTGGGGTAGCTTGGTATCCTTCGGCCTTCGGGTGGCCGTAACCGCAGTTCGAATCTGCGCCGGCCCATCTCACCTCGCTTCGCAACGACGAGCGACAGGGAGGCGTCCGTAGCGGGTGTGACATGGACGGCAAGCGGACCGAGCGGGGCAGTCGCGGCCGCGAACGGGGTTCGCCGACGACGCCGGCGACGGTGCGCCGTGGAACCTCGCGTGGCACCCCGAGCGGCAGGGACGGCGGAAGGGATTTGTCTGTCCGAAGTGGTAGGAAACGAACATGTGGCTGGCCCAAGCGGGGGAGGGACCGGGTGATGGGCAGGCGTATCAAGTGTCCGTACTGCGGTCACGAGTTCTACATTCACGGCTACGAGGAGATGGCCAACTGCTACGAGTGTAACTCGATGTTCAATCCGCGCGAGCAGTCGGACATCCCGGAGGGGGATACCGAGTGATGTCCGAGAATCGGGGGAGCGTCGGCAACGATCGCGCCGCACGCCCCACTCGGATCGGCCCGATCGGGCCGCAATCTCCGGGGTACGCGCTCGCCGGGCACGGACCCCGGCCGTGCTGACCGAACCCTTCGACGAGGCCGCTGTCGACGCGCCGATCCGGTAGCCTCGTCCGGGAAGCGCCGCCCCGTACCGTCGTCCGCGGACCGACCGGGCATCGGGACGCGCCCCCGTGGCGCCGGAACGCTCGCCTCCCGCGGGTCGCAGACACGGCCCCACCCGGCCCGGCGTTCCGAACGGGTCCCGGCGGCCCCTGCGCCCGGGACGGCTCCGATCGCGCGCCGCCGGTCAGTCCGACCGGATCCACGCGTCCATCGCCCCGACCAGCACGTCCGGCCCCCCCGCGCCGGACGACCGCGACCGGCCGCGCACCTCGGCGACGAGCATGGCTCCCAGGACCCCGAGATACAGGGCGGCCACCGCCGCGGCCCCGATCGCCCGTGCCGTGCCGCCCATCCGTACGAGGACCACGGCAAGGACCAGGACACCTACCGAGAGCGCGGCCCCCGCTTCCTTCCCGTCCATGTCCGCCCGTTCGTCCCCGTCGTGAAAAACCCGCGGGCGCCACGCCGCCCCCCGACCGTCGGGCCCCGACGGCGCCGCGTCAGGGCGGCGGCGCGAAAGGGTTGAGTGCTCGTCGCCCCACGTCACACCGATGAGCGACCGGCCGACACCGCCGTCCCGCGACCGCCTGCGGTCCTACCCGGCGCGGGTCCGGGCCCGCGCCCGGGAGACGGACTGGCGGCTCACGTTCGGCCTCGTCGCGCTCTCGACGGCCGCGTACCTCGGGCAGACGCTGGCCGCCCTCCGGGTCGGGGCGCCCGTCCGGGTCGTCACCGCCCGCCTCTTCCTCGCCCGGCCCCTCGTCGCGTGGCCGCTCTCGCCGTTCCTCCACGGCGGGAACCCGCACTTCCTCGCGAACGTCCTCGTCCTCGTACCGACCGGCATCGAGGCACAGCGACACCTGACCGATCGACAGTACGCCGGCCTGTTCGTCGTGACGGCGGTCGTCGCCGCGCTCCTGGCGGCCGCGACGCTGGTGCCGTTCGCCGACGGACCGGTCGCCTCGTACGGCATCAGCGGGTTCGTCTTCGCGCTGGCGACCTACCTGCTCGTCCACCTCCGCCGGGCTCACCCGGACCCGCCGTTCACCGCCCGCGGGGTCGCCCTCGACCGGCACCCGCTCGAACTGTTCGGCGCCCTCCTCGGCGTGTCGGTGCTGCTCCTGGTCGCCGCCGACCTCGGGCTCGCGCTCCGCTACGGGCTCCGCGGCGTGAACGGCGGCCACCTCGGCGGGGCCGCCGTCGGGGCGGTCGCCGGCGCCCTCCACCGCGGCCCGTGTGCCGACGCCGACCGCCAGCCGGAGTGACCCCGACGGGACCGCCGGGCGCGGAGCCACGGCCGCCCGCAGGGTTCCCCCACCGTCAGGTTTTTGTCTTCGGGACAGCATTGTCGATTTAGGCTGGCCTAATTTAGGCTGGCCGAAAACATGGACCGAAACGGAGGTGATGACCGGACGACGACCCCCATCCCACGACGACTCCAGCACTTCAGCAGGCCGTGGAGCTGTGACCGAGCTCCGTGACGACGTCCCACCAGGGCACTTCGGTTGACACCGGTCTCTTTCCCTTTCGACTTTCGACCCCACCGACACCCCGACCCGCGGCGCCGCCGGTGCGATCCGGTCGCTCGACGCCCGGCGGTTCAGCCGTCCGTCAGGTACGCCATCGCTTCCTCGTCGGACACCTGATCGAACCGCTCGTAGAACTGGCCGACCGCCCGGAACTCCGGCGGCGCCTCCGGGCAGACGACCCCGTCGGCCACGGATTCGAGCGCCGAGACGGTCCGCGGCGAGCCGACGGGCACGGCGAGGACGACCCGGGCGGCGCCCGCCGCGCGCGCCTGGGCGATGCAGGCCCGGGCGGTCGCCCCCGTGGCGACGCCGTCGTCGACGATGACGACCGCCGCGTCGGCCAGGTCGGGCACGGCGTCCCCGTCCCGGTAGCGGGCGGCCTTCTCGCGGGCCTCTTCGGCCGCGGACTCGCGGGCCCGTTCGACGTACTCCGTATCGACGCCGTGGCGCTCGATCGCCGCCTCGTTGATGTGGACGCTCCCGTCGGCGGCGGCCGCGCCGATCGCGAACTCGGGGTTGTGTGGGGCGCCCATCTTCCGGGCCACGATCACGTCGAGGGGGGCGTCGAGCGCGTCCGCGACCGCCCGTCCGAGCGGCAGTCCGCCGCGCGGGATCGCGAGCACCACGTCCGGGTCGATCCCCCGCTCCGCGAGCGCGGCGCCGAGCCGTCGCCCCGCGTCCTCGCGGTCCGCGAACGGCCGGTCCCCGTCGCCGGACATACGCGCGCGTAGGCGGTCGAGCGGCTAATATCGCGCGCCTCGCCCGCGACGGTCGCGGGTCCGGTCGGCGGTCAGCAGACGTCGAGGGTCGCGTAGACCCGCCCGTCGTCGGTGGCGTACAGCCCGAGCCCCATCCGCGAGGCGCCGATCGACAGCATCACTTTCCGCTCGGCCCTGGAGTCGGTCCACCGGTCGAACAGCGTCCGCGCGAGGTCGGCCGACGCCTCGATCCGTGCCCCCGCCAGGTCGACCGCGGCGACGAGTTCCCGGCCGCTCTCGCAGGCCACCTCGGACTCGCGGAGCCGCTCCGCGGCCGTCGTCCCGTCGGGTTCCCGGGTGTCGAGGTACCCCCGGGTCGCCATGTCCTCGCTGTGGGCGCCCGCCACCCGCCTGAGCCCCCGGACCGGCGTCAGCGGCATCCGACTGCGGTTGGTCCGGAGGCCGTTGAGGCGCTCGCGGAACGCCGTCCGGACGTCGGCCTTTCGGAGGTCCCCCCACCGCGCGCGCTCCGCGGCGTCCGGGGTCGGCGTCGCGGTCGGCGTCGGGATCTCCGCCTCCTCCGGCTCCAGGTAGACGCCGACCTCGTACCCCGCCAGGGACGCCACCCCCAGCCCCACGAACGCGACGAGGACGAGGGCCGCGAACTTCCTGAAGTGGGTCGCCATGCGGTGGGCAGCGGCGGAGCGCGGATAAATGGGACGCCTCCGCCCGCGGTCGGGCCCGCGGACGGCCGCGCGGCCCCCGGACCGCCCCCCGCGGTCACAGCCACGCCGGCTCGTTCCCCTCGGGCCCGTCCTGCCAGGTGTAGGCGGGCGTCCAGCCGAGCAGGTCGGCCGCCTTCGCGTTCGAGAGGGCCGACTCCCGCCCCTCGAGCGTACACGCCTCCGGGAGGTCGCCGCAGATCGCCTCCACGATCTCCCGGGTGGGACGCCCGAGGTAGTTCTCGTCGGCGACGCAGTGGACCGCCTCGTGGCCGCCGTGGTCGCACGCGAGCGCCGCCTCGATCATCCGGGCGACGTCCCGGACGTCGACGTACGAGCCGAAGTCCCCGCCGGTCTCGTCGGCCGAGAGGTCCGAGCCGTCCCGGGCGGGCCGCGGCCGCGACTTGTCCGGCGCGACGATCGTCGCCGGGCGGACGGTGGTCACCGACACGCCGTACCGCCGGGCGACCGACCGGGCGACCTCCTCGCTGCAGACCTTCGAAACCCCGTACGGGTCCTCCGGCCGGCGCTCGTGGCTCTCGTCGATCGGCAGGTAGTCCGGCGTCCACGCCGAGTCGGCGAGCAGCGCCCCGTAGGCCGCCTGCGAGGACGTCCAGACCACGTCCGTCCCCGTCCGCCCGGCCGCGGTCAGGACGTTGTACGTGCTCGCCACGTTGTTCTCGAACACCCGGGTCCCGGGGTTGTCGAGCGGGTCCGCGATGGCCGCGAGGTGGACGATCGCGTCGGGGCCGACCTCGTGGATCGTCTCCCAGGTCCCGCCCTGCTCGGTCAGGTCGACGGCGCGGAACTCGGCGTTCGCCCGCGTGCCCGGGGGCCGCTCCAGATCGACCCCGACCACCGCGACGCCGCGGTCCGCGAGCCTGTCGACCACCCACGAGCCGACGCCGCCGATCGCACCCGTCACCAGCGCGGTTCCGACGTCGTGGTCGAACTCCGGCGTCCGTCGGTCCATGTTCCCACGTGACACACCAGCCACTAAACCGTTGCCACGAACCCGGACGCCGGGCGGCGAGCGCCGCCCAGCCTCACAGCCACTCCTCGGTCAGGTAGACCACGCTCGGCAGGTCCTCGCGCGCGTCGTAGCTCCCGCAGACGCCCCTCACGATCCGGTAGTGCGTCGCCGCCGACAGGCGCTGGTTCGGGCCGTAGAACACCCCGCGGTGGCTCGACGCGACCGCCGTCGCGAACCCCTTGTCGTGGGTGACCACGATCCGGTCGGTCCGGTCGGCGTAGTCGCGCACCGTCGCGTCGCCGGCTCCCCGACCGAGCTCCGGCACCTCGGCCACGCGCTCGACGTCGTGCCCGTCGGCCTCACAGCGGCGGCACAGCTCCGGCTCGGCGTCCTCGTCGAACAGGAGCGGGAGGGTCAGCATCCGCGATCACCCCTCGGGCTTGCCGCGGTCGGTCGGTCCCGTCGCGGCCGTCGGGTCGTCCGGCGCCGCCGCGAGCAGGTCCTCGCGCTCCCGCTCGATCGACGCCATCTCGTCGGGGTGGTCGTGGTAGTAGGCCAGCGCCCGGTAGACGTCCGCGACCGCCAGGCCGTGACGGTCGGCGACCGTCGCCGGGTCGAGGCCACAGCCCTCGACGCGCTCGCGCAGGAAGTACACTCCGACCCGTGTTCCCTCGACGCAGGGCTCCCCGTCGCGCACCGCCGGATCGGTGACGATCCGCCCCCCGTGCTCGGTCATGTGGCGGCCTATCGGCCTGAGCGGGAAATAGCTTGCCGCGATCCCCGGCGGGGGTCGGGGGCCGGGTCGGCCGGTGTCGACGCGACCGGGACCGATCCCGGAGTCCGAGTGACTAAGTGGCACGACGGCCACCCTCCGCGCATGGAGAAGGTGAGGGCGATCACCAAGGACAACGGCGAGACGGGTTTCAAGTGTCCCAACTGCGGGTCGCGCGTGAACCTGGATTCGAGCCGGGAGTGCTGGCGGTGCGAGTCGACCTACGAGGTGTACGTCGAAGTCGAGGAGGAGACCTGAGGCCCGGTCAGCCGTCCTCGAAGGGGAACAGCCACGCCCGTCCGTCGCCGTCGTCGGCCTCGTACCCCGCGTTCGGGCCGTGCACGGCCGCGAACAGGCGGACGAACTCGTCGACCGGCGTCCCCTCCCCCTCCGGGTCGCGGTCCGCCGCGTCGGGGGCGGCCGGCCCGGACCGCATCCGCTCGACGCGGCGCGCCAGGCGGTCGTGAGCCCCGTCCCCGTCGCTGGCCTCGGCGGCGTGGGCGGCGACCTGGCCGACGGTCCCGGCGAACCCGCACCCGTCGATCGGACACCGCACCGTCTCCCCCGGCGTGTGGCCCTCGAACACGGGCCACGGTCGGCGTTCGCGGGCCTTGAACCCCGCGGCCGCGCGCCGGACGCCCGGTCCCCCCGCGGCGTCGCGGTCCGGGACGCCGGTCACCCCCCGGCGTCGCGGTCCGCGCGGTAGCGCCGCACAGCCAGCAGCGCCGCGACGGCGGCGACGGCGGCCAGCGACGGCCACACGTCCGAACTGAGATAGAGGTTCGGCGACGGCGGCCGCCACCAGGTGAGCGGGTAGAGGTACGGGGGCGAGAGGCCGTCGGCCCGCTTGACCGGGAGGTCGAGGAGCATGTGGCTCGCGGCGCCGGCCCCCAGGAGGGCGAGCGCCCGGCGGCGCTCGGCCGGCCCGATCAGCGCGGCGCCGAGCGCGACCAGGGCCGCGACCCCACCGACCGTCTGGAGCGCGTACCACGAGGCCGGCACCCCGAACACCGCGAGGCCCGGGTCGCCGAGCAGGAGGTGCACCTTCGCCACGTCGGGCACCACGGCGCCGACCATCGCCAGCGGGACGTGTCGCCGGTCGAGCAGCGCCGTCCGCCGCTCCGCGAGCGTGGCGAGCAGGTAGGCGACGAGCACGTGGGTCAGCAGGTCGGTCATCGCTCCCGCCGTCCCTCCCCGCCCGGGTCGCCCCCGTCCGGCGCGCCGGCGTCGTCCCCGTCGGCTGCGCGCGCCCGGGGCCGGGGGCGGGGGCGGTCCCGCGGGACGAACGCCAGCCGACGGCGGTCGGGCCGCCACCGGCGGAGGAACGCGCCGAGCGCGATGCCGACGGCCACGAGCGAGACGCCGAACATGTACAGCCGCCGCTCGACCGGCGAGACGAGCACGCGCTCGGCGGCCAGCCGGCGGTTCGGGCGTAGCGTCCCGTGTACCGCCACGCTGTCGCCCGGGCGCACCGCGGCGTCGCTCCCCACGACGGTCAGCCCGCCGCCCGCGCGGACCTCGAACCCGACGCCCCGGACCGCGACCACCGTCGTCCAGAACGTCACCCGCTCGCCGACGTGAGCCCCGTAGTCGGTCGCGAGCGCCGCCTCCGTGGGCCCGTATCTGGGCTCCGCGGCGGGGTAGTGGACCATCATCGCCGCCAGCGCGGCCAGCGCGAGGGCGACGAGGAGGAGCCGCCGGCGGTCCCGTCCTGCCATCGGGTCGCCCGTGGACGGACGCGGGGTTAGTTCTTTCCGGTGACTGCGGCCGGGCCGAAAGGTAAAGTCGCGGAGTCGCCAAGCCGGCACATGGACTGCCCCGAGTGCGGCGGCCCCCTCGACGCCTACGTCCTCGGCGGGCGCGAGGCCTCGGCCTGTGCGCGCTGCGGGTGGGTCGGCATCGAGGCCGATCACCGCACCGACGGGGACGACGGGGAGTCGTGGGACGAGGCCCTCGGGCGCTTCTACGAGCGGCGGGCGGTCCCCCGCCGGCGCGCCGACCTGCCGCCGGTGATCGGCGCGACCGCCGCGGACGACGCGCCGTCGGCCGGGCGTTCCGACGGGGACTCCGGGCCCGGGGGTGCTGACGAGGACGCCGACGGCGCGGACCCCGGGACGGACGAGGGAAGCGGGGACGACGGAACGGACGCGGCGGGCGACGTGGAAGCGGATCCGGACGCGAACGCGGACGTGAGCGAGGTGGTGGTCGACGCGGAGGCGGACGCCGCCGAGGCCGGGAACGCCGCGGACGGGGACGCTCCTGACGGGTCGGGCAGCGCCGACGGTGACGCCGCGGACGAGAGGGGGGAGGAAGAGGCCGCGGACGGTGACGGGACGGACGAAGA
>JBDGPV010000121.1:0-16220 GCA_042219485.1 Haloferacaceae archaeon
AGACCATCACCCAGCCCTCGCTCATCAACCTGGACTACGCGGACATGTCCACGATCATGAACCAGGGCGGCGTCGCGGTGATGCTCGTCGGGGAGACCCAGGACAAGAACAAGACCCGCGAGGTGGTCAGCGACGCGATGAACCACCCGCTGCTGGACGTCGACTACCGCGGCGCGTCCGGCGGGCTGGTCCACATCACCGGCGGCCCCGACCTCACCCTGAAGGAGGCCGAGGGCATCGCCAACAACATCACCGAGCGCCTGGAGGCGAGCGCCAACGTCATCTGGGGCGCCCGCATCCAGGACGAGTACAAGGGCAAGGTCCGGGTCATGGCGATCATGACCGGCGTCCAGAGCGCCCAGGTGCTCGGCCCGACGACCCAGAAGCAGGCCGACCGCTCCCGGGCCAGCATCGAGGGCGACTTCGACGCCGACGCGGGCGCCGGGGCCGGCTCCGGCGACGACGGCGCACCCTCGTGGTCGGACGGGGGCCGCCAGGAGCTCGAGAGCCACAACGGCGTCGACGTCATCAGGTAGCGTCGCGACGGCGGACCGATCCGGCTTTTTTGCGCGCGGGGCGCCTACCGCGATCGCACCCGAACGGGGACGTCGTCGGCCGGCTGTGTCGTCACCATCGGGTCGAACGCGAGCGGCCCCTCGGGGTCGAGCGCGTATCGCCGGCCGACCGCCGCGAGCACGAGCGTCGCCTCCAGCAGCGCGAACCGGCGCCCGAGGCAGGTCCGCGGCCCGGCGCCGAAGGGGAGGTAGGCGTCCGCGGCCTCGGGCGACCGGTCCCGCCAGCGGGCCGGCCGCCACGCCTCCGGGTCGTCCCAGAACCGCCGATCGCGGTGGACCCGCCAGACGCTCAGGTGGGTGCGAACCCCGGCGTCGAGCCGGTAGCCGCCGAACTCCACGGGCCGGGTCGTCTCCCGCGGGATGGTGTGGACCGGCGGGACCAGCCGCATCGTCTCGTGGACGACCCGCCGGGTCAGGTCCAGGTCGGCGGCGTCGGCGAGCGCCGGGGGGCCGTCGAGGGCGCCGTCGAGTTCGGCGTGGAACCGCTCGCGGACCGCCCCGTGGGTGCCGAGGTGGTGGAGGGCGTACGTGAGGACGAGCGCGGTCGTGTCGTGGCCGGCCAGGATCAGCCCCACGACCTGGTCGACGATCTCGCGGTCGGTGAGGTCGGCCGCCCCGCTCGACTGGAGGGCCGCGAGCGTCGCCAGCAGGCCGTCGCCGCCGTCCCGCCGGGCCTCGCGCAGGAGCCGTCGGGCCTCCCCCTCGACGGTCGCGACCGCCTCGCGGAACCGCCGCCGCGAGGGGGTCGGGACCCACCGCGGGAGGGCGAACGAGCTCGACCGGAACCAGAGGTTGACGTCGTTGGCGGCCCGCCGGAGGCGCCGGTCGCCGTCGGGGTCGAGCGGCCGGTCGAAGACCGTCCCGAAGAGGTTGTCGAGGGCCGCGCCGCTCATCTCCTCGTGGAGCGAGCGCCGCTCCCCCGGCGTCCAGCGGTCGAGGCGCCGCTCGGTCAGGTCGACCATCCGGTCGGCGTACGAGCGGACCCGCGACGGCCGGAAGAACTCCTCCAGGGCCTCGCGCTGGCGGCGCCACTGCTCGCCCTCGGTCGAGAAGACGCTCTCGCCGAGCGCGATACGGAAGTCCTCGGTCTTCCCGAACGCGTCGCGGTCGTCGGTCAGCGCCCGCTCGACGTGGTCGGGGTGGGTGAGCGCGTAGAACTCGCCGAGGCCGAGCACGGACAGGCGGCCGACGTCGTCACACTCGGCGGCGACGTCGCCGTACAGGTCGAACGGGTCCCGGGCGAACCGGAGCGTGTGGCCCAGGACCGGGAGGCCGGCGGGCGCCGGCGGTCGGCGGCCGGACATACGCCCGCGAACGGTCCGAGCGGCAAAACGGTTGTCCCGTCCCGTCAGTCGGCGGCCTCGACGGCCTCGACCAGCCGGCACTTCCGGCAGACGTCGGCCCCGGTCGGGGAGCCACAGCGCTCGCACTCGCCGAGGTCCGGGCCGCCGTCGTCGCGGTACTCCCGGGCGGCCAGCGCCGCCAGGTCCTCGTAGCCCGCCATGATCGAGTGGCGCGTCCCGGGGTGGCGCTCCTCCAGGTCGAGCAGGAGGTCCTGGACCTCCGCGCGGAACGACTCGCTGGCGTGGGGGCACTCCGCGGCGTGGACGGGCAGGTCGGCGGTGTGGGCGTAGAGCGCGACTTCCCGCTCGGGGACGTCCCGCAGCGGCTTGGCCCGGGGGACGAAGGGGCCGGGGTCGCCGCGGTCCGCGAGGGCGCCGAGGCTGGCGTCGAAGTGCTCGGCCATCCGTTCGAGGTCGCCCTCCAGCACGTTCATCAGCGCGGTCTCGGCCTCGTCGTCGAGGTTGTGCCCCGTCAGGAGCAGGTCCGCGCCGAGGTCGGCGGCGTGGCGGGCCAGCAGGTCCCGCCGGAACACCCCGCAGTACGCGCAGGGGGCCATCCCCATCGGGTCGGCGTCGACGACGTCGTCCATCTCGACCCCGAGCGCGTCGGCGTAGGCGGCCTCGACGTGTTCGATCGGGGCGTCGAGGCCGTCGAGCAGTTCGCGGGCGGCCGCGAGCGACTCGTCGCGGTAGCCCTCGATGCCCTCGTGGATCGAGAGCGCGACGAGGTCGACCCGCGGGTCCCGGCCGAAGGTGTCCGCGAGCACGCGGGTGAGGACGACGCTGTCCTTGCCCCCCGAGAGGCCGATGACCCACGTCACGGGGTCATCGGGGGCGGCGTCGTCGGGGAGGAGGCCGTCCCGGCGGATCCGGCGGCGCACCCGCTTCTCGACCGAGCGCCGGAGGTGGCGGCCACAGAGGTGGGCGCCGGAGTAGGCGACGTGGAGGACCGCCGCCCGATCGCACTTGTCACACTCCATCGCCGCCGGGTTCGCGGCCCGTCGGGAAACGGCTTGCGCCTCGCGCGCCGGCCGCGAGGGCCGCGCGCGCCAGACGCGCCGCGCATCATAAGGGTACGGGTGCGGGGAGCCCGGCACGCACGACCCGCGAACGCACATACGGCGGGTGCGTCGAGAGGAGGGTGATGTCAGAGTTCGACCGACGGACGTTCGTACGGGTCGGGGGAGCGACGGCGCTGACCGCGCTCGCCGGCTGTTCGGGATCGGGCGGCGAGAGCGGGGGCGATGACGGGACCGCCTCGCCGGGCGGGGCCGCGGGGACGGCGACCGGGACCGCAGGGTCCGGGGCGACCCTGTCGTACGGGTGGAGCGACGCCACCTGGGACTCGTACTGGTACTCGCTGTACAACATGAGCACCAACATCGCCATGAGCGGGAACGGGGTGGTGTTCCCGAGCACGGAAAAGCAGAAGCAGATGTTCGAGAAGCGCTTCCCGGCGATGCTGGAGGCGGCCGACCAGGATCGGCCGCCGGTGAAGAACCCGAACCTGAACATGCTGCCGTTCACGACGGGCGACCCGTCGTTCACGGAGCCGCCGGTGCTGTCCGGCGACGACGGCCGCCCCGACGCCGCGACGCTGGCGTGGGACAGGTCGAAGTCCTCGGGAGTCGTCAGTCCCGCCTCGGTCGCCTGGACCCACACGAAGGGCGTCACATGGGCGAAGAACTTCGAGAACCACTTCGACCTCTTGCCCGACAGCCTGGCCGCCGAGTTCCGCACGGAGGTGCTCGCGACGCTCGCCCAGCTCGGGATCAAGGCGGCGCTGATCGACGGCGGGCCGCAGGGCAACGGGCTGCTCACCAAGGGCGAGAGCATGGAGCTCGTCTCGGGGGTCGATCCCGCCGCGGGCGAGGCGGTCGACGCGACCGCGCGTCCGACCCAGCACGCCGCCATGCTGTGGTTCCTCTCGGACATGACGAGCCTCGCACAGGGCGGGTGGTTCGGCTACGAGAACCCGGAGCCGCTGATCCCCGCAAAGGACGTCCAGCGGCTGACCGACGGGCTGGGCAAGACGACGATGGAGCTGTTCGCCCCGGACGACGTCGTCTCGATGGGCTCGACCCGCGACCTGGGACCGATGCTGTCCGCGGTCGCGTGGTACGGCACCCACGCCGGCAGCGACCGGCTCGCGTCGCGGGCCGCCGCCTACGCGGGCGACCTCGCCGATGCCGTCGAGAGCAGCCTCGCCGGCAACGGGAGGGTCGAGAACGGCGCGGCCAACCAGGCCGCCACGCAGGGTGCCGTGGCCCAGGGGCTGACGTGGGCCTCGGAACTCGACGGCGTCGACCGGACCGGCACGGCGGGCGAGGTCGCCGGGTACATGCTCGACGCGCTCTGGGACGACGACGCCGGCACCTTCGCCTCGGGACCCGACGACGCGACCTACGCCATCACGGCGCGGGACGCCGGCGACGTCACGGGCGGGATCAACGCCGCTGACGCGGTGCTCGGGATGGACGCACGGGAGACGTACGCGCGGTACTTCGACAACACGTTCAACCGCGGGCGACTCCAGCGCGCCGAGCGACCGCCCTCCCGGAGCGAGGACGCCGAGCACACCCTCCCGCTCCCCCCGGCGGCCGGCGGCGAGCACGGGCAGGCGGCCGTCTACAACGCCGCCGTCGAGTACGACACGGGAGCCGACGAGTGGACGGTGACCGACCGGACATTCGACACCGCGGCGGCGCTCTACCTCGCCAACCAGGACATCTGGATCGGCCAGTGGGGCGGCGAGTTCTACGAGGGACGCGGGCTGCCCGGACGGACGGACACGCCCGCGTGACCGGGCGGCGCGCGGGTGGGCCCGCGGCCCCCACACGGGCACACGGGGCACGGGCCGCCGGCCGCCCGCCGACCGAGGGGGTTTAGTCCGTCCGCCCCCGAGCCGACGCCCGATGGACCGCGACGCCGCGCTCGATCGGGTCGAGGCGATCCTGCGGACGGTCGAGACGGACCCGATGCCCGTGCCGGTGCGGGAGGTGTGGGTCTACGGGGACGTCGCCCTGGGGCTCGATCCCGTCGAGCGGCTCGACGTCTACGTCACCAAGGACATCCTGCTGCGGGACGAGGAGGCGGACGCGGCGGCGGCCGAGCGCCACGGCGTCCGCGGGGTCGGCAGGACCGTCTCGGCCGAGTGGGCCGAGCGGTTCCCGGAGCACCTCCGGGCGAACGACAGCGGCCACGCGGCGCCGGAGCGGTGCCTCGCGGCCCACCTCCTGCCCGACGACGAGCCGGTCCACCTGGAGGTCTGCAACGCCCCGTTCGAGGACAACGTCACCCAGCGGCTGGAGGGCGCGCTCGCCCGCGACGCGTACGGGGAGGTGCTCGACCCGCGGGGGGTCTGCCTGTGGGTCGACGGGACCCGCGCCGAGGAGTCGCTCGAACGGCTCCGGGACGGCGACCTCCCCTTCCCGACGCTGCCCGACGCGCTGGAGATGCTCGGCGCCGACGGGGAGGCGGCCGCCGAGGCCGCCGAGGCGGTCCGGGCCCGCCGGCTCGACCAGGATGGCGCGTCGGTCAGGGGCGACGTGGTCTGACCCGCGCGGGGCCCACCGCGGCCGCCGCCGGGCGCAGACGGCGGACGCCGGGCCGACCGACGGGACTCGGGGGTGACCGCGCCGGCCTACACCCGCCCCACGGTCACGTCGAAGGGGACGACCTCGACCCGGCGGTACTCCCCGGCCCGCATCCCGTCGACCGCGGCCCGGCCGACCGCCCGCCAGTCGGCCCGGAGCGCGTCGTAGGCCGCGTCGTCGAGCACCCGGCGGAGTTCGGGGGCGTGGTCGGCCAGCCCAGCCCCCGAGGCACGGCGCGCCGCGTCCCGCAGGTCGGCCTCGTCGTACGGCGGTTCGACCCGCTTCTCGTGGCGGTGGCGACGGGTCCGCACGTCCGAGAGGCCCGCGGCGCGGAACAGGTCGGCCACCCGGTCGCCGGGCGCGACGTCGGTCCCGACCCCCTCCAGGTACGCCTCCCGGGCCCGGCGCTCGACGGCCGCCTCGGCGGCCACGGTCGAGTCCACCTCGACGGCGGCGTTGTCCGGCTCGACCGCCGCCACGAGGTCGGCGGAGACGCGGGCGAACTCGCGGACCGCGGTCGCCGGGTCGGGCAGGTTCACCAGGAGCGCCTGGCAGGCCGCGAGGTCGACCGCGCCGGCGGCCAGGGGCAGGCGGGCGGCGTCGCCCGCGACCCGCGGGCAGTCGGGCGCCCCGGCCGCCGCCCGGAGGAGGGCCGGGTCGGCGTCCAGGCCGACGACGAGCGCGTCCGGGGGGGTCTCCTCGGCGAGCACGCGGGTGAACTCCCCGGTGCCACAGCCGGCATCGAGGACGCGCTCGCGGTCGGACAGCGAGAGCGGGGCGAGCGCGCCCCGCTCCGCCCAGAGCCCCTCGCGGGTCCGGCGGAGGTAGTCGGCGTCGAACCGGCGCACGCGGGGGCGTCCGGCCGGCGGGCGGAAAAGCGGGCCGCTCTCGGTCGGCGGGCGGACGCCCCTGCGGGGCCGGCACGGACGGTCGCGGCGCGCCGGGACTACGCTCGCGAGCGCGCGAATGAAAGAACGGGGACGGTCACGCCTCGAGTTCGAGGTTCAGCACGTCGGCGGACCCGCACTCGGGACAGGTCGTCGTCTCGCCGGGGCTCACCTCCGTGCTGAACTCGTGCCCACATCCCCTGCACTCGAAGTCGGTCGTCAGGTTCGTCGGGGACACCATGTCCTTGAGCTTTTCGAGCATGGCTCTCACCCCGATCCGGCCTTTCGGTTTCTATTCTAATAAGCAGAAGGTTTAAATTCTGTTCTGGTATTTTAAATTAAATTCTTCGTGTTTGGAACCCCGATGTGTGTGGACGAATGTCAACCGGGCGGGGACGGCCGGGAGCGGCGGGGTGCTACTGGGCGCTGATGACGTCGTCGATGCGGACGATCATCGTGGCGGCCTCGGTGGCCGATCGCACCGCCTCGCGCTTGACCGCCGCGGGGTCGAGCACGCCGCGCTCGACGGGATCGACGATCGCCGACTCGCCGCCGGCGCCGACGATGCCGGCCCGGCCGTCGTCGTTGGCCGCGCGGAGTTCGACGAGCGCGTCGATGGGGTCGCGGCCGGCGTTCTGGGCGAGCGTCCGGGGAAGCGCTTCGACGGCGTCGGCGAACGCCTCGACTGCGAGCTGCTTGCGCCCCTCGATCCCGGCGGCAGCCTCGCGGATGGCGCCCGCGATCCGGATCTCGGTCGCGCCGGCGCCGGGCACCGCCCCGCCGCCGTCGAGCGCCGCGACGACGGCGTCGATGCCGTCGGTCACGGCGCGCTCGAACTCGTCGACGACGTGGCCGGTGCCACCGCGGACGAAGACCGTGACGACCGACGACGCGTCGCCGCCCTCGACGAAGACGTGCTCGTCGTCGTCGTAGGTCTCGCGCCGGACGTCGGCGGTCCCGAGGTCGTCGGCCGAGAGGTCCTCGACCCGCTCGGCGGGGTCGGCGCCGGTCGTGCGGGCGAGCCGGTCGATCTCCTCGTCTTTCATCACGTCGTAGGTGAGGATGCCGGCGTGGGCCAGCCGCCCCGCGACCTCGTCCTCGACGGTGTCGTCGGCGAAGACCACGTCGACGTCGAGATCGATCAGCGTCTCGACGGCCTCGCCGAGGTACGTCTCCTCGGCGGCGACGGCGTCGGCGAACTGGTCGGCGCTCCGAACGTTGTACTCGACGTCGACCTCGGTCTCGGGCTGCTCGATGCCGCCGCTCAGGAGGGCGACGGTCGCGTCGTCGTACTGCCGGGGGACGTCGTCGCGCTCGGGGTCCTTCTCGAAGACCGACCCCTCGAGCAGCTCCGTCGCCGTCGAACTCCGGCCGTGGACCGCGAGCACGTCGATGGCGTCGCGGTCGACGCCGTCGTCGGTGCGCACCCGCGAGACCGCGTCCACGATGGTCCCCGCGAGGTGTTCGGCGGTGGCGTCGCCGGTGCTCTTGCCGGTCATGCTGGTGGCCGCGATCTGCTCCAGGGTCGCCTCGTCGAGGTCCGCCGAGACGACGCCGTCGTCGATGGTCTCGACCGCGATCTCCCGGGCGGCCGCGTACCCCTCGACGATGGTCGTCGGGTGGACCTCGTCGTCGAGGAGGTCCTCGGCCTCCGAGAGGAGTTCGCCGGTCAGCACCGCGGCGCTCGTGGTGCCGTCGCCGACCTCCTCGTCCTGGGCGTCGGCGACCTCGACGATCATCGTCGCCGCGGGGTGCTCGATGTCCATCTCCGAGAGGATGGTCGCGCCGTCGTTCGTGATGACGACGTCGCCGTCGTCGGAGACGAGCATCTTGTCCATCCCGTTCGGACCCAGCGTGGTCCGTACCGCCTCGGCGACCGCCTTGCCGGCCGTGATGTTGGCCGTCTGGGCGTCCCGTCCTTGCGTCCGCTCGGCGTCCTCGCTCAGCACGTACACCGGCTGGCCGGCGCCGAGCGGTCGCTGCCTGTCTTCGGCTTCGGACATGCGTGGACGACGATTGGAGCGGCCGTATGAAAAAGGTTCGTGATTAATCTTTCCCACGGCCGGCCACGACGGGGTGCCGGCCGATCCGTGCGACGGGCCGCAGTCGGCCGAATCGCCGCCGCTCGTGCGCCGGTGTGCGAGTCGATAACACGCGGCCGGACGGTCGTTTATGTCACGGGTCGGCCTCGGCGGCCGGCGCCGGGAGCGGGCGGGCGACGTCCGGCGGCGGGTCGGCGAGGTCCGGGTGACAGAGGCAGGCGAGGGCCTCCAGCGTGTCCACGAGCCGCGGTCCCGGGCGGTTGACGTGGCCGTTCCCGTCGACGGCGAACGCGCGGTCGGGGACGGCCGCCAGGTCCGCGTACCCGGGCCGGCCGGTGAGGTCGTCGGCCTCCGCCAGCGTCCGGTCGACGTCGAACCCGCACGGCGCCGCGACCAGCACCTCGGGGTCGTAGTCGCGCACCGCGGACCACTCCCGGGGGGACGACCGCTCGGCGGGCGCCGCGAGGCCGTACTCGCCGCCCGCCCGCTCGACCAGGTCGGGCACCCAGTGGCCGGCGACCATCACGGGGTCGAGCCAGTCCAGCACCGCGACCCGGGGGCGGGGCCGGCCGGCGACCCGCTCCTCGACCCGCTCGACGCGCCGGCGCAGGTCCGCGGTCAGGGCCGCGGCGCGGCCCGGGCGGTCGAGCGCCGCGCCGATCCGCTCGATGGCCCCGAACACGTCCGCCAGGCGGTGGGGGTCGACCGTGAGGATCTCGGGATCCAGGTCCAGGCGCTCGGCGGCCTCGCGGACGAGCACCTCGTCGACCGCGCACACCTCACAGACCCCCTGGGCGACGATCAGGTCCGGGTCGGCCGCCGCCAGGGCGTCGAGGTCGACCTCGTAGACGCCGTCGCCCCGGTCGGCGGCGAGGACCTGGTCGTGGATCGTGCCGGCGGGGGCGTCGGGATCGACGCGCGAGCGCTCGACCGCCGGTTTCCCCCGGGCCGCCGGGGGATGGTCGCAGGCGTGCGAGACCGCGACCGGTTCGACGCCGAGCGCGTAGACGATCTCCGTCGCCGACGGCAGCGTGGTGACGACCCGCACGCGGGGCCGTACGGGCGCGGCCCACCTAAACACCCACCACGTACCGCGGCGGCGACCGGGCGTCCCCCTCAGGCGCCGTCGGCCCCGGCGCGCAGGTCCCGGGCGCGCTCGATGTTCCACTCGTAGCTCCGTCCGTCCTCTGTCGGCGTCTCCAGCACGAACGGGCGGTCCCGGAGGTCGGGGTGCGAGAGGATCCGGCGCATCCCGTCGGCGCCGATCTCGCCCTCGCCGAGGTGGGCGTGTTCGTCCTTGTGCGTGCCACACCCGTGCTTTGAGTCGTTGAGGTGGATACACGACAGGCGGTCGAGGCCGACGACGTCGTCGAACGCGGCGACCGTCTCGTCGACGCCCGCGGGCGTCGAGAGGTCGTATCCCGCGGCGAACGCGTGGGCGGTGTCGAGACACGCCTCCAGGTCGTGGTCGCTCGCCCCGATCACCCGCGCGAGGTGCTCGAACTCGTCGCCGAGTTTGGTCCCCCCGCCGGCGTCGCTTTCGAGCAGGACGGTCACGCCGTCGGGCACGTCGACGGCGTCGAGCGCGCTCGCGGCGTTGTCCAGGCCCGCGTCGACGCCCGCGCCCGTGTGCGCGCCGAGGTGGACGTTGACGTACTCGACGCCGAGCCGCGCCGCCGCGTCGACCTCCTCCTGCATCGACTGCACCGACTTCTCCCGGAGGTCCGCCTTGGGGGTCGAGAGGTTGACCAGGTAGGAGGTGTGGATCACCCACGGGCCGTCGAGCCGTTCGGCCGTCCCCTCGCGGAACCGCTCGGCCTCCTCGTCGCCGATGTCCGGGGACTGCCACACCTGCGGGGAGTGGGTGAAGATCTGTCCGCAGTTGCCTCCGACCTCGATCTGGTTCTCGACCGCGTTGTGGACGCCCCCGGCGACGGAGACGTGTGCACCGATTCGCATGCGTCACGGGACGGAACGGGCGGGCATAGGGACTTCGGACCGCCGCGCCCGGGCGCCCCCGCCCCGACGCGGGCCTCCCGGGCGCGCCCACGGGCCGGGCGGGCCGACTCCCCGTCGGTCGCCCCCGCGACCGCCCACCGGACGGGGGCCCCGACCTCACCCCCGCGGCCCGCGCCGCACCCACGCCTCGTCGCCGAACCGCTCGCGGACGAGGGCGCGCGCGCGGTCGAGTTCCGCGTCGGTCCACCCCCGCCCGCCGGGGTCGGCGCCCGTCCAGTCGGCGAGCGCCGACTCCAGGGCCCCGACCGTCTCGGCCCGCGTCGCGTCGGCGTACGCGGTCACGCCGGCCACCCGCTCCCGGAAGTCCGACGGGTCGAGGTCGGCCGCGAACGCCGCGAGGTGGCGCTCCGGGCGCGCGTCGTGGGTCAGCGACCCGTGCTGGACGACCGCCTCGCGGGTCCGTCGCTGGGCGTTGCCGCTCACCTTCCGGCCGTCCGGGCCGACCACGTCGTGGGCCGGGTCGAGCGCCCGGAGGTAACAGGCCGGCGGGTGGACCGCCGGGCGCCCGGTTTCCGCGTAGCCCGCGTCGATCCCCAGCGCGTCGAGCGCCGCGAGGAGCGGTTCGCAGAGCAGGCGGTACGAGGCCCGGGGGCCGTCCGGGAGGTCGGCGGCGGGCACCGCGAGCGCGTACGAGACGTCGCCCGCGTGGTCGTGGTAGATGCCGCCGCCGCCGGTGGGGCGCCGGGTGACCTCGACGCCGGCGCGCTCGCAGAACGCCCAGTCGACCGTGTCGGGGGCCTGGCCGTAGCCCAGCGAGAGCGCGCCCGGCGCCGGCCACCGGTAGACCCGGGCGGTGCGGGGCCCGCCGGCCGCGGCCGTCCCGGCGGCCACCTCGTCCAGGGCCATCTGCATCGCCGCCGGCCGGGACTCCTCGCTGATCAGCCGCCACTCCCGGTCGGCGAGGGGACCGCCCATGCGACCGCAAGGGTCGAGGGCGGCATGGGGCTTTCCGTTCGGCGAGCGGACGGGGGCCGACGGCGGACGGTCGTGCGCTCAGCCGTCCCGGAGCGCGTCGAGTTCCGCGAGCAGGTCGTCGATCCCGGGACGGTCGAACGTCGAACGGCCGCGGTGGACGTACGCGATCTCCGGCGGCTCCGCCCGGCGGTCGACGACGACGACCTCCGGCATCCGGCCGAAGAAGTCGCTGACCCTGCCCAGCGGCCCGAACCGGACCGGCTGTCCGTACGCCTCGCCGACGGCCGCGTCGGGGTCGGCGAGCAGGGGGTACGGGAGGTCGTACTGCTCCTGCCATGCCTCGGCGCGCTCGACGGGTTCGGGCAGGACCGAGACGACCGCCGCGTCCCGCTCCCGGAACTCGTCGATCCGTCCGGCCAGGTCCTGCACCTGGCTCCGGCAGTTCGTGCAGTAGTGGTCCCGCTGGAAGAACAGCACGACGAACGCCACGTCGTCGGGGAGCGCGTCGGGCGAGAACGGGTCGGGGCCGGGGCCGACGTTCGGGAGCGAGAACTCGGGGGCGCGGCTCACGGTCGCCGCTGGGCCCCCGCGGACAAAGCGCTTACCCGACGTGGCAGGCGACCACCAGCCCCTCGCCGACCGGGAGCAGGTACGGCTCGAAGCCCGGGACCTCCCGGACGTGCTCGTGGAACGCCGCCACCACGCGGGTCCGGTCGTTGGGCGCGGACGCGCCGTCGAGGGTGGCGAGCAGGCCCGCCGGGGTCTGGACGTCCCGGTAGACGGCGACGTTGTCGACGGCGACGGCCCCGCCGTCCGCGAGGCGCCCGCGGGCGGCCTCGAACCCCGCCACGTACCGGTCGGTGTCGTGGTCGAGGTGGATCAGGTCGAACGGGCCCTCGTGGGCGTCGACGGTGGCGAGGGCCTCCCCGGGCTCGAAGGTCGCGCGGTCGGCCAGGCCGCCGCGCTCGAAGTACGCCCGGGCGTCGTCGAGCAGGTCGGCGTCCCGCTCGGTCAGCACGACGCGCCCGCCCGGCGGGAGCGCCCGGGCCATCCAGTACGCCGAGTAGCCGTACCCCGACCCGAGTTCCAGCACCGACCGGGCGCCGAGCAGCCGGACGCACATCGCCAGACACCGGCCGACTTCCGGGCCCACCGTGGGGAACCCCTCGCGGTCCGCGCGATCCGCCATCTCGGCGAGCACGCTGTCGGCGTCCGGCCCGACCCGCGCGATCAGGTCGCCGAGGGCGTCGGAGTGAAGCGGCGGCACGGTCGTGGGGAGGGCGGAGGGGGGCAAAAGCGGTTCGGCGCGCTGCCGGGTTTCGTATCGCGGAACGCGGTTTACCGGTGGGTGCCGGTGCTTTAGGTCGTGGGGCGCCTGGCGTCGGTATGGTGCGGAACGTCGCCAGCGTCGTCGCCGAACTCGAGCCGGCTGACGTCTATCTGCTGTCCGGCGTCGAGCAGGGGATGCGCTTCTCGGAGTGGGTGAACCGCGAGAAGCTCCCCGAGTACGCCGACCTCGACCCCGAGGAGGTCGCGTACCGGCTCGACCGGTGCATGGACCGGGGCCTGGTCGAGCGCCGGACGATCCAGTACGAGGGGTACAAGCTGACCGCCGAGGGATACGACGCGCTCGCCCTCCACACGTTCGCGGAACGGGGCACCGTCGAGGGCGTCGGGGCGCCGCTGGGCGTGGGCAAGGAGAGCGACGTGCTCGAGGTCCAGTCGTACCGTCCGCTGGCGCTGAAGTTCCACCGCGAGGGGTACACCGAGTTCCGGGCGATCGACCGCGAGCGCGAGTACACCGCCGACCGCAACCACGTCTCCCCGCTGTACACCGCCCGGCAGGCCGCGGAGCGCGAGTACGACGCCCTCCAGGCCCTCTATCCCGACGTCTCGGTGCCCCAGCCGGTCGACCAGAACCGGCACGCCATCGTGATGGAGAAGCTGGCGGGAACCGAACTCGCGCGGGTGCGCCTGGAGCCCGACCAGGTCGTGGGCGTCCTCGACCTGATCCTGCGGGAGATGGCGCGGGCCCACGAGGCGGGCTACGTCCACGCCGACATGAGCGAGTACAACGTCTTCGTCGACGAGTCCGGCGTCGCAGTCTTCGACTGGCCGCAGGCGGTCCCGACCGACCACGAGAACGCGCGGGAACTGCTGGAGCGCGACGTCGGGAACGTGATCGGCTACTTCGAGCGGAAGTACCCGGGCGAGACGCCCCCGCTCGACCCCCCGGCGCTCGCCGACCGCGTCGCCTCCGGGCGGTTCGAGTCCGTCGAGGCCGTCGCGGGCGGGTCGTAAACCCCATGCCGCGATAGCGAACGGCGCCGGCCGCCCGCGCCGCCCGGGGGCGACGGGCACGGCCGGCGTCCGCTCAGTCCTCCGGTGGCCCGGAGGCCGGGGCGGCGTCGGTGGCGCGGCCCGCCTCGGCCTCGTCGTCCGTCCCGGCCGGCCGCGACGCCGCCCGGAGGTCGATCCGCACGACCGCGCCGCTCGGATCGTTCCCGTCGAAGGTCAGTTCCCCCCCGGAGTTGTCCACGATCCAGTAGAGCACCCAGAGGCCGAGCCCGCTGCCGTGTTCGAGGTCGGTCTCCCGGCCCTCCTCGATCACCGTCCGGTCCTGCTCGGGGATGCCCGGCCCGTTGTCCGCGACCTCGATCCGGACGCCGCCGTCCGCGCCGGCCGCCCCGGTCGCGTCCGCCGTTCCCTCCGCCTCGACCGCGCCGGCCGCGTCGGGCCCGACGTCGCGTTCGGCGACGGTCACCTCCACCCGGGGGTCGTCGCTGTCGTTGTGCTCGCACGCGTTCTCGACCGCGTTCTCGACCGCCAGGCGGAACGCCGGGAGCGTCAGCGCCCAGGCCTCGCCGGGCGCGGAGACGTCGATCCCGACCCCGGGGTAGGCCTCCCGCATCTCGTCGACCACCTCGCGGACGATCCGCGCGACGTCGACGGGTTCGGGGCCGGATTCGGCGTCGTCGAGGACGCTCTCGAGTTGCCGGGCCTTCTCGCTGAGGCTGTTGAGGTCCTCGCCGGCGCTCTCGATGGTCTCCGCGGCCTCGACGACGAGGTCGTCCTCGACCGTGTCGCCGATGATGCCGGCGTAGTTGAGGATGATGCTCATCCGGTTGCGGACGTTGTGTCGGAGGACGCGGTGGAGCACCTCGAGGCGCTGTTTCCGCTCCCGGAGGGCGGCCTCCCGCCGGCGCAGCCCGTCCGAGAGCTCGTTCACCCCGTCGCCGATCCGCTCCCACTCCGTGCCGCCGCGCAGCGACACCTCGTAGTCGTACTGTCCCTCGCGGATCCGGTCGAAGCCGTCGAGCAGGCGCTCGGTCTGCCGGAGGCTCACCGAGTACTGCCAGTAGCCGAACCCGACCATCGAGCACAGGACGACCAGGAGCCCGACGCCCTGGAAGAGCGCGAGCTGCTCCAGGCGCCGGTTCAGCCCGGATCGGTCGCGGGCGACCTCGACGGTCCAACCCGTCGTCTCGACGGTCGCGGACTTCCTGACCGTCTGGTTGAACGTCCGGTCGCTCCGGTAGAGGATCGAGTCGCCGCTCCCGATGGTCACCTGCTGGGAACTCGTCTCGGCCGCCGGCACCATCCCGAACACCGTCTCCTGATTGAGGAAGATCGCGGCGGCGAACACGCCTTTCACCTCCCGGTCGGCGCCGAAGATCGGGGCGCTGAACGTGAGTACGTACGTGTCGGGCCGGTTCGGGCGCCTCGCGAACTCCGGCTCGCCGATGTAGGCCCCCTGCAGCCCCCGCTCGAAGTACGGCGCGTCGCTCCGGTCGCTGCCGATCACCGCCCGGCGGCGCTCCTCCGCGATGCCGCCCCGGAAGCTCACGACCGTGCCGTTGGCGGCGATGATCTGGGCCGCGAAGAACCGGGAGTTGGTGAGGAAGGCGTCGAGGTACGCGCCGCTCTCGTTGAACCGTGCGGCGCGGGGACGGGAGGCGACGTAGCCGACGAAGTCGCGGCGTTCACGGAGCCGGCGGTCGATCTGTCCGGCGACCACGGTCGCGGTCTCGTTGACGTTCTGCTCGACCTCCCCGACCGCCTGGGCCTTGTAGAACTCCATCCCGGCGTACGTCGCGCCGCTCAACACCAGGGTGATCGCCAGCAGCGCGATCGCGAACTTCGTCCGGAGCCGCACGGCCGGCCCATCGGACGACCGCGACTAATAATCCCCGCCGCCACCGGGGGCGCGGCGCCGGGCCGGCGCCGTCGTCGGGGGACAAAGCTATAACTCCGACCCGACAGTTGGGGGCATACGGCCAATGAGCGCATCCGACTCGCACACCGTGCTCGTCGTCGACGACGAATCCGAGGTCGCGGATGCCTACGCCCTCCGGCTCCGCCGGGAGTACGACGTCCGCACCGCGTACGGGGGCGAGGAGGCGCTCGAAACCATCGACGACGACGTCGACGTCGTATTGCTCGACCGGCGGATGCCCGTCTCGGGCGACGAGACGCTCGAACGGATCCGGGAGGAGGGGTACGACTGCCGGGTCATCATGGTGACGGCCATCGTGGACCCCGACTTCGACATCGTCGACATGCCGTTCGACGACTACCTCTGCAAGCCCGTGGACAAGGAGGACCTCTTCGGGGCGGTCGAACAGCAGCTCGAGGCCGCCGACTACGACGACGCGGTGGACGAGTTCTTCCGCATCTCGTCGAAGATCGGCGTCCTCGAGGCCGAGAAGACCCCCGAACAGCTCGCGGAGTCCGAGGAGTACGACCGGCTCACCAGCCGGGCCGAGGCGCTCCGCGAGGAACTCCACGGCCAGCAGGAGGGCTTCGACGACATGATGACGGCGTTCAACGCCATCGACCGGGG
>JBDGPV010000123.1:0-16188 GCA_042219485.1 Haloferacaceae archaeon
CGACCGCTCCAGGGCGCCCCGCGCGGCCGCCCGTCCCGATTCGCCCCCCGCGCTCCCGGCGCCGGGTCCGCCCCCGGATTCGCGGTCGGCGCCGGCCGCGGCGCCCGACGCCGAATCGGCCCGCCCCGACCCCTCGAACCGGTCGGGGGCCCGCCGCCCGTCGTCCGCGCGGCCCCCGGCGGTCCCCCGGTCCCGGTCCGGTCGGGAACCGGCCGCACCGTCCGGTTCGGCCCCGCCGGTCCCGCCGGCGTCCGGCGTCCCGGCGCCGGCCGCCGCGCGCCCCGGCGGGCCGTCGGCGCCGGCGGTCGCGTCACCGCCCTCGTCCGGGTCGCGCCCCTCCCCTCCGCCGCCCGTTTCGTGCTGACAGGTCGGGCAGAACTCGGTCCCCTCGTGGCGGAAGACGGGGTCGCCACACTCCTCGCAGTGGCGGTTCGTCATCGTCGCGCCCTTCAGGAGGAGTTCCGACATCCGCTGGGTCGACTGGCGCTCCTGCCGGTCGTCCTCGTACTTCTCGCGGAGGCGCTCCCGTTCGGCCTCCTTGTCGAAGTCGCTCATGCCCGGAACGAGACGGCCGAGACAAAAAAGCACGACGGGCCGCGGCGGTGCCTCCCCCTCCGCTTTCCGTAAGCGTTTAGCGCGCGCCCCGGGGCCTACGGGTATGACGAAGGTCAGCGTCATCGGCGCGGCGGGCACCGTCGGCGGGGCGGCGGGGTACGCCATCGCGGTCGAGGACATCGTGGACGAGGTCGTCCTCGTCGACATCCCGGAGAAAGAAGACGAGACCGTCGGGGAGGCCGCGGACACGAGCCACGGGATCGCCTACGACTCGAACACCACCGTCCGGCAGGGCGGCTACGAGGCCACCGCCGGGTCGGACGTGGTGGTCATCACCGCCGGCATCCCGCGCTCGCCGGGCCAGACCCGGATCGACCTCGCGGACGACAACGCGCCGATCATGGAGGACATCGGCTCGTCGCTCGCCGAGTACACCGACGACTTCGTCTCGGTCACGACCTCGAACCCGGTGGACCTGCTCAACCGCCACCTCTACGAGACCGGCGACCGCGCCCGCGAGCGGGTGATCGGCTTCGGCGGGCGCCTGGACTCGGCGCGCTTCCGGCACGTCATCGCCGAGCGGTTCGACGCGCCGGTGAAAAACGTCGATGCGACCATCCTCGGCGAACACGGCGACGCGCAGGTACCCGTCTTCTCGAAGGTCCGGGTCGACGGCCGCGACGTCGAGTTCGGGGCCGACGAGCGCGACGGGATCCTCGAGGCGCTCCGGGCCAGCGCGATGGAGGTCATCGAGGACAAGGGCAACACCCAGTGGGGCCCCGGCCGCGGGGTCGCCCACACCGTCGAGGCGATCGTGCACGACACGGGCGAGGTGCTCCCCTGCTCGGTGCCCCTCGACGGCGAGTACGGCCACGCCGACACCGCGTTCGGCGTCCCCTGCCGGGTCGGGCGCGACGGCGTCGAGGTCGTCGAGTGGGGCCTCGACGCGTACGAGCGCGACCTGATGGACGACGCGGCCGAGAAACTGCGCGAGCAGTACGAGCGGATCGGGTAGGCGGCACGCTCACCCTCCTTCCGATCCCGTCCCGGCCTCAGAGCCGCCGTTCGATCCGCTCGGCGGTCGCCTCGCCGATCCCGTCCACGTCCAGCAGCGCCTCGCGGCCGGCCGCGCGGACGTTCTCGACGCTCCCGAACCGGCCGAGCAGCCGGGCGCGGAGCTCCGGCCCGACGCCGGGCACCTCGTCGAGGGCCGTCGTCACCTCGTCCCGGACGGCCCGGTGGTACTGGACCGCGAACCGGTGGGCCTCGTCCCGAACGGCCCGCAGCAGGTTGAGGTGGGGGGCGTCGTCGGGCAGGTCCGCGACCCCGTCGGGGGTCACCACCCGCTCCTCGGCTTTCGCCAGCGCGACCGCGGGCACGTCCCAGCCCGTCGCCGCGAGCGCCTCCCGGGCGGCCGACAGCTGCCCCCGGCCGCCGTCGACCAGCAGGAGGTCGGGATCGGGGCGGTCGTCACGCCCCTCGACCGCCCGCTCGGCCCGCCAGCGCACCAGCGCCCGCATGCTGGCGTAGTCGTCGTTCGTCTCGGCGAGGCGCCGGCGCCGGTAGCCCGAGGTGTCCGCGCTCCCGCCGACGAACACCACGTTCGACCCGACGGTCGCGTCGCCGCCGGTGTGGCTCACGTCGAACCCCTCGATCCGATCGACGGGGTCGTCCAGCGAGAGCGCGTCGGCGAGCGCCCGGCCCGCGTCCGGGTCCCGGGACCCCTGCCGCGCGTTCTTGAGCGCCAGGTCGACCAGCGTGGCCTCGCGCCCGGCGCCGGGCACCCGGACCGCAACCCCCTGGGATGCCAGCCAGTCGCACACCTCCGGGTCGGCGGGGCGCTCGGGCACCAGGAGCGCGTCGGGCAGGTCGCGCTCGGCGTAGAACTGGGGGACGAACGCGGCGAGCACGCCCGCGACGGTCCGGCCGTCCGCGCCGCCCGCCCCGGGCGCCGACAGCCGGTGGCGCGACCGGTCGACGAGTTTGCCCCGCTCGCTGTGGAGGCGGGCGACGGTCGCCGCGTCGCCCTCGACGGCGGCGCCGAGCACGTCGACCGTCCGCTCCCCGTCCCCGCCGGCGACTGCGGCGCCGCCGTCACCGTGGAACCCCTCGACGGTCGCCAGCCGGTCCCGGAGGTTGGCGGCGCGCTCGAACCGCTCGTCCTCGGCCGCGGCGGCCATCTCCCGGCGCAGCGGGTCGGCCAGGACGCCCGTTTCGCCCTCGAAGAACCGCTCGGCCGCGCGGACGTCCTCCGCGTACGCCTCGGGGCCGATCTCGCCGGTACAGGGCGCCGAGCACAGCCCCATCTCGTAGTCGAGACACGGGCGGTCCCGGTCGCGGTACTTGTGGTCCGAACAGCCCCGCAGGCCGTACACCTCGCGGATCGCCTTCACGACCGTCTCGACCTCCCCCTTGTCGGTAAACGGCCCGAACGCGGTCGCGCCCGGGTCGGGGTCGCGGGTCACCTCGATCCGCGGCGCCTCCCCGTCGGTCAACTGCACGAGCGGGTAGGACTTGTCGTCTTTCAGCCGGACGTTGTAGCGCGGCTGGTGGCGCTTGACGAGGTTCGCCTCCAGCAGGAGGGCCTGGGTCTCGGTGTCCGTGACCGCCGTCTCGATGCCGTCGGCCCGCCGGACCATCCGGCGGATCCGGTCGCCCCGGGGTCCGCCGGAGGCCGACCCGCCCCCGTCCCGGTCGACCCCGTCGGCGTACGACCGCACCCGGTCCCGGAGGTCGACCGCCTTCCCGACGTAGAGGACCGTCTCGCCGTCCCGGAACTGGTAGACGCCGGGCGATCGCGGCAGCTCCGCCGCGCGTTCCCGGACCGCGGCGGCGTCCATGGTCGGACTCGGGCCGCGACGGCTTTGAGCGTGACGACCGCCGGCCGTGACAGCCGCTCCCGTGGGGACCGTTATCGTAGGCGATAATTTTGCCGGTAGGTTGAAACCCCGGACCGTCGCCGGTTACGGTATGCGCGACGGTCCACTGTGGCGCGCTCGCCGCCGGGACGGCGGCGATACCGACGACACCGAACCGATACCCGACGGGGGCGTTCGGGCCGGCCCGGGCGAGGAGCCGGCCGGGGCGCCCGGCTCCCCGCCCGCCGAATCCGGCGACGATTCGGGGGACGAGCACGACGCCGGCGGCGACGTCGACGTCGCCGTCGACGTCGACGACTCGGTCCTGCTGGACGGCCTGGGGCCGGCGACGTTCATGCTCGACGCCGAGGGGAACGTGCTGGCCTGGAACCAGCAGGTCGAGGAGCTGACGGGCACGTCGCAGGCGGAGGCCCGGCGGGTCGACCAGGTGAGCCAGGCGTTCTACCCGGACGGCCGTCGGACGAAGACGCTGGCCGACAAGGTCGTCGCGGCCCCGGAGCGCGCCCACCGGGAGTTCGACGTCGAACTCCACGACCCGGACGTCCCGCTGTACCGCGACGAGAGCACGATGACCGACCGCGAGGGGCGGGAGCGCCACATCCGCTTTTTCGCGGCGCCGCTGTACGAGGGCGACGAGTTCGTCGCCGTCCTGGAGAGCGTCGAGGACCACACCGAGCAGATCCGCCGCCGGGAGGAGGTCGAGGCCCTGGTCGACGAACTGGAGGCGACCATCGACGCCCTGGCGGCCGGCGACCTCGACGCCCGCGCCCGGTTCGAGGGCGAGGCGGTCGACGAGGGGCTGCTCGGCGTGGTCGACGACCTGAACGACCTGGCCGACCGGTTCGAGCGGCTCATCACGCAGGTCGACGACCGGGCCGATCAGTTGGCCGAGACGGTCGACGACACCTCCTCGGCGGCCGACCGCGTCGCCGAGAACGTCGCCGAGCAGAACGACCTGCTCGACGAGGGCGTCGAGGAGATGCAGTCGTTCAGCGCCGCCATGGAGGAGGTCGCGGCGACCGCCCAGGAGGTCGACACCGCCGCCGAGCAGGCCAGCGAGGCCGCCGAGGAGGGCCTGGCCGCCAGCGAGGACGCCCGCGACGCGACCGACGACGTCGTCGAGGTTGGCGCGGAGCTGGTCGACTCGGTGACGGAACTCGGCGACCGGATGGACGAGATCGAGGACGTGGTCGAAGTCATCTCGGAGGTGGCCGAGCAGACGAACCTGCTCGCGCTGAACGCCAACATCGAGGCCGCCCGGGCCGGCAACGACGGCGACGGGTTCGCCGTCGTCGCCGAGGAGGTCAAGCAGCTGGCCAACGAGACCCGCTCGCACACCGAGGAGATCACCGAGAGCATCGAGGAGCTCCAGGCCCAGTCCGACGAGACCGTCGAGTCGGCCTCCCGCTCACAGGAGCGCATCGAGCACGCCAGCGAGCAGATCGCCGAGGTGCTCGCGGCGTTCGAGGAGATCGCCGCGAGCGTCGACGAGGCCGCCGAGGGGGTCGCGGAGGTCTCCCGCGCGACCGACGAGCAGAGCCAGCGCATCGAGGGGCTGACAGCCACCATCGAGGACGTCCGCGACCGGGCCGACGACACCGACGCCGCCATGGACCACATCCTCGACGCCACCGACGACCAGACCGACGCCATCGAGTCGCTGGTCGCCGCGGTGAACGAACTGACAGACGGCGACCGGTAGCGCTGCGGCTCCCCCGGCCCCCGCGTGCCCCGCGGACCGCCCGGCCCCGGCCGCTCGGTCCCCGACCGCAAGGTACGTGTCCCCGGCACCGGGACTGCCGTCCATGGGCGCGGACGTGCGATGCTGGCTCGTCGAGCGGACGTACAGCGACAAGGGGCTGGTCTCGCTGGTCTACGCCGCCCCCGACGGCCGGCGGGTCCTCCGGCGCGAGCGGGCCCCGGCGGCCCTCCGGGAGGCGGGGGGCGTGACGGCGGCGGTGGCGGTCGCCCCGGACGACCTCGACCCCGTCCGCGACCCGGACCTGCGCGAGCGCTACGCCGCGGAGGCCGAGCGGATGGCCGACCGGCACGAGCCCGACGACCGGGTCTGAGCCGGGCGGGTCGCGGACCGCGGCCGCGACCGGCCCCCGACCTCCCTCGCCCCGGCTTCCGGTTCCGACCCGCTCCCGATCGCTCTCCGCCCTTCGACCCGCTCCCGGCTTCGGGCTTCACTCGACCCCCGGCAGTTTCCGGGTTTGCCATTCGACCCCCTCCCGGGCCGCCGCCCACCGAGCCTAAAGCCCTTTATCGCATCCGGCGCAACCCCCGGTATGGCTGCCATCGAGATCAACGGGGTGACCAAGCGGTTCGGCGACGTCACCGCCGTCGACGACCTCGACCTGACGGTCCCCGAGGGCGAGGTGTTCGGGTTTCTCGGCCCCAACGGCGCCGGCAAGTCGACCACGATCAACCTCCTCCTCGATTTCGTCCGGCCGACGGCGGGGTCGGCGTCGGTCCTCGGCCACGACGTCAACGAGGAGTCGAAGGCCATCCGCGAGCGCACCGGCGTCCTGCCGGAGGGGTACGAGGTCTACGAGCGCCTGACCGGCCGCGAGCACGTGGAGTTCGTCATCGAGTCCAAGGACGCCGACGACGACCCGCGGGAACTGCTCGAACGGGTCGGGGTCGCCGACGCGATGGACCGGCGGGCGGGCGGGTACTCGAAGGGGATGAAACAGCGCCTCGTGCTGGCGATGGCCCTGGTGGACGACCCGGACCTGCTCGTCCTCGACGAGCCGACGACCGGGCTCGACCCCAACGGCGCCCGCGCGATGCGCGAACTCGTCCGCGAGGAGAACGACCGCGGCGCGACGGTCTTTTTCTCCTCGCACATCCTCGGGCAGGTCGAGGCGGTCTGTGACACCGTCGGCATCCTCCAGGACGGCGAACTGATCGCCAAGGACTCCGTGGAGGGGCTCCGGGCCGCCACGGAGGGCGACGTGAAGCTGTTCGTCACGGTCGCCGACGCCGCCGGCCTCGACGGCGCCCTCGACGCGGTCCGGGGACTCCCGGCCGTCGCCGACGCGACGGTCGAGGGCGACCGGGTGGCCGTCAGTTGCGACGGCGACGCGAAGATGGCCGTCCTCAACGCCCTCGAGGACGAGGGCGTCGCGGTCGAGGACTTCGAGACCGAGGAGGCCTCCCTGGAGGACCTCTTCAGCGCGTACACCGAACGCCAGGATCAGGGGGCGGAGGCGTGAGCGCCGCCGACGCGGGCGGCCTGGCCGCCGCCGACCGCGCCCTCCGGGACGCCTTCGAGCCGTACACGGTCGCCAAGAAGGAGTTCAAGGACGCCATCAGGTCGAAGGGGCTCTGGCTGCTCGGCGTCCTGTTCACCACCGCGTTCATCGCCCCCGTCGCGCTGGCGCTGTACTTCGACATCGGGCTGAGCACGCGGGGGCAGGACCTCGGGATGCAGTTGCTCCTCTCGCAGGTGTACCTCAACATGGTGACGTTCCTGCTGCCCATCGTGGCCATCTTCGTCGGCTTCGCCGCCGTCTCGAAGGAGCGCACCTCGGGATCGCTGAAGATCCTGCTGTCCCTGCCCCACTCCCGCCGGGACGTCATCGTGGGCAAGGTGCTCGGCCGGTGTGCCGTCCTCGGGGTCCCCCTGATCGCCTCGCTCGCGCTCACGGCGGTCTTCCTGGCCGCCTCCCGGCTGACGTTCAAGCCCGAACTGTTCGGCCTGTTCTCCCTGTTCACCGTGGTGTTCGCGGTGGTGTTCGTCGCCATCGTCGTCTCCATCTCCGGCGCGCTCGCGAAGTCGCTCTACTCCGGGATCGCGAACTTCGTCGTCTACTTCTACTTCACCTTCCTCTGGAACTCCGGGGCCAACGGGATCGGGAAGGTGCTGAGCAACCAGCTCGGCGTCACCGGCGCCACCCGCTGGCACGCCGTGCTCCTGCTGAAACTCGCCAACCCGAACCAGGCCTACAAGACGCTCGTCAACTCGATGCTGAGCGAGGCCGACGCGCCCGCCCTGGCCGCCCGCTACCGGATGTTCAGCCAGGGCGCGGAGGCCAGCCGAACCATCTGCGGCCGGGTGCTCAACGGCGCCCCGCAGGCCCAGCAGACCCCGTTCGGGACGTTCGTCTCCTGCAATCCCGACGGGTCGCTGCCGTTCTACTACTCCGACCCCGCGGTCCTCGCGTTCATGCTGGCGTGGATCGCCATCGCGGCCACCATCAGCTACTACACGTTCAGCCTCGCCGACCTCTGATCGGGACCGCGCGCCGCCGTTCGCGGTCCGTCGTTCGCCGTTCGCCGTCCCCCGTTTGCCCTCCACCGTTCGCCGTTCCCCCTCCGCCGGCCGTCGGCCGTCGGCCCCTGCGCCCGTCGCCCCGCCCCGTCGCCCGGTCCCCGCCGGCGTCGCCCGCGGTCAGAACCCGCCGACGCCGCGTTCCTCGAGCAGCGCCACGAACTCCGCCTCCGACAGCTCCTCGACCCCGTGCTCCGCGGCGGCCTCGCGCTTCCGCGTCCCGGGGTTCTCCCCGACGACCAGGTAGTCGGTCGCCCCCGAGACGCTGCCGGTCGCCCGCCCGCCGTGGCGCTCGACGTGCTCCGCGGCCTCGCTCCGGGGCACCGAGAGCGACCCCGTGAACACGACCGTCAGCCCGTCGAGCGCGTCGCCGCCGTCGCCGTCGACCGGTTGCGGGTCCACCTCGTCGAGCAGTTCCTCGATTGCGGCGCGGTTCTCCGGGTTCGCGAAGAACCCCCGGATCGCCCGGGCGACCGTCGGGCCCACGTCCTCGATGGACTGCAGGCGCTCGAGGAACGGGTCCGTCCCGTCCGCGCCGTCCCCGTTCGACCCGCCGTCGTCCCCCCCCTCGCCCCCCTCCGCGAACTCGTCGAGGGTGGCGTGGCCCCCGGCGTCCGGGGCGGCCGCGCTCCCGTCGGCCCCGCCCGTGTCGCCGGCCCCCTCCGTCCCGCCGTCCCCGCCGCCGGGCCCGTCCGGGCGACCGCCGTCCGCCCGGTCCGGGTCGCTCGCGGCCAGCAGTTCCCCGATCGTGCCGAACTCCCGGGCGAGGTTCCGCGCGGTCGCCGCCCCGACCTCGGGGATGCTCAGCCCGACGAGGAAGTCGTCGAGCGGGGGCTCGCGGGCGGCCTCGATCTCCGCACACAGGTTCGCCGCGCTCCGCTCGCCCCACCCTTCCAGCTCCGCGAGCTCCCCGGGGTCGAGCCGGTAGAGGTCGGCCAGGCTCCCGACCAGGCCGGCGTCGACGAGCTGTTCGACCCGTTCCTCGCCCAGCCCCTCGATGTCGAGCGCCGCCCGGCTCGCGTAGTGGACGATGGTCCGTTCCAGCTGCGCCCCGCAGGCCAGCCCGCCCGAGCAGTAGGCCACCGGCCCGTCGCGCTCGACGGGGCTGTCGCACGCGGGGCACGTCCCGGGGAACGGGAAGTGGCCGTCGTCCTCGGCCTCGACGACCTCGACCACCTGCGGGATGACGTCGCCGGCCCGCTCGACCCGGACCCGGTCGCCGACGTCCACCCCGAGGCGCTCGATCTGGTCGGGGTTGTGGAGGCTGGCCCGCGCGACGGTGACGCCGCCGACGTCGACGGGATCGAGCAGCGCGACGGGCGTCAGCCGGCCCGTCCGCCCGACCTGGACGACGATGTCCGTCACGCGGGTCTCCTCGGTCCGGGCGGGGAACTTGTAGGCGAACGCCCACCGCACCGACCGGGCGGTGGTGCCCAGGCGCGCGCAGGCCTCGCGGTCGTCAACCTTCACCACGGCGCCGTCGATCTCGTAGTTCAGCTCCTCGCGCTCGTCGAGCAGCCGGTCCCGGTACGCGACGGCGTCCTCGATCCGCTCGACCCGCTCGATCCGGTCGTTCGTCCGCAGCCCCCACCGCCGGAGCGCCGACAGTTCCCCCCACTGGGTGTCCGGGACGTCGTCGCCGGCCCCCCGGCCGCCGGTGGAGGGGTCGCCGTCCGCGTCCGCCGGCGTCTCGCCCGCGCCCTGCACGTCGTAGAAGAAGCAGTCGAGGGGCCGCTCGGCCGCGACCGACGGGTCCAGCTGGCGGAGCGTCCCCGCGGCGGCGTTGCGCGGGTTGGCGAACGGCTCCTCGCCGCGCTCGATCCGCTCGCGGTTGTGCGCCCGGAAGGCGTCGCGGGGGATGTACACCTCGCCGCGCACCGCCAGGAACCCCGGGGGATCGCCGCGCAGGCGGGCGGGCACCGCGGCGATGGTCCGCACCTGTTCGGTCACGTCGTCGCCGCGCTCGCCGTCGCCGCGGGTGGCGGCGCGCTCGTAGACGCCGTCCTCGTAGACGACCTCGACCGAGAGGCCGTCGAACTTCGGCTCGCAGACGTACCGCACGTCGTCGGCGAGTTCGCGGCGCACCCGCTCGTCGAACTCCCGGAGGTCGTCGGCCTCGTCGCCCTGGTCGATCGAGAGCATCGGCGCGACGTGTTCGACGGTCGCCAGTTCGTCGAGCGGTTCGCCGCCGACGCGGCGGGTCGGGCTGTCCTCGGTCGCGAGGTCGAACGCCTCCTCTAGCTCCCGGAGGCGCGCGAACAGCGCGTCGTAGGTCCGGTCGGCGATCAGCGGGTCGGCCTCGACGTAGTACCGGTAGTCGTGCTCCCGGATCGCCTCCCGCAGCAGCGCGGCCTGCTCGGCGGCCGCCTCGCGGTCGAGTTCCCCGACCGGCGCGAACTCCGTCGGCGGGTCCCGGAGGTACGGGTTGTCCGCCTCCGGCTCCGCGGGGCCGTCCCCGCCCGCGCCGTCGGCCGGGCCGTCCGTCCGCCCGTCGCCCTCTGCCATGACCGTGGATCGGGTGCCCGGGGCAAAAGTACCGGGCTTCCCGCCCGGGCGACCCGCGGCGCTTATGCCGACGCCGCCGGAAACGACCGTATGGACGAGGACTTCCTGCTCCTCAACCCAGGGCCGGTGCCCGTGAGCGACGCGGTGCTCGCGTCGATGACCGAGCCGATGGTCTCCCACAGGTCGGCGGCGTTCGAGGCCGTCTACGAGCGCGCACAGGACGGGTTAGCGCACGTGTTCACGCGCTCGTCGCTGAACGGCGCGCGGACGGCCGCCCCCGACGGGGGCGAGACCCTGATCTTCAACGGGACGGCCACGATGGCGATGGAGGCGGCCGTCGCGAACCTCGTCGCCGGCGTGGGGCGGGCCTCGGACGCCGAGGTGGTGGCGCTCGTCAACGGCAAGTTCGGCCGCCGGTTCGCCCGCATCGCCGAGCGGTACGCCGACTGCACCCGCGTCGAGGTGGAGTGGGGCGAGTCGATCCCCCTCGACGCCGTCGCCGAGGCCGTCACCGACGACACCGACGTGGTGACGATGGTCCACAACGAGACGAGCACGGGGCTGCTCAACCCCGTCTCGGGGGTGGGCCGGATCGCCCGCGACCACGACGCCGCGTTCGTGGTCGACGGCGTGACCAGCATCGGGGGCGACGCCTTCCACGTCGACGACTGGAACGTGGACGTGGCGATCACGGACGCCCAGAAGGCGCTGGCGGCCCCGCCCGGGACCAGCGCGATGTACGCCACGTCCCGCGCGATCGAGCGGTTCGACGGCGAGCGCGCGCCGTTCTACGAGGACCTCGACTGGCACGTCCGGAAGGCCGGGGACCACCAGACGCCGTTCACCAGCGCGGTCCCGCTGTTCCGCGCGCTGGCGACCGCCGTCGAGGAGATCCGCGAGGAGGGGCTGCCCGCCCGGATCGCCCGGCACCGCCGCCAGGCCGCGGCGGTCCGCGAGGGGATGACCGCGATGGGGCTGGACCTGTTCGCCGAACCGCGGGGCGCGACGGTCCGCTCGAACACCCTCACGGCCGTCTCGCTGCCCGACCCGGTCCGGGGCGACGCCGCCGCGGACTTCTTCGACGCCGTGGCCGAGCGGAACGTCTCGGTCGCGGGCGGACAGGCCCACCTCGGCGGCGAGATCTTCCGGCTGTCGAACATGGGGAACCTGACGGCCGACCAGGTGCTCCGCGGCGTTCGGACCGTCGGCGAGGCGATGCGCGACGCCGGCGTCGGGGTCGACGCCGAGGCCGGCGTCGAGGCGGCCCGTCGGCGCCTGGACGCGTAGCGGCCGTTCGCCGCCCTGGCCCGCGTACCGGGTCCCGCGTCGGCCGCGACCGGGCGTGCGCGCGGTGGTAGCCGGCCGGGTCGCGGTAGAAGTCGGTCACGACGCCGGTCCGCAGGTCCGCGGTCGCGCCGAGGTGGTGCTCCCGCGCCCGGTACGGCGCGTCTTCGAGCGCCAGCGCGACGGGTTCGGGCAGGTCGCCGAGCCCCGTCGCGTCGGCGAACGCCTCCCGGAACGCCCGCTCCGGGCGGTCGAAGGTGCCGGCCGTGCACGGGCCGCCGTCGGTGGCGGCGAGCGACCGGTTCGTCCCCCCACGAGCACGCTCCCGGCCGGCACCCCGTACCGGGCGGACGATCCCGTCGTGGTGCAGTCGCCCATCGGTCTCACCTCCCGGCCGCCCGTACGCCCCGCCCGAACGAGAACGCGGCCCGCCCGGGCGTCGTCCGACGCGGCCTCCCGCTGGAGGCGCCGGCGGGGCCGCGCCCGCGACGTAACTCATGGTTATAAGTGCCTAGAGTTATATGCGTCTCGTACATGACTGACGGCGAGGGACCCGACCGCGGCTTCGCGACGCGGAGCCTGCACGCGGGGCAGGAGCCGGACCCGGCGACGGGGGCGCGGGCGCCGCCGATCCACCAGACGACCTCCTACGTCTTCGAGGACGCCGACGACGCGGCGGCCCGCTTCGCGCTGGACGTCGAGGACAACATCTACTCGCGCTTCTCGAACCCGACGGTGCGGACGCTGGAGCGGCGGCTGGCGTCCCTGGAGGCGGGGACGGACGCGGTCTGCACCGCCTCCGGGATGGCGGCGCTGGACTCGGCGACGAGCGTGCTCGCGTCCGCGGGCGACAACGTCGTCGCCTCGACGGACATGTACGGCGGGACCGCCACCTACATGACGCGGATGGCCTCGCGGCGCGGCGTCGAGACCCGGACCGTCGAGACCCTGGACTACGACGCCTACGCCGATGCCGTCGACGCCGACACCGCCTACGTCCACGTCGAGACGGTCGCCAACCCGTCGCTCGTGACCCCGGACTTCGAGCGCGTGGCGGCCATCGCCCACGAGGCGGGCGCCCCGCTGTTCGTGGACAACACGTTCGCGACGCCGTACCTCTGTCGCCCGGTCGAGCACGGGGCGGACCTGGTCTGGGAGTCGACGACCAAGTGGATCCACGGCTCGGGCACCACGCTCGGGGGCGCCCTGATCGACGGCGGCACTGTCCCGTGGGACCACCCGGCGGCGGACTACCCGGAACTGGTCGGCGAGAACCCCGCCTACGGCATCGACTTCGTCGAGCGGTTCGGCGACCGGGCGCTCGCGGCCGTCGTCCGCTACCGCGCGCTCCGCTCGCTCGGCAACGCCCAGTCGCCGTTCGACGCGTGGGTCACCCTCCAGGGGCTGGAGACGCTCCCGCTGCGGATGGAGCGCCACTGCGAGAACGCCCGTGCAGTCGCCGAGTTCCTGCGGGACCATCCGGCCGTCGAGTGGGTCACCTACCCGGGGTTCGAGGACCACCCGACCCACGACAACGCGCGCGAGTACCTCGACGGCGGCTACGGCGGAATGGTCACGTTCGGCCTCGCGGGGGGTTACGAGGCGGCCAAGCGCCTCTGCGAGGAGACGTCGCTCGCCTCCTTCCTGGCCAACATCGGGGACGCGAAGACGCTGCTGGTCCACCCCGCCTCCACGACCCACTCGCAACTGAGCGAGGCGGAGCAGCGCGCCGCCGGCGTCAGCCCCGAGATGGTGCGCCTCTCCGTGGGGCTGGAGGCGGCCGAGGACATCGTCGCGGACCTGGGGGGATGCCTGTGACCGGCGGCGCGCGCGCCCCGCCCGGGGCCCGTCGCGGGACGCGGTCCGCGGCCGGCCGTCGCGGGCCGTCCCCGGCCCGGGCCCGCACCGCGCGGGGGGTGGGGCCGTGACCCGCGTCGAGCAGGGGACCCGGTCGCTTGGCGAGTTCCGGTTCGAGTGCGGGGAGTCGATCCCCGACCTGGAGGTCGCCTACGAGGCCTACGGCGAGTTCGACGGCGACAACGCCGTCCTGCTCTGTCACGCCCTGACGGGGAGCCAGAACGTCGCGCCGCTCGGCGACGACAACGGCACGACCGGCCAGGCCCGGGCGTGGTGGGGCGACATCGTCGGCCCGGGGAAGGCGATCGACACCAACGACTACTACGTGGTCTGTGCGAACGTCCCCGGCTCCTGTTACGGGACCTCGGGCCCGCCGACGACGAACCCACAGACGGGCGAGCCGTACGGCACGGCGTTCCCCCCGGTGACGGTGCGGGACTGGACCCGCGCACAGCGGCGCCTGCTCGACGACCTGGGCGTCGGCCGCCTCCACGCCGTGGCCGGCGGGAGCGTCGGCGGGATGAACGCCCTGGACTGGGCGGTCGCCTACCCCGACGACGCCCGCCTGGTCGCCCCCATCGCCGCCGCGCCCCGCCTCGACCCCCAGTGTCTCGCCATCGACGCCGTCGCCCGCCGGGCCATCACGGCCGATCCGAACTGGAACGGCGGCGACTACTACGGGGGCGACCCGCCGACCGACGGGCTGGCGATCGCCCGCCAGCTCGGGCACGTCATGTACCTCTCGAAGGACTCGATGGAGCGGAAGTTCGGCCGGCGGGCCGCCGGCCGCGACGCCCGGCGGGACTCGTTCCCGACCGACCGGGCGGCCGACTTCTTCCCCTACCGCGACGTGGAGTCGTACCTCGACTACCAGGCCGAGAAGTTCGTCGATCGGTTCGACGCCAACGCCTACCTGTACCTCACCCGCGCGATGGACGACTACGACCTGAGCGAGGGCTACGAGTCCGACGCGGCGGCGCTGGCGGCCTTCGAGGGCGAGGCGCTCGTGATGTCGTTCACCGCCGACTGGCACTTCACCGTCGAGCAGTCCGCGGCGCTGGCCGACGCCTTCCGCGAGGCCGGCGCGCCCGTCGCCCACCACGTCGTCCGGTCCGATCACGGCCACGACGCCTTCCTCGTCGAGCCGAACAAGGTCGGTCCCCCGATCCGGGACTTCCTCGCGGAGGGGACCGACGGCCGCGCGGTCACCGACGCCCGCGACCGGGACCGGGGCCCGGACCGCCGCCCGCCGGGCGCCGACGGCGACGGGACCGACGGCCGGCCGGGCCGGCGGCTCGAACGGCTCGGCCCCCGCCACCGGCCGTAGCCCCCCGCCCGTCACGGCCGCCGGCCGGCACGAACCGGTTCGGGGGGGTTCTTACGCCCGCCGGCCCACGGAACGCCCGTATGGGAGACGATTCACCGGACGACGACGACCGGACGCCCGGGTTCGCGACGCGGAGCCTGCACGCGGGGCAGGAGCCGGACCCGGCGACGGGGGCGCGGGCGCCGCCGATCCACCAGACGACCTCCTACGTCTTCGAGGACGCCGACGACGCGGCCGCGCAGTTCGCCCTCGAGACGGAGGGCCACATCTACACGCGGCTGATGAACCCGACGGTCATGTCGCTGGCCGAGCGGCTGGCGTCCCTGGAGGGCGGCGTCGGCGCCGCCTGCACGGCCTCGGGGATGGCGGCGCTGGACCTGACGACGTTCCTGCTGGCGTCGGCCGGCGACAACGTCGTCACCGCGTCGTCGCTGTACGGCGGCACGTACACCTACTTCACCCACACCGTCGAGCGCCGCGGGATCACGACCCGGTTCGTGGACACGCTCGACTACGACGCCTACGCCGAGGCCATCGACGGGGACACCGCCTACGTCCACCTGGAGACCATCGGCAACCCGGCGCTCGACACGCCGGACGTCGATCGCGTGGCGGCCATCGCCCACGAGGCGGGCGCCCCGCTGTTCGTGGACAACACGTTCGCGACGCCGTACCTCTGTCGCCCGGTCGAGCACGGGGCGGACCTGGTCTGGGAGTCGACGACCAAGTGGATCCACGGCTCGGGGTCGACGGTCGGGGGCGTCGTCGTCGACGGCGGCCGGTTCCCGTGGGCCGAGCACGCCGACCGGTACCCCGAGATCGGGGCGGACAACCCCGCCTACCACGGCGTCAACTTCGCCGAGCGGTTCGGCGACGCCGCGTTCACCTACGCCGCCATCGCCCGCGGCCTGCGCGACCTTGGCAGCCCACAGAAGCCGTTCGACGCGTGGGTCACCATGCAGAAAGTCGAGTCGCTCCCGATGCGGATGGAGCGCCACTGCGAGAACGCGATGGCCGTCGCCGAGCACCTGGCCGACCACCCCGAGGTCTCGTGGATCAACTACCCCGGGCTGCCCGACCACCCGACCCACGACAACGCGCGCGAGTACCTCGACGGCGGCTACGGCGGGATGATCACCTTCGGTCTCGCCGAGGGGTACGACGCCGCCCGGGAGACGGTGAACGGGGTGGAACTCGCCTCCCTGCTCGCCAACGTCGGCGACGCGAAGACGCTTGTCATCCACCCCGCCTCCACCACCCACCAGCAGCTCACCGAGGCGGAGCAGCGCGCCGCCGGCGTCACGCCCGACATGATCCGGCTCTCGGTCGGCATCGAGGATCCCGCCGACATCGTCGCGGACCTGGATCGGGCCATCGCCGCCGCGACCTGAGGCGCCGTGGCCGGCAGGAGCGGGCGCGCACGCCCGCCGAGACGCGGGCGGACGACGCCTCGCCCGGCCGCAATCCCCCGTTCCGTTCCGGCCTCGGTCCAGCTCAGTCCC
>JBDGPV010000049.1:0-12571 GCA_042219485.1 Haloferacaceae archaeon
GGGTCCGGGTCGACGACCACCGTCCCGTAGAGCCCGCGGTGGACGTGGGCCTTCAGCGGCAGCGAGTGACAGTGATAGAGGTGACAGCCCGCGGGCCGGGCGATCCACTCGTAGGTGAACGCGTCGTCGGTCGCGTCGATCAGCCCCGGCCCGTTCGGCGGGATGCCGTCCATCGCCGGGTTCAGGTTCCGCAGGTGCGGGTGGATCGTGTGGTCGTGGGCGCCGAGGTTGTCGAACGTCACCCGCACGAGGTCGCCCTCGACGGCCCTGATCGTCGGCCCGGGCACCTGGCCGTTGAACGCCCACGCGGGGAACTCCACACCGGGGGCGACGGCGATCGTGGTGTCGACCGCGGTGAACCGGAAATGCCGCACCGTCCGGCCGCCCTCCTCGTACACCGTCTGCTCGACGCCCTCCTGCCCCGACCGCCCCGTGTTGAACGCGGTCAGGAACTCGTGGGGGTCGAACGTCCGGTCCCGGTACTCGCCCACCTCCCCGAAGTGGCCGTTCTCGTCGAACCCGTGGGCCCCGGCGCCGGACCCGCCCCCGGTCCCGACCGCCGTGCCCGCCGCCGCCCCGCCGGCCGCCACCCCTCCCAACCCCCTGAGGACGGTTCGCCTGTCGACCGATACGTCGAGCCCCGAGCGCAGGCGCTCGGCCAGCGTCCGGGTCATCTCCGCCGCGCGTTCGTGATCCGTCGGCATATGGTATCCCGCCGCCCGATGCGACGCCGTAGATGGTTGAAGTTTATAAATTTGGCTATCAAAACAGTATAGTTAGACACGTCTAATCCGCGCGGCGGGTCCCGTCGCCGCGTTCGGTTCCCCGGGCGCCAACGGGCGTCGAGGCCGGGCGGTCGGGAGCGCTGGCGGCCGTTTCCTATCGCGGCATGCGGTGTACGGGCGGGGACCGCGGCCGGCCCGTCCGGCGGATGGGAGCCGCGGGCGGCGCCGACGGACGGCCGGAGCCGCGAGTGGGGGGCCGGGGGCGGACGGGCGCCAGCGCGGTCACGCCGTCGTCTCGATGTCCTCCCCGATCCGCACGATCCCGTGGCCGCACTCGGGACAGCGCCACTTCGTCTTCTCGCCCAGCGCCAGCCGCGTGCTCGCGGCCCGGTAGAACGACCGGGTGGTCTCGCACTCCGGGCACCGGCGGTCGCGTTCGAGGCTCATGCGTGTCGGTCGGGCCGGATCGGTGTTGAACGTATCGGGCCCCGTACACCGCATGCCGCGATAGCAACGGCGGCGTCGCTCGCCCTGCGCTGGCCGTCCCGCCGCGGGTCAGGCCGCGTCCGGCGTCCGCGCGGCCGCCGCGCCCCCGACCTCGTCGAGCGAGACGTCGTCGATCGAGACGGTCAGCCAGCAGCCGTCGCGTTCGCCGCCCTCCTCTTCGGTGAGGGTGAACGCGAACGCGCTCGCCGCTCCCCCGTAGTCGCGGACGACGACCGTCCGTCGCACCTCCTCGGTCCCCTCGTCGCGGCCGATCTCGCTCCCGGCCCGTTCGACCGGCCCGAGGCGGGCCCGGTCGTGGTTCACCAGCGGCCCGTAGTCGCCGTTCATGGTCCGGACGAAGCCCGCGAACGACCCGACTGCCCGCCTGTACGTCGGGGCGGTGAACCGCCAGGCGGTTCGGAGTCCCGCGTCGGTCCCGGCGTCGTTGTGCTTCAGCGCCCCGACCTGGATCGCGACGACCACCCCCGGCGGGCGGTCGCAGGTGGGACGGAGCCCCGCGTACCGGGCCGCGAGGGTGGGGTCGCCGCCGCTCCCCGCCGGACCCGCCGGGGAGACGGCACCCGGCGACGCGCCCGGGGGAACGACGCCGACCGCCGCCGCGATCACGAGGACGGCGACCGCTGCGATCCCGATCCCGATCCCGATCCCGCGCGCGAGCGCTCGGCGCCGGCGGTCGGGGTCGTCCGCCTCCCCGTCGGTCGCCGGACCCGGGTCGTCGCCGGGCGTTGCCCCCCGGCGCGCGGGCGGATCGTCGCCCGCCGGCTCACCCGCTGACGGGCCGGTCGCGGCCATCGGGCGCCCGAAGTGCCGGCGGAAGAGGGCGTCGGCGGCCGCTCCGTCGAGGCCGTACCGCGCCCGCCGGTAGAGGTCGGCGGGGGTGAGGCGCGTCCCGCCGCTCCCCGCGTCCGGGTCGCACAGGAGCACGTCGACGGGCGTGCCGTCGCCCCCCGTCGCCTCCGGGACCAGCACGCGGCGGACGTCGGGGGGGTCCTCGGGCCGCGCGACCCGCACGACCGATCCCTCGACGGCGGTCTCCCACCCCCCGGCCGCCCAGAGGTCGGCGACGAACCGGCGGCGCTCGGCCGGGGACCGCTCCCGGAGGCGTCGGCCCAGCTCCGCGCCGTCGATCCCCGCCGTTCCGTCCGCGTCCACCCCCTCGTTCGATCCAGCGTCCGGGCGTCCTCCCCCGTCCCCGCCGTCGTCGGTCACGCCCCCCTCGAACGACCCGACGGTATAGAAGGTTGTGCCCGCCCCGTCGCCGACCCCACAGCCTTTGATCCGTCCGCCGTACACGCCCACTCATGGGCACGACGTACCTGAAGCGGCCGGCGGACGACGACGGCGAAACCGGCGCGGTCCGCGACCGGGTCCGGGAGATCCGCACCGCTGTCCGCGACCGCGGCGACGAGGCCCTCCGGGAGTTCACCGAGCGGTTCGACGGCGTCGAACGCGACTCGCCGCTCCTGTCCGCCGAGGAGCGCGACCGCGCGCTCGCGCGCCTCGACGAGGAGACCCGGCGGATCCTCGAACACAACCACGGCCGGATCGAGGCGTTCGCGAAGCGCCAGCGGGCGTCGCTGGAGGCGTTCGAGGAGGAGTTCGACGACGGGATCGTGATGGGACAGACCGTGCGGCCGGTGCCGTCGGTCGGGGCGTACGTCCCCGGCGGGCGATACCCCCTCCTGTCCGCGGCGCTGATGACCGTCACCCCCGCGGCCGTCGCCGGCGTCCCCGACATCGCCGTCGCGACGCCGCCGGCCGACGGGGACGGCCTCCCCCACGCGGCGACGGTGTACGCCGCCGACCTCGCCGGGGCCGACCGGCTCTACGTGGCCGGCGGCGCCCAGGCCGTCGCCGCGCTGGCCTACGGCACGGGGACGGTCGAGCCGGTGGACAAGGTCGTCGGGCCGGGCAACGCCTACACCACCGAGGCCAAGCGCCAGGTCTACGGGGAGGTCGGGATCGACCTGCTCGCCGGCCCGAGCGAGGTCTGCGTGCTCGCCGACGGAACCGCCGACCCCGACCTCGTGGCCGCGGACCTCCTCGCCCAGGCCGAACACGACACGCACGCCCGGCCGCTGCTCGTCAGCACCGACCGCGACCTGGCCGCGGCGACGGTCGCGGCCGTCGAGCGCCGGCTCGAGACGCTCGCGACCGCCGACGTCGCCGGCGCGGCCTGGGAGAACGAGGGGACGGTCGTCGTCGCCGACTCGCTCGACGAGGCGGTCGCCGTCACCAACGACCTCGCGCCCGAGCACCTGGAGGTCCACGTCGCGGAGCCCCGGGCGCTGCTCGACGACCTCGACGCGTACGGCTCCCTGTTCCTCGGCGAGCCCTCCGCGGTCGTCTACTCGGACAAGTGCGTGGGGACGAACCACGTGCTCCCGACCGACGCCGGCGCGCGGTACACCGGCGGGCTGTCGGTGTTCGAGTTCCTGCGGGTGCTCACCCACCAGGAACTCGACGCCGAGGGGGCCGAGCGGGTCCGCCCGTGGGCGGTCGCGCAGTCGCGCCGCGAGCGCCTGGAGGGCCACGCCCGGTCGGCCTACCTCCGGGGGCCGGACGCGGACCCCTCGGGATACGAGGCGTACGACCCGCGCCTCGACGGCGGAGGTGGACGCGGGGCCGAGGGCGGGAGCGGGGAGGGGAGCGGCGGCGACGGGGACTGAGCCGGGACGGAACGGGGACGACGGGACGGCGGGGCCGACGCGGGGAGCGCCGCGGGGCGGCCGGGCGCCTACCGGGTCTCGTAGACGAGCGCCGAGCCCGGCTCCCACCCGACCCTGACGCGGTCGCCCGACGCGTACGGCGGCTCCCGGGTGCGGTTCTGCGATTCGATCTCGACCTCGACGCCGTCGTCGATCTCGACGCGGTAGCGGGTCGAGGTGCCCCGGAAGACGGCGTCGCGGATCGTGCCCTCGACCTCGTTCGCGAGGCCGAGCGACCCGTCCGCCGAGATGTGGAACTTCTCGGGCCGGATGACGAGGTCGGCGTCGCCCGTCACCCCGTCGTTCTCGACCGCGAACTCCAGGCCCCCCTCCGTGACGAACCGCCCGTCCTCGACGGTCCCGGAGAGGCTGTTCATGTCGCCGATGAAGTCCGCGACGAACTGGTTGGCCGGGGCGTCGTACACCTCCGACGGCGGCGCGACCTGTTCGATCTCCCCGTCGTTCATCACCGCCATCCGGTCGGCCATCGTCATCGCCGCCTGCTGGTCGTGGGTCACGTAGAAGAACGTGACCCCGACCTCCTCGTGGATCGTCCGGAGTTCGAGCTGCATCCGCTGTCGGAGCTTCCGGTCGAGGCTCGCCAGCGGCTCGTCGAGCAGGATCACGTCGGTCTCGTTGGCCAGCGCGCGCGCCAGCGCGATCCGCTGCTGCTGGCCCCCCGAAAGCGCCGCGGTGTCCCGGTCGCCGTACCCCGGGAGGTCGACGAGTTCGAGCGCCTCCGCCACGCGCGCCTCGATCTCCTCCTCGGCCACGCCCGACCGCCGGAGCCCGTAGGCGACGTTCTCGAAGACGTCCATGTGGGTGAACAGCGCGAGGTCCTGGAACACCATGTTTGTCGGCCGGGCCTCCGGGGGCGCGTCGGTGACGTCGGTCCCGTTGATCTCGACGGTGCCCTCCGTCGGCGTCTCGAAGCCGGCGATCATCCTGAGCGTGGTCGTCTTCCCGCACCCCGAGGGCCCGAGCAGCGCGAAGAACTCGCCCTCGCGGATCTCGAGGTCGACCCCGTCCACGGCGACGACCCCGGGGAACTCCTTGCGCAGGCCGAGGGCCCTGATCTGGTCGACGGTCATGAGTAGAGGTGTTCGGTCATCGATTCGCTACCGACCCGGTACGCGAGGAGCAACACCCCGATCAGCCCGAACATGACGAGCGTCGAGATGGCGTTGATCTTTGGGGTGAGTTCGTGGTTCAGCATCGCCCACACCTTGATGGTGAAGACCGTCTGGCCGCCGCTGACGAAAAACGCCCGGATGAACTCCGAGAACGACCGGATGAACGCGAGCAGCCCGCCCGCCGCGATCGACGGCGCCAGCTGCGGGAGGGTCACCGTCCGCAGCACGGTGAACCGGGACCCGCCCAGGTCCCGCCCGGCCTCCTCCATCGACTCGTCGAAGCCGTAGAGCTGCGCGGAGACGGTGAGCAGCGCGAACGGCGTCACGTACAGCGCGTGAGCGATGACGATCGTGACGAGCGACAGCAGCTGGCTGGCCAGCGTCTGGAACAGGATGAGCAGCGCGATGCCAAGCACGACGCCGGGGATGATCATCGGGACGATCGAGACCAGCCGGAACCCGGGCTTGAACGGGAACTCCCGCCGGACGAGCGCGAACGCCCCGAGCACCCCGAGGACCGTCGCGAGGACGGCCGACACGGACGCGACGACCAGCGTGTTGAAGATGCTGACGAGCAGGGCGGTGTCGGCCAGCGCCGCCTCGTACCACTGCAGCGTGAAGCCGTTCATCGGGAACGTGGCGTACGCGTTCTGCCCGAACGAGAGCAACACCATCACCAGCAGCGGGACCCAGAGGAACGCCAGGACCCCGACGCCGGCGCCCCGGAGCAGGCGGTCCCGCCACGCCGCCGACAGGAGGCTCATTCGGCGTCACCCCCGGCGGAGGCCGACCCGCTGAAGATCTCCTCGAGTTCGACGATCCGGAAGATGATCGCCGTCGCGGCCACGACCACGGCGAGCATCAGCATCCCCCCGGCGGCGGCCTTCGAGATGTTGAGGGTCAGCGACATGAACTGTTCGAGCAGCGGCGCGACCATCTGCACCCGCCCGCCGCCGAGCAGGAGCGGCGTCACGTAGGCGCCGAAACTCGGGATGAAGACGAACAGCGCGCCCGTGATGACCCCCGGGAGCGACTGGGGGAGCGTGACGTCGCGGAACGCCCGGAGGGGGCTCGCTCCCAGGTCCCGGGCGGCCTCGACCTCCGACCGGTCGAGCCCCTGGAGGGTGGCGTAGATGGTGAGCACCAGGTACGGCAGGAACGCGTGGACGAGGCCGACCACGACGGCGAACCTGCTGAACAGGAGCCACGAGATCGGCTCCTCGATCAGGCCCGTGCGGAGCAGGAGGATGTTGATCGCGCCCTGCCGGCTGAGCACCGTGATCCACGAGAACGCCCGGATGAGGTAGACGGTGAAGAACGGCCCGAGCACGAGCAGGAGCCACACCTCGGAGTTGCGGGCCTTGTACGCGATGACGTAGGCCAGCGGGTAGCCGATCAGGAGCGCGATGACCGTGACGGTCGTCGCGATGCTGAGCGTGTTGACGAACACGTCCACGAACACGCCGTCGGTCAGCAGCGAGCGGTAGTTGGCCAGCGTGGGCTCGAACACCACGTCGTAGTTGCGCACGGGGAGGAAGCTGTAGACGACCATCATCCCCATCGGGAGCGCGAGGAAGAGCGCGAGGTACGACAGCGGAATCGCGAGGTACTCCGACGCCGATTCCTCGCCGACGAACGGGATCAGCCGGTCGAACCGGCCGCCCGGCGCGGGGGACTCCTTCCGTTCCGTTGCCATGATCGTACAAGCCGGAGGGGGTGGAAAACCGTTCCGCCTACAGCTTGGACCGGAACTCGTTCATCAGGTCCTTCCACTTCTGTGGCTCGGCGAACGGCTTGTCCTGGATGACGTCCTCGACCACGTCGGGCGGGATGTAGAAGAGGTCGACCTCCTCCTGGCTCATGTGCTCCTTGGCGCCCTCGACGACCGAGGGCGCGAGGTCGGCGGTTGCGAGCTGGGCCCCGGTTTCGGGCTTGAGGAGGAAGTTCATGAACTCCTTTGCGGCCCCGGCCTTCTCGGACTGCTTCGGCACGAGCATCGCCTCGGTCCAGCCGATGGCCCCCTCGCTCGGGTTGGTGTACTCGAAGTTCTCGTTGCCGTTCTTGATGAGGTTGATCACGTCGTTGCGCCCGGGCCCGATGCCGACGTTGTACGAGTCGGACTTCATCGCGCGGCCGAACTGCGCCTCGGACTCGAACATCGCGCGGGTGAAGTCGGCGAGTTCGAGGAACAGGTCGCGGGTCTCCTGCCAGGCCTGGCCGGTGACCTTCATCTCCTCGCCGCGCAGCATGTCGGTGTGGCCGGCGGCCCGCACGGCGTGGGTGATGCTGTGGACCTCGTCGACGTTGACCCCGACGTCGCCCTGCCACGCCGACTTGTTCTCCCAGATGTCCGCCGAGGACTGGAGCTTCGACCCGTCGATGTCGTTCGAGTCGTGGGCCAGCCCGTACAGCCCGAACCGCGGCGGGGCGCCGTACCACGCGCCCGAGTCGTCCGAGAGGTGCCTGGCGATGGTCCCCTGCCGGAAGTAGTCGAAGGTGTTCTCGTAGTTCGGCACCTCCTCGATGAACGCCTCCTTGCTGTCCGCCAGCGGCTGGATCAGGTCGGCGTCGCGGAACCGGGCGGCGTACCCCGAGTTCGGCGTGACGACGTCGTACTCCCCCGGGGCGTTTTTCACCTTCGTGAACATGTTGTTCGTCGAGGTCGCGTTCTCCTGCTCGACCTCGATGCCGGTCTCCTCGGTGAACGCGTCGAGGACGGGCCCCCAGCCCTCCCAGACGAAGGCCTTGATGCTGTCGGCGGTTTCGCCGCCCCCGCCCCCGCCGCCCCCGCCGCCCGCACACCCGGCCAGGCCGGTCAGCCCGAGGGCGCCGGCGGCGGCGCCGGCCTTCAGGAACGCGCGACGGTCGGTTCGATCGGTCGGCGAATCGGGTTCGCGCTGAACCATGATTGGTAATGTCACCCTCGACGTAAAAACAGTTGCCCCCGAGCGGCCCCGGATCGGCGCCCCGCGGACTCTTGGACCCGGCGCCCGAACGCCCGGGGGATGGCCGGAACGGACCTCGCGGTCGGCCGCCTGGACCGCGCGGACGTGGACGCGGCCCACGGGCTCTCGACCCGGGCCGGGTGGGACACCCGGCGGTCGGACTGGCGGCGGATGGTCGACCTCGACGCCGTGGACGCGTTCGCGGGCCGCCTCGACGGGCGGCTGGTGGCCACGGCCACGCTCGTCCGGTACGGCTCCCGGGTCGGCTGGATCGGGCTGATGATCGTCCGCCGCGGGCACCGGCGACGGGGGCACGGGACGCGGATGCTACGGGCGTGCCTCGAAGCGGCCGACGCCGCGGCTCTCGACACCGTGGGACTCGACGCCAACGCCCGAGGGCGGCCCCTCTACGACGCCCACGGGTTCGTCGCGGTCGGGACGGTGACGCGGTGGCGGGGGACGGTCGACGCGGCGTCCCGCCCGGAGCGCGTGACTGCCGTCTCCGATCCGGGGCCGGTCGCCGCCCTCGACCGCCGGGCGTGCGGCGTCGACCGGCGCTTCCTCCTGGCGTCGCTGCTCGACGACGAGGGGACCGTCGGGGTGCTCCGGCGGGACCCGGACGGGGACGTGGCCGGATACGCCCTGGGACTCCGCCGGCCGCCGGGGCGGAAGGTCGGACCGCTCGTCGCCTCGACCCCCGACGACGCCGCGGCGCTGCTGCGGGCCGTGAGCGCGCGGACCGACGGCGGGCCGGTGACGGTCGACGCCGTCGGCAGCCCGGGGGCGGGAACGGGTGGGGACGTGGCGGGGGCGACGGCGGACCGGTACCGGCGGCTCGGGCTCGCCCCCGAGCGGTCGCTCGCCCGGATGACCCACCGCGACCCCGCCGAACCGCTCATGGGCGACCGGGTCCGGGGCGTCGTCGCGTTCGAGTACGGGTGAGCGGCGACGGCGCGCCGCCCCGCCGCCGGCCGCCGGCCGTCGCGGGTCGCCCGGGCCGACGAACCTTTTTGTCGCGTGTGGACGATGTTCACGCACGGAACCCGGTTCCGAACGGGAGTGAGCACGCATGGCCGAACAGACCAGTCCCGACGCGTCGAACGCCGCCCTCGTCGACCGCTACGAGGAGTACCTGATGCCGATCTGGAAGGACCTCGACGTCCCGATCAGGCGTGCCGAGGGGTGCCGGGTCGAGGACTTCGACGGCAACGAGTACCTCGACATGTTCTCCGGCATCGCCGTCACGAACGTGGGGCACCGCAACGACGCGGTGCTCGACGCCGCCCGCGACCAGCTCGACGAGTTCGTCCACGGCTGCTCGTACGTCCATCCCAACCGGCCCGTGGCCGACCTCGGCGAGCGGCTGGCCGCGGTCACGCCCGGCGACCTCTCGAAGAGCTTCTTCTGCAACTCCGGCACCGAGGCCGTCGAGGGCGCGATCAAGCTCGCGCGGAAGTACACCGGGAGCAAGGAGGTCGTCGCCCTCGAGATGGGGTTTCACGGCCGCACGCTCGGGAGCCTCGCGCTCACGGGCAACAAGGCCTACAAGTCCGAGATGGCCCCCACGATCAACGACGTCGCCCACGTCGCGCCCCCCTACGGCTACCGGTGTCAGCGGTGCGACGGGGGCCCGTGCTCGCGCGCGTGCGCCGAGGACCTCGAACGCACGATCACCACCCACACCGCCGACGACCTCGCCGCCGTGGTCGTCGAGCCGGTGATGGGCGAAGGGGGGATCATCGTGCCGCCCGACGGGTGGTTCGAGCGGCTCCGCGAGATCACCCGCGCCCACGACGCCCTCCTGATCGTCGACGAGGTCCAGACGGGGTACGGCCGGACCGGCGAACTGTGGGGGATCGACCACTTCGACGTCGTTCCCGACATCATGCCACAGGCCAAGGGCATCGCCAACGGCCTGCCCCTGGGCGCGTTCACCGCCCGCGAGGAGGTCGCGGACGCGTTCGAGTCCGGGGACCACCTCTCGACGTTCGGGGGCAACCCGGTGTCGTGTGCGGCCGCGCTCGCCACCATCGACGAGCTGGAGGACGGGGTGGTGGCGAACGCCCGCGAGGCGGGCGCGTGGCTCGGGGACGAACTCGCCGCCCTGGAGGCCGAGTACGACGTCGTCGGCGAGGCCCGCGGGCTCGGGCTCATGTGGGGCGTCGAGGTGGTCGATCCCGACGGCGGCCCGGGCCCCATGGGCGTCGGGGCGGCCCCCGACGCCGACCTGGCCAAACGGCTCGGGAAGCGCCTCCGCGAGCGGGGGATCGTCATGGGGGTCGGGGGCTTTCACTCGAACGTGATGCGGTTCCAGCCGCCGCTCACCGTCTCCCGCGACCAGCTCCGGACCGCGGTCGAGGGGCTCCGGGCGGCGATCGAGGCCGAGGTCGGGGACGCCGCCTGACCGCTACAGGTCGAGCGCGAGCGTCCCCCGCGGCGTGACGGTCGCGCTCGCGCCGGGCGGCACGACCGCGGTCGCGCTGGCCTCCTCGACGATCGCGGGGCCCTCGAACCCGTCGCCCGGGGCCAGGTCGGCGCGGTCCCGGACCGCCGTCTCGACGTAGCCCTCGTCGGCGAAGTAGACGTCCCGCCGGCCGGCCGCCCCGCCGTCGCCGCCCCCCGCGGCGACCTCGAGCGGCTCCGTCGGAACCGTCCCCGAGACCCGGACCGCGACGAACTCGACGGGTTCGTCGCGCATCGCGTGGCCGTACCGGCGGGCGTGTTCCTCGTGGAACCGCTCGACGGCCGCCGCGCGCGCCTCCGGGGTCATCGCCGGCTCCGGCAGCGGGACCGTCACCTCGTAGGACTGCCCCCGGTAGCGCGCGTCGACGCTCGCCTCGACCGCGACCCGGTCGGCGTCGAACCCCTGCTCGCGGAACCGGTCGAGCAGGGCCCCGCGGGCGTCGTCGAGGGCCGCGGCGCCCGCCGCCGCGTCGGTTCCGTCCCCGGCGTGGGCCCGCGCCTCGTCCATCCGGACGTCCGCGAGCAGCAGCCCGCGGGCCGAGAGGACGCCGGGATCGGGCGGCACGAGCACCGACCCGATCCCCATCTCGTCGGCGACCCCCGCGGCCGCGAGCGGGCCGGCCCCCCCGAACGCCACGAGGGCGAACCCGCCGGGATCGCGGCCCCGCTCGACCGTGACACGGCGGATCTCGCGGGCCATCTTGGCGGTCGCCACCCGGAGGACCGAGAGGGCGGCCTCCTCGGGCGAGGCGCCGAGCGGGTCGGCCAGCCGCTCGCGGACCGCCGCGTGGGCCGCCGCCGGGGCCGGGTCGTCGAGGAAACCCCCGGGGTCGATCCGCCCCAGCGCCAGGGCGGCGTCGGTCACCGTCGGCTCCTCGCCCCCCCGCCCGTAACAGACCGGCCCGGGATCGGCGCCGGCCGACCGCGGCCCGACCCGGAGCCCGCCGCCCTCGTCGATCCAGGCGATCGACCCGCCGCCGGCGCCGACGGTGTTGACGTCGATCAGCGGCACCTTGATCGGGAGGCCGTTCAGCTCCCCCTCGGTGGTCCGGACGAGGTCGCCGCCCTCGACGAGCGAGACGTCGGCGCTGGTCCCGCCCATGTCGAGGCCGACGACGTCCGACTCGCCCGCGGCGCGCGCGGCCTCGCGGGCCGCCACGGCCCCGGCCGCCGGGCCCGACAGGACCGTGCGGATCGCCGACCGGATCGCCTGCTCGGGTCCGAAGACGCCGCCGCCAGAGTGCATCACCGACAGCGGCGCCTCGATCCCCCGGCCGTCGATGCCGTCGGTCAGGCGGTCGAGGTAGTCCCGGATCGTCACCTTCACGGCCTCGTTCAGCACCGTCGTCACCGTGCGGTCGTACTCGCGGGGCTCCGGGTAGACCGCCGAGGAGAGCGCGTAGTCGAGGTCGGTCTCGGCCTCGATCGCCGCCCCGATCCGCCGCTCGTGGTCGTCGTTCAGGTGGGCGAACAGCGTCGCCACCACGACCGACTCGACGCCGGCGTCGGCCAGCCGCCGGGCCGCCTCGCGCGCGCCCGCCTCGTCGAGCGGCTCGACCTCCTCGCCGGCGTGATCGAGCCGTCCGGCGACCCCCAGCCGGCGCCGGCGGGGGATCAGGGCCGGGGGCTTCTCGGTCTGGAGGTCGTACAGGTCCGGCCGGGTCTGGTCGCCGATCGCGAGCACGTCCTCCAGGCCCGCGTTGGTGACGAGGCCGAGGTCGGGGACGTCGCCCTCAAGCACGGCGTTGGTCCCCACCGTGGTCCCGTGGCTCAGAAACGCCACCGACCCGGGATCGGCGCCGGCGGCGTCGAGGGCCCCGTCGAGCCCGGTCAACACCCCCTCCTCGAACGCCGGCGGCGTCGAGGGCGTCTTCCGCACCGTGATCGTCCCCGCGTCGGGGTCGTAACAGACCACGTCGGTGAAGGTGCCGCCGGTGTCGATCCCGACCCGGACGCTCACCGGCCGTTCACCCCCGGATCCCCCCCGTCCGCCTCACCGTCCCCGTCCGCGCTCCCGCCCCCGTCGACGCGTTCGCCGGCCCCTTCGTCGTCCGGCTTCCCGTCGACGCCTCCGTCGCCCCCGTCGTTCG
>JBDGPV010000049.1:12671-15850 GCA_042219485.1 Haloferacaceae archaeon
CGCGTCCCCGTCGCCGTTCCGCATCGACGCGCGGCGCTCGGCCGTCGCGGCCCGGTCGAGGTCGCCGTCCGCGATCACGACCCCGTACTCGGCCCGGGCGGCCGCGGCGCTCACCTTCCCGTCGCGCACGTCCTCGCGGACCCGCTCGGGCTCCCGGTCGAGCGGGTCGCCGTACCCGCCCCCGCCCGGCGTCCGGAGGCTCACCACGTCGTCCGGGTCGAGGTCGGTCGTGGACTTGGAGCCCAGCGGCCGCTCCGCGCCGGTGCCGGGGTCGAGCCGGAACTCCGCCGGCGCCGCGGCGTGGCCGCCGAACAGCCCCCACGGCGCCGACTTCGTCCGGTCGGTCAGGAGCGAGAAGGTGGCGTCCTCGCCGTAGAAGTCGTAGTCGCGGCGCACCCCCAGGCCGCCCCGGCGGCGCCCGGCGCCAGCCGAGTCCTCGATCAGCTCGTACCGGCGGACGTACACCGGCACCTCGCTCTCTAGCTCCTCGATGGGGCTGTTGGCGGTGTTCTGGAAGTGGGTCTGGACGGCGTCCATCCCGTCCCGCTCCCTCCGCCCGCCGTACCCCCCGGCGACGGTCTCGTAGTAGACGTACCGCCCGCCGTCGCGGGGGTCCCGCCCTCCGAAGGCGACGTTGCAGACGATGCCCTTCGTGGCCGCGATCGTCTCGTCCGGGACCGCCTCCGCCAGCGCTTTCGTGACGAGGTCGCCCGCCCGCATCGCGATCTCCCACCCGCCCGCGACCGGCGCGTCGTCGTCGGGGTTGACCATCGTCCCCTCGGGCGTGACCGTCTCGATCGGCCGGTAGAAGCCGTCGTTTTTCGGGAGATCACCCCCCAGAAACGCCATCACGACCGCCATCGCGCCGGCGAACGCCATCGCCGGGGTGCAGTTGAGCGGCCCGCGGTTCTGCTCGGCCGTGCCCGCGTAATCGAGCGTCAGCTCCTCGCCCTCGACCTCGACCGCCAGCGCCAGCCGGACGGGGTCGTCGGTGATCCCGTCGCCGTCCATCCGGTCCGCGGCCTCGTACCGGCCGTCCGGCAGGTCGGCGATGGCCGCCCGGACCCGCCGTTCGGTGTAGTCGAGCAGGTCGTCGAGGCGGCTGCCGACCGCCGCCGGCCCGTACCGGTCGTGGAGCGCCGCGAACCGCTCCTCGCCGATGCGGTTCGCGCCCAGCTGGGCCCGGTAGTCCCCCCGCCGCATCTCCGGGTTCCGGACGTTCCGCAGGAGGAACGACATCACCTCGTCGCGGTACTCCCAGCCCTCGACCGCGCGGATCCCCGGGATCACGACGCCCTCGGCGTACAGTTCCGTCGAGTCGTTCGGGATGCCGCCGGGCGTCCCGCCGCCGATGTCCACGTGGTGGGCGGAGTTGGCGGCGTACCCGACCAGTTCGTCCCCGTGGTAGCACGGCGATATCAGCATCACGTCGGGGAGGTGGACCGCCCCGCGGTACGGGTCGTTGATCAGCAGCCCCTCGCCCCGGGCGAGCGTCCGGTCGAGCGCCCGGACGTTTCGCGGCACGACCGACACCAGCGAGCCGATGTGCTGGGGGGCGACGTCGTGCTGGGCGACGTGTCTGAGGTCGGCGTCGAACAGCGCGCAGGTGTGGTCCCGACGGATCTTGATGTTGGTCGAGTAGGCGGTGCGCTGGAGGGTGACGCCCATCTCCTCGGCGACGCTCGTGAGGGCGTGGCGGAAGGTCTCGACCTCCCCGGTCGCGGTCATGGCCGTGCCACCGGCGCCGGTCGCTTCAACGTTCCGCCGGTCCTCCCGTCATCCCGCATTCGTCCGGTCGCTCCTCCCCGTTTCCCCGTTCGCCGGCCTCCCGGGCCCGGGAGGCGCGGCCGGCGGCCGCCGGACAAGCTACTTGCCGCCGCCCGCCGTACCTCGCCCATGGCGCTCACGCTGTACGCGCTCGACGGCTGTCCGCACTGCGAGAAGGTCCACGACGCGCTCGCCGCCCACGGGATCGAGTACGAGACCCGGTGGGTCGAGGGGCTCCACTCCGAGCGCGACGAGGTGAAACGCGTCAGCGGCCAGCGCGCCGTCCCCGTCCTCGTCGACGAGGACCGCGGCGTCACGATGGCCGAGAGCGACCGGATCGTCGAGTACGTGGAGACCACGCTCGCATGAAGATCTACACCGGCCGCGGCGACGAGGGGATGACCGACCTGCGGGACGCCTCCCGCGTCGCGAAGACGAGCGAGCGCATCGAGGCCTACGGGACCGTCGACGAGGCCAACGCCCTCATCGGGACCGTCCGGCCGACCGGCCACGACGACGTGGACGAGACCCTCGAACGGGTCCAGAACCACCTCTTCGTCGTCCAGGCCGACTTCGCCAACCCCGACCCGGACGAGGACGACCCCGTCCTGGGGGAGGCCCACGTCGACGAGGTGGAGTCGATGATCGACGAGGCCGACGCCGAGCTCGATCCGCTGGATCACTTCGTGCTGCCGGGCGGCAGCGACGCCGGGGCGGGCCTCCACCACGCCCGGGCGGTCGTCCGCCGGGCCGAACGCCGCGCGGTCGCGCTGGCCGCCGCCGACCCCGTCAACGACGCCGCCATCGTCTACCTCAACCGCCTCTCGGACCTCCTGTTCACCCTCGCCCGCCTCGTCAACCGGCGCGAGGGCGTCCCCGAGGACCGCCCGACCTACTGACGCCGCGCGCCTCGGCGTCCCGGTCCCGCGCGCCCCGCTGCCCCGGCGCCCCGGGCCCTCGCTGCCCGCGCCCGCCGTCGGCCGCTGCCCGCCCGTTCCCCCGGATCCCACCCGCACACAAGGGATTTATTCGCCGGCCGCGTTCTGTCGGGTATGAACAAGCACTTCGAGGACGCGCGGTACTACATCGGCCGGGCGACCGAGCACGCGAAGGAGGGGATCAAGGAGGAGCTCGAACCGGTCGAGGAGCGCTTCCGCGACCTGACCGGCGGCGAGGACGAACCGGAGCCGGGCCGCCTGGACCGCATCCAGGAGGAACTGGCGGAACTGGAGGAGCGCGCCGAGGGCGAGGCCAAGGAGGCCGTCGGGAACGCGCGCGAGCGCATCCGGCGGTACCGCGACGGCTGACCCCGCCGGTCGGAAACCCTTAAGTTCTCGTCGGGGATAGTCGCGGGTGACGGGTTGGTGGTCTAGCCCGGTTATGACGGCTCCTTCACACGGAGCAGGCCGGCG
>JBDGPV010000010.1:0-15788 GCA_042219485.1 Haloferacaceae archaeon
GGGCCGACGAGAGCCGCCTCAGGCAGCTGTTCGAGAACCTGTTTCGGAACAGCGTGGAACACGGTTCCACGGGCAGTCGGCCCCCGGCCGACGACAGCGTCGAGCACGGCTCGACGGGCAACCGGACGGAGTCCGGTGACAGCGTGGAACACGGTTCCACGGGCAGTCGGCCCCCGGCCGACGGGGACGGTGCGGACGGCGGCGGGGTCAACGTCGAGGTCGGGCTGCTCCCGGACGGGGCGGGCTTCTACGTCGCGGACGACGGGCCCGGCGTCCCCGAAAGCGAGCGCGAGCGCGTGTTCGAGAGCGGCTACTCGACGGATGACGACGGGATCGGTGCCGGGCTGAGCATCGTCAAGCGCGTCGCGGACGCGCACGGCTGGACCGTGCGCCTCGCCGACGCCGAGGGGGGCGGCGCGCGGTTCGAGATCCGCGGCGTTGACGTCGTCCGCTCGGGGGAGAACGGGTCTGGAGGGGGGTGAACCGCGGCCGTCGTAGGCGGGCCGGGAGGGATTTGAACCCCCGACCGTCTGGTTAAAAGCCAGACGCTCTGCCGGACTGAGCTACCGGCCCACGGGTCCGCGTACCGACGGCGCGGGCATAAGCGTCTAGGACTCCTCGAAGTACGCCGCCAGCGCGTCGTCCACCACCGCCGAGGGGGTCTCGTTGCGCAGCGACGCCCGGCGGCGGAGTTCGAGGTACGTCCCCGCGGGGAGCCGCAGTTCGATGCGGCCGAGGTCGGCGTCCACCTCCCGCAGCGCCTCCCGCACGGACGCGCCCTCGTTGATGCGGCTGGCCGCCCGGCGGACCTCGCGGACGGTCAGGCCGGCGTCGATGGTGGCCCACGCGAGCGCGAACCGCGCCTCGCCGTCCACCCGCGCGATGTGCTTGGCCGCGGTCGGGGCGATGTGCCCCCGGGCGACGTGCCGGCGGACGGCCTGCGGGAGGTCGTGGACCCGGGCCCACTTGCGGACGAACCCGACGGTCACCTCGCCGCCGGCCCGTTCGGCGGCGGCCTTGTACGAGCCGACGCCGCGCACCAGCGCGGCGCAGGCCGCCGCGCCGCGGAGCATGTACACGTTGTCCTCGGTGCCGTCGGTCTCCTCGGCGAACTGCCGGACCACGTCCGCGGCGAGCGCGACGCTCTCGGGGTCGTCGGGATCGAACCCGATGGCCTCCTCGGCCCGCCTGCCGGTCACCTCCGGGTCGGCCCGGACGACCGGCGCGCCGACGGGCTCGGCGCGGTCGGCTCGCTCGCCTGGTCCGCCCTCGTCGCTCATCCTCGTCGGGTTACGGCCACGCCGGCAAAAGCCTCCCGGGGCCGGCCGCAGCGCGCGCGGAGCCGCTACTCCTCGCGCTGCTCGGAAAGGTGCTCCCAGATCTCGGTACAGCCGGCGCCGTCCTCGACGTCGGACAGGTGGCTGTCGGCCTCGCGCGTCCGCTCCTCGTCGGCGTCGCAGGTGCTCATACCGCGATCCCCCCTACGCGATCGGCCGCGGGTCGCGTCCCGCGAACGCCGGCGCGCGCGGGGCGACCCCCGCGATCCGTCGTGTCCTGACTCATCACCCAACCGTACGTCACCGACACGTATAGACCCCCTCCCGCGGGTAACGTTGGCCCGTGCTCCCGGGTGCCGGAAACGGTTGCCCGCATCCCCGACGCAGCCGGGCCGGGGGGCGCCCCCCCGCACCGACCGGCGGCGGGTCGACCCCCACGGCCCGGGCTGGCGTCGGGAGCCGCCCCGCGGGACCGCCGACCGGACGGCGGGCGACGGCCGGCGCTCCGGTCCGTGCGGCCGCGACGCGGCCGGCCGTCCAGCCGTCGGACTGCGGCTCCGTCCGGTGGCCGGGCGGCGGCGCGGGCCGCGGTGCCGGACGGGATGGCCGCCCGGCGACGTGGGTACCGGAAACCGTTTCCCCTTTCGCCGAGCCGGCCCGCGACGCCGGGGGCGAAACGCCGAAGCGTCGCGGCGCCGTCGGTCCGGGCGTGACCCGCGACGCCGAGGAGTCGGTCGCCGACCTGCTCGCGGCGGTCCACGACCACCTCGCCGCGACGGCCGAGCGCCCCGTCGCCCGGGAGGCGAGCGCGTGGCTCGGCGAGGCCGAGGCCGTCGCCGCCGACGTGGCGACCGGCGACCCGCCGCCGGCCGCGATCGAGCGGCGGCTGAACGACCTCGCGGACCTGCTCGGTCGGGTCGACGGCACCGGCGACCCCGAGGCCGACGAACACGTCGCCGCCGCCCGGGACGCGCTCGCGGCCGCCCGGGAGCGGTTCGGGGCCGGCGACGACTGATCGGCGGCCGTCGAGCGCGCTACCGGCGGGCCCGCTCGCGCCAGCGGCGCCGCTGCTCGCGTTCGGCCACGTGACGCCGCCCGCCGGCGGCCTCCTCGCGGAGTCGCCGCTCGAAGTCGGTCATCTCGGCCAGGAACCCGTCGTGGAACGCCTCGACCAGTTCGTAGCTCCACCGCTCGTCGACCACGCCGGCCGGCAGGTGGTCGTCGCGGAGTTCCGCCGCGTACTCCCGGTGGCCGGCCGCGCGGAGGTCGTCCTCGATGGCCGCGAGGCGGTCCATCGCGTGCCCCACCGAGTGGTGAAAGGCGAGCAGGTGGCCGTACGCCCGGTGCAGGTGTTCGACCCCCAGTTCCACCTCGTGGAGCGCGTCGCGTTCGCGGTCGTCGATCTGTGCCATGCGTTACCGTAGACCACCCGACCCTATACGCCTGTCGCCGCCGTCAGCCGCGCGACCTCGTCGTCGGTCAGCTCGAGGTCGCGGGCGGCGACGTTCTCCGCGAGGTGGTCGGGATCGGCGGTGCCGGGGATGGGGAGGGTGACCGGCGACCGGGCGAGCAGCCACGCGAGCGCGACCTGCGCCCGCGTGGCGTCGTGGGCGCTCGCGACCGCGTCGAGTTCGGGCAGGTCGCCGAGGTCGCCGGCCCCGAGCGGGAAGTAGGGCATGAAGCCGATGCCGTACTCCTCGCAGGCCTCCAGCACCGGCGCCTCCGACCGGTCGACGACGTTGAACTCGTTTTGGACCGTCGCCACCTCGACGACGTCGCGGGCGCGCTCCAGCTGCTCGACGCTCACGCCGCTCAGCCCGACGTGGCGGACGGCCCCGTCGTCTTTCAGCTCGGCGAGCGCCCGTACGGAGTCCTCGAACGGGACGTCGGGGTCCGGGCGGTGGAGCTGGTAGAGGTCGATCGTCTCGACGCCCAGGCGGTCCCGCGAACAGAGGTACGCGTTCCGCAGGTAGTCGGGGTCGGCCATCCGCAGCCAGTCGCCCGCGCGGTTGCGCAACAGGCCGGCCTTCGTGGCGATCAGGAGGTCATCCCGGGTCGTATCGACGGCGTCGGCGATCAGCCGCTCGCTGGTCCCCGGCCCGTATGCGTCCGCGGTGTCGATCAGGTCGACGCCCAGGTCGACCGCCCGCTCGACCACGCCCCGGGCGGCCGCCGGATCGGCCGGCTCGCCGACGATGTCCGGCCCGCAGAGCCGCATCGCGCCGAATCCCAGCCGATCGACCTCGTCCTCGCCCCCGACCTCGAAGGTCCGTGCGACCATGGCCGGGGCACGGCCCGGACCGGCATAGGTGCCACGGCCCGACGGCGGCTCATCCGCCGTCCAGGCGCGCCCGGACGTCCGCCGGATCGACCCGGAGCTTCGCCGCGGGATCGCCGTCGACGAGCACGTACGGGACCCGGTCGCCGTACGCCGCCCGGAGGTCGGGGTCCTCGTCCACGTCGACGGTCTCGACGGTCACCTCGGCGTCGGCCGATTCCGCGACCTCGCGGACCGTCGCCAGCGCCTCCTCGCAGAGGTGACAGTCCTCGCGGGAGTAGACCGTGACCGTGTGCACGCCCGGGGCACGGGACCCCGGGGCCGAGTGTCCGTCGGTTTCGACGCGGCGCCCGGAGGCCGGGCGAACCGACGGACTCAAGCGGGGCCGTCGGGTATGCGTCGCCGATGGAACTGCGGTTTCTGGGCGGCGTCGGCGAGGTCGGCCGCAGCGCGCTCCTCGTCGACGACACCCTGCTGCTCGACTACGGGATGAAGCCGGGCACGCCCCCGGCGTTTCCGGTCGGCCGGGTCGACCCGGACGCGGTCGTCGTCTCCCACGGCCACCTCGATCACGCGGGCGCGGTGCCCGCGCTCCTCTCGGGGGACCGCCGCCCGCCGATCCACTGGACGCCGCCGACGCGGGACCTGGCGCTCGCGCTCGCGCGGGACACCCTGAAGCTCCACGGCGGCACGTACCGCTGTCCGTTCACCGGGACCGACGTGGAGCGAGTCACGCAGGTCTCGGAGCCCCGTGGCTACGGCGAGCCCTTCGAGGCGGCCGGCTACGAGGTCACGCTCTACGACGCCGGGCACATCCCGGGCAGCGCGCACGTCCTGGTCGACGACGGCGAGACGCGGCTGCTGTACACGGGGGACTTCCACACGGCCGACCAGCGGCTGGTCGCGGGCACGACCGCCCGGCCCGACGCCGACGTCGTCGTCTGCGAGAGCACGTACGCCGACGTCGACCGCGGGGACCGGGCGAGCGTCGAGGAGCGGTTCGTCGAGAGCGTGCGAACGACGCTGTGGGAGGGCGGGACGGTCGTGGTGCCGGCGTTCGCCGTCGGGCGGACCCAGGAGATGCTGCTCGTCTGCGAGGCGCACGACATCCCCTGCTACGTGGACGGGATGGGAAAGCGGATCACCGGGCTGTTGCGCCGCCACCCCGGGTTCGTGCGCGACGGGGACGCGCTGGGGCGGGCGAAGTCCCACGCCCGGTTCGTGACGGGCGGGGACGGCCGGCGCGAGCGCATCGCGGAGAAGAACGTCGCGATCGTCACGACCAGCGGGATGCTCGCCGGCGGCCCGGCCATGACCTACGTGCCGGCGATCCGCGACCGGCCGGTGAACCAGGTCGCGATGACCGGCTACCAGGTCGAGGGGACGCCGGGCAGGGACCTCGTGGAGACCGGCAGCGCCGAGATCGACGGCCGGCGGATGCCCGTGAGCGCGCAGGTGGAGCAGTACGACTTCTCGGCCCACGCCGACCGGGAGGGGCTGCGGTCGTTCCTGGACGCGTACCGCGACGCGACGGTGCTGGTCGTCCACGGCGACCGGTGTGGGGCGTTCGCCGACGAACTCGAACGCGACGGCTACCGCGCCGCCGCGCCGACGCTCGACGAGCGGGTGTCGGTCTGAGCGGCGAGGGCGCCCCCGTCGCGGGGGAACGCCGGCCGGCGGCGATGCGATCCCGGCCCGCCGAGGGGCCGAGCCCGCGGCGCCGGGCGGCCGCGTCACGCCACGTCGCGGCGGTCGGTGAAGGTCACCGTCCGCTGGTCGGACTCGACGGTCGTCTGGACCGTGATCCAGCCGTCGGCGCGGCGCACCGCGAGCCCCTCCCGATAGGAGAGTTCGACGCGGCGGGTCGCCGTGTGGCTCCCGCCGGCCGCGAGGCGGCCGACCCGCTCGGTCCCCGACCAGACGACGTCGCCGTCGGTGCCGTTCCCGGCGAACACGCGGGTGTGGACGACGACGCCCGTCGCCGACGCGTCGCCCCCGTTCCGGAGGGTGGTCGTCACGTCGCGGCAGGTCCGCCCGCACTTGTCGACGCGCTCGATGGCGAACGCGAACGCGGGGCGGGCCGTCCCGTCCGCCGTGGCGGGGGTCGGCGTCGCGGTGGCCGTCGGGAAGGAGCCGGCCTCGTCGTTCCCGCCCGGCGCCGGGCCGAACCCGGACGCGAACGCGCCGACGCCGGCGGCGGCGATCAGGACCGCGACGAGGCCCGCGACGGCGAGCCGTCGGCTCATCGGCTACCCGCCCGACCCGGCGGCGTCACTCACGGCCGGCCCCGGCGCCTCGCCGCGGTCGCCGCTCAGGAACGACCCGATGACGTCGAGGATCTCGGTCACGAAGTCGGGGACCGGGCCGGGGAGGTCCGAGGGCGGCCCGGCCGCGGCGCGGTCGCTGTCGGCGGCGGTGCTTCCCGGCGCGGCGGCGGCCGTCCCGGCGACCAGCACGAGGGCCGCCAGGACGACGCCGACGAGGGTGGTTCGTCTCATCGCGGTCGTCGCTACGGATCGACCGGACATCAAGGGGCACGGCCGCGAAGCGGGATTGCGGGCGATCCAGCCGGATTAACCCGGGTTAACCGCGCGTCAGGCGGCCCCGGGCGCGTCCAGCCACTCGTCGGCCCACGCCTCCAGGGCGTCGAACACCGGGCACAGCGACCGGCCCTTCTCCGTCAGCGAGTAGTAGGTGGCGACCGGGGCGTCCGGTTCCATCCGCCGGTCGACCAGGCCGTGGTCGCCCAGGTCGTCGAGGACCCGCGAGAGCGTCCGCGCGCTCGCGCCCGTCGAGCGTTTCAGTTCGTTGAACCGCTTCTCGCCGTCCTGCAGGTCGTGCAACACGACCAGCCGCCACTGCGAGCCGATCACCCCGACCGACTCGACGACCGCGCAGGGGTCATCGTCCGCGCTCCGACCGCCGTCCGCCGTCCCCGTCTCGGCTGCCATGCGCCCGATAGCCGCCCGCCGGCCTTGAAGGTTCGGAACCGAACCCGATAACACTAGAAAACCTGGTGCGGTCGACAACCGCCGGAGACGCCGACGGCCCCGGATGACACAAGTATCAGCTAAATTATATTTGTTCGGGGCGCCTACGGACGGTCGATGGCACGGAACGACGCGATCCGTTCGACGGCCCGACGACCGACCGACGCCGGGGAGGTGAGGCGGTGAACGGCGAACTCCTGCTGGCCGGGCGGCTCCTGTTCGGGGGCGTGCTGGCGTTCCTGGGCGCCAACCACTTCGCCGACCTGGAGGCCACGACCGGGTACGCCGAGGCCAAGGGACTGCCGGCGCCGCGGCTCGCGGTGCTCGGCTCCGGCGCCCTCCTCGTCCTCGGGGGGGCGGGCATCGTCCTCGGCGCGTACCCGGCGCTCGCCGCCGGGGCCGTGGCCGCCTTCCTCGCGGTCGTCACCCCGACGATGCACGACTTCTGGAACGCGCCGGCCGACCGACGGGAGGCCGAGATGACGGACTTCATGAAGAACGCCGCGCTGTTCGGCGGGGCGCTGGCCTTCCTCGCCCTCGGCGGCGAGGCGTGGGCGTACGCGGCGAACGTCGGCGTCCTCTGAGCGCCCGCGCCGGGTGCGGGTCACCACCGTTAACTGTGTGCCTCGCCGTCCCCCGTCACCGTGAACGTCGCGGGACGGGTCGCCGAGACGGCGGGGGAACTGTGGAGCGAGGGGCGGGGGCCGACGCTGCTCGCGGTCGCGGGGGCGTGGTTCCTCGCGCTGGGCACCCGGCTGACCGTCCCGGCCGTGCTTCCGTACGTCCGGGCGGACCTCGGCATCGACAACGCGGCCGCCGGGACGGTCGTCACGGCGCTGTGGGTGGCCTACGCCCTGACGCAGTTCCCGTCGGGGCTGCTGACCGACCGCCTCGGCGAGCGCCGGATCCTCGTCGGGAGCATGCTCCTCGGGGCGTTCGCCGTCCTCGTCCTGGGGCTGACCGCCGGCCTCGTCGGCCTGGTCGCCGGGGTCCTCCTGTACGGCCTCGGCACCGGCCTCTTTGCCACCCCGCGGGTGATGGTCGTCTCGCGGGTCTACCCCCGCCGGGCCACCACCGCGCTCGGGGTGGTCTTCGCGGCCGGCAACGTGGGAAACACCGCGCTCCCTGCGCTGGCCGGCGTCGCCGCCGGGGCCGTCGGCTGGCGCGCCGGCTTCCTCGCGCTCGCGCCGGCGTTCGTCCTGTCGGCCGTCGGCCTCCGGGCCGCCCTCCCGAGGGACGGGGGCGGGCCGGGAGCGGCGGTGGAAGGCGGGGACAGGGACGGGTCGGACCCGGGGCTCGCCGGGACGCTCGCCGACCTCCGCAGCCGCCCGGTCGGGTTCGCGGCCGCCGCGCTCGTCCTGTTCGCGTTCGCGTACCAGGGGCTGGTCGGCTTCCTGCCGACCTACCTCGTCGACGCGAAGGGGCTGGACCCGGGGCTCGCTTCGGTGCTGTTCGGCGCGTTCTTCGCGAGCGGGCTGGTCGCGCAACTCGCCGCCGGGGGGCTCGCCGACCGCCACGGCCGGCGGCCGCTGCTCGTCGCCACCCTGGTCGCCGCCCTCGTCGGCCTGATCGCGCTCACCGCCGCCGAGGGCCTCCCCGCCCTCGCCGGCCTGGTCGTCGTGCTCGGCCTCCAGCTCGGCTTCTGGCCCGTGGTGAACGCGTACGCCTACGACGCGCTCCCGACGGGCTCGCGGGGCGGCGCCTACGGCCTCGTCCGCACCGTCTACCTCTGTCTCGGCGCGACCGGCCCCCTCGTCGTCGGGACCCTCTTCGACGCGGGCCGGTACGACGGGGCGTTCCTCGTCCTCGGGGGCGTGTTCGCCCTCGTGATGCTGGTCTGTGCGGTCCTCCCGGCCGCCGGGCGCCCGGCCGCGGGCGCCGGGAGCGGGGCGGGCGGCTCCTGAGCGGGGCTACCCGTACCGGCTCCGCACGTCCGCCGCCTCGCTCGCCTTCTCGCTCGCGAGGTCCGCGAGCGCCGCGAGCGGTTCCTCGAACGCCGCCGCCGCGCTCGGCAGGTCGGCCGCGAGGCTCTCGAACGTCGAGGCGGCCGTCTCGAACCGGTCCTGGGCGTCGGCGGCGTCGTCCGCGGCGGCGCTCCCGTTGCCGTTCTCGCCGCGCGTCCGGGCCACCGACAGCAGTTCCGCCCCGCTCGCCGCCGTCGAGACCGCCCCGCCGGCGTCCTGAAGGACGGTCGTCGCGGCGTCGAACTGCGCGCGCTTGGCCTCGTAGTCGTCGGCGTCCAGCGCCTCGACCGCCGCCATGTCGTCGGCGGACGCGTCGCTCGTCAGGTGCGACAGCGCGCGCCCGGCGGTCTCGGCGGCTGTCGCCATCTCCGCCCGCCGGGTGCCGGCCCCGTCCGCGTCCCCGGCCGCCAGCGCCGACCGCGCGCCCTCCAGGGCGTCGTGGCCCTCGATGACGTTCTCCTGGGCCGCCGTGGCCCGCGTGAGGAAGGCGATCACGCGGTCGAGTTGCGCCGCGGTCGACGCCTGCTCGTCCGTGGCCGCGAGCGCCGCGGCCCGCCCGGCCGCCGCGTTCGCGCGCACCAGCGCCGCGTAGACGTCGGCCGCCACGAACCCGTCCGCGTCGGCGCGCACGTCGGTCACGTCCCCCGAACCGGCGTACGCCTCGACCGCCGTCCCGATCCGCTCGCGGGTCGTCCCGAGCAGTTCGGCCGCCCGGTCCTCGGCGCCCGACGGCGTCGCAGTCCCCGACTCCGGGGTCTCCGTCGGCGTCGCCGCCTCGGTCGGCGCGTCGGTCGCCGCCCGGTCCGTCGCCGGCGTCGCCGTCCCCGTCGACTCCCCGGCGGGCGTCCGGGTCCGGGTGGCTGCGGTCCCCCCGAAGCACCCGGCGAGCAGCGGCGTCAGGGCGGCAAGCACGCCTCGTCTGTCCATGCCCCCTATCGACACGTATCAGATAATAATACCTGCGGCGTGTCTGACGCCCGTCAGACGTTTCATCCGGTTCAGGCCCTGTAATAACGTCTGACGCGGATCGTCCGGTCCCGTTCCGTCGGCCTTTCTCCCGTAAATATCAGAATCAGATAACAAAAGTATACGTGGATCCGCCCGGAACGGCGGGTATGGTCAGGCTCACCCGCGCGATCGCTCGCGGCCTCGATGACACGCTCACGCCCGTCGGGGTGCGGCTGTTCGCCACCACCCTCGTGCTGGTGTCGGCGGTCCAACTGCTGGTGAACACCGTCCTCGACGGGACGGCCGTCGCGGTGCTCGGCCGCCGGTTCGTCGTCGAGTACGCCACCACGGTCCCGGTCGACCCGTCCACGGCGGCCTGGCTCCTGGTCGGCCTGCTGTTCGCCGGGTCGTGGCTGCTCGTCGTCTTCCTCCGGTCGCTGGTCCGGGACGCGGACGGGGGGATCCACCCGGACGACGTGCTCCACGAGGCGCTGCCCGCGACGGTCCGGGTCGCGCTCGCGGGCGGCGTGGGCGGGACGCTGGTGCTCGCCGGCCTGGCGTTCGGCATCGGCCCGGGCGTCCTGCTCGCGGCCCACCTGCTGTTCGTGCCGGTGTTCGTCGCCGTCGAGGACGAGGGCCTGATCGGCGCCGTCGCCCGGAGCTGGGAGCTGGCCGCCGCCCACCGCATCCGGGTGCTCGGGCTCACCGCCGCCGTCACCGCGCTGGTCGGCGCCGTCGGCGTCGCGAGCGTCCTCTCGGCGGCGCTCAGCCCGTGGCTCGAGTTCCTGCTCGGGGTCGTGGCGGTCACTCTGGTCCTGTTCGTCGCCACCTGCGCCTGCGTGGACATCTACCGCCAGCACGACGACGGGCGGAGCACGCCCGCCGGCGCGCGCCAGGGCCACGGCGCGGGGGCGCTGTAGCCGCGTCCGTCGCGCCGCCCGGCCCGGTCCCGGAGGGTCGGCGGTCCGCCCCTACTCCGGGATCCGTCGCACCGCGAACTCGCGGTAGCCGCCGTGGGCGACCTCCAGCGCCCCGAGCCACCAGTTCCACCGCGCGGCCGGGCCGCCGTCGGGCGCGTCGGCCAGGTTCGCGACCACGTCCGCGGCGGTGAGCGGGCGTCCCCGGTCGCGCTCGACGCGCCCGTCGGCGGCGAGGTCCCGCGCCTGCCGGGCCACCACCCGCCGCTCGGCGGGGGTCCCCCCGAACCGCGCCAGCGCGTCCGCCAGGGCCGCCGGGTCGAGGCACACCCCCGACGGTTCGGGCCGACGCCACATAACTACGCCCACCAACGGCTCCGCCGCTCCGCGTAGGTCGCCGACCGGAACGGCGGCGGCTTCGCGGCGTCGGCCTCCATCCCGAACCCGTGGGCCAGCCAGTAGCCGACGTGCCAGCCGACGGCCCGGGTGTCGATCCCGTCGAGCACGATCGTCATCCCGGTGTACTGCTCGATCGCGCCGTCCCCGTCGGGATCGGTCCCCCGGGTGCGGACGCACGACCCGGGGCCGGACCCGTCACAGCCCCCCCGACCGACCCGGACGATCACCTCCGCGTCGGCCGCGTCGGCGCGCACGAACGTGACGTTCGCCGGCACCCCCTCGGGGCCGCGCTCGTAGTAGTCGAGGGCGTGGCCGACCTGCTCGCGCGCGCCGGCGGGGTCGTCGGCGCCGCTCGCGTTCACCGCGACGGCGAACTCGGCGTCCGCCCACGGGAACGCCCGCTCGGTGGCGTTCGGCCGCGGTCGGGTGTAGAGCACCGACGCCGCGGCCATCACGTCCGACGGCGGGTCCTCGTGTCCGAGGCCGAGCGTGTGGCCGAGTTCGTGTTTGGTCACCAGCAGCCGCGAGGCCCGGGCGAAGCCCGTCCGCACGTAGGCCGTCACGGGCCGGTCGTCGACCCGGCCGCGGACGAGCGGCGCGCAGCCGGCCGCGTCCGCGGCCCCGCCGCAGTCGGGCACCTCGGCGACGAACGAGACCACGACGTCCGGGTCGGACGCGGCGGGCCGCACCTCGTACTCCACCGGGAAGCCGAGGTACTGCTCGTCGACGCGCTCCCAGTAGGCCGTCGCGTTGCGGACCGTCGCGGCGTACGTGTCGTTCGCCGACGGCCGGACGGCGACGACGACCGGCCCCGGCCCCCACGGGTTCCCCGTCGCCGCGCCGGACGCCGTCGGGCCGCCCGTCCCGCCGGCCGGGGCGCCGGTCGCCGTCCCCCCGTTCCCGGGGGCGGGCGCCGGTCCCACCCCTCCCAGGCAGCCGGCGAGCGCGAGCAGTCCCGCGAGCGCGACGGCGCCACGCATACGGATCCGTCCGGTGCCGGCCGCCGAAAGAAGTTCGGGTCCGTCGGGACGGCGCCGCCGCTCGCGGGGCGGAGCGCGGCTGGGAGGAGTAAGCCCCCTTCCGTTCGGCCCGGCATTCGGCTGAGCGTCCGCGCCTCGTCCGGACTACCGTACCGGCGCGGACTTGCACCGGTGAGGGTCGCCGTTCCATCCGTTCCCGGCCGTCGCGAGCGCCGGCGCGTTCGCGCCGGCCCTCGGGGCCCTCGGCGGGTTAACTCCCCTTCCTCGCGGTCGGGTTCGCGCGCCTCATCGGTCGGGCCGGGGGGTCTCGTTGCTGTTCGAGCGCCAGCCGTCTCCGGCTCCGGGCTTGCGCCCGGTCACCCGTCCGGACGGTGGGGGGACTTTCCTCATGGGCCCGGCGGCCCACGGGGGCCGGGCTCTCCCTGCCGCACCGGACCTCGGTCGGCCGGACCGAAAAGCCCGTCGCCCGGCCCCCGAACCGCCCGCCGGCCCGGCGACGGCCCGCGGTCGGCGGCGCCACCCGTGCCCGGGAACGACGGCGACGGGCCGGCCCGACGGGGGAGTCGGCGGCGACAGAAGAGTTCAAGTCCGTCGCGCGTGTTCTCGGTGGTATGGAGGCGCAGTCCGCCCGGTTGACGTACGAGGATGGGGCACGCGCGGTCGAACTCGCCCGCGAGTCGGTCGAGGCCTACGTCGTTCAGGGCCAGCGCGAGCATCCCGGCAGTATGCGCGACGCCTTCTACACCCGGACGGGCGCGTTCGTCCGGCTCTGTTCGAGCCGCGGACGGGGGCGCCTGCGCGGCTGTGCCGGCAGCTACGGCGACAACGACCGGCTCGGCCACGCCATCGTCGAGGCGGCGATCCGGGCCTCGTCGGAGGACTCCTGTGGCTCCGAGGTCGAACCCGCGGAACTCTCCTCGCTCACCGTCTCCGTGTTCGTCGTCACCGACCGGGTGCTCACCGACGACCCGCGGGCCGACCTCGAACTCGGCACGCACGGCGTCGCCGTCGACGCCGGATCGAACCACGCCTGGCTCTACCCCACACTCCCGGTCGAGAACGACTGGAGCGCCGAGGAGTTCCTCGCCCGCGCGTGCCGCAAGGCCCGCGTCTCGCCCGGCGCCTGGCGCGACGACGAGACCATGATCACGCTGCTGGAGGGGCAGGTCTTCCGGGAGCGCGAGGACGGTACCGTCGAGGAAGTCACGCTCGACTGACCGCCCGTCCCGTTCGCCCGCCCCTCCACCCGTTCTCCGTTCCCGCGCTCCTCTCGGTCCGTCCCTGCGCTCCCTCGGGTCAGTCCCCGCGTCCCGGCCCGGCCGTCACCGGCCCTCCCGTCGGAACCCCGTCCGGTCGGCGTCGGCGAGCGCCCGCTCGGCGGCCGCGTCGACGTCGAACTCGCGGACGACCTCGCCGTCGCGGATCAGCGGCTCCATCAGCGGCTCGCCGTCGGCCGGCCCCTCGCGGTCGGCCCGCCCGACGTGGTGGCCGCCGTCCGGCGTCCGGTAGACCGCCTTCCGCCCCGAGAGCTTCCCCCGCTTGGCCGCCGGCTCCCCCTCGACCTCGACGATGTCCAGCGCGAAGTCGATCGGATCGGCGTTGGAGACGTACGCCCCGACGCCGAACCCGTCGGCGACGTCCCGGAGGCGCCGGAGCAGCCCCGGGTCGACGCCGCCGCTGACGAACACGTCCACGTCCTCCCGGCCGATCTCGGCGAGCGTCCAGCGCACCTCGCGGACGATGTGCCGGAGGTCGCCGCGCCGCGACCCGGTCGTGTCGATCCGCACGCCGTCGAGGCGGTCGCCGAGCGCCGCGGCCGCCCGGCGGACCTCGTCGGTCTCGTCGGTGTACGTGTCGACCAGCGCGACGCGGGGTACCTCCGGGCCGACCCCCGCGTCGAACGCCCGCCAGGCGGCCTCCTGGTCGCCGCGGCCGAAGCAGATGAGCAGGGCGTGGGGCATCGTCCCGCCCGGCTCGCGCCCGAGCACCTCGCCCGCGGCGACGTGCGAGAACCCGTCCAGCCCGCCGAGCAGCGCCGACCGCTCGACGGCCGCGGTCATCGACGGGTGGACGTGGCGCGCGCCAAAGGAGAGCACCGTCGACTCGGGCGCGGCGACCCGACACTCCAGGGCCGCCGTCGCGATGCCGCTGGCGTGCGAGAGGAAGCCGAGCAGCGACGTCTCGAACCGCGCGAACGCGAGGTACGGCCCCTCGATCCGGACCACCGGCCCGCCGTCGAACAGGCGGCCCTCGGGGAGCGCGTCGGCGTCCACGTCCAGCCCCGAAAGCAGGGCGGCCGCGTCGCGCACCCCGGCCAGCGCCTCGAACCGACCGGTGGGGAACTGGTCCGCGGTCACCTCCGCGACGACCCGCGGGTTCCGGTCGGCCCGGCGGAGCGCCTCCTCGGTCCGCAGGAAGTACGCGTCCGTCGCCCGGCCGTCCCGGATCGCCTCCGGCCCGACGATGTCGAACTCCATACCCCGGCCACGCCCGGCGACGGCAAATAGTCTGGCGGTCGATCAGCCCCGTCGGCGCGCCAGCGCGGCGCCCGCCCCGGCGAGCAGCGCGACGAGCGCGGCCCGGACCCCGAACCCGGGGGCCGCCGCGCCCGATCCCCCGTCGGTCCGCGCGGCCGCCGCCAGCCCCGGCCGGAGCGCCTCGACGGCCGCCGGCGTCGGCCCGTTGACGACCGTCACCCGCGTCCCCCGGCGGACGACGAGGAAGGCGTCGGCGAACGGCCCGTCCTCGATCACGCGGATCCCGTCGTCCCGGGCCCGGGCGTCCCGGGCGTCGAGGATCGCGCCGTAGGCCCGGCGGAACTCGCGGGCGTCGCGCTCGGTGTCCCACTCGGTCACCCAGACGTACCCGTGGCGCGTGTCGTTCCCGCCGGGGGGACCGTCGCGGTACGGGAAGAGCCGGTCGTTCGCCCACCCCGCCGAGGGGCGGGCGTCGTAGTTGTAGATGTCGAACGGCGACGACGTCCGCCCGATCGCGCCCGGATCGACCGTGTCGGCGTTGGCCGTCTGGGCCTGGTACCAGAGCATCACGTAGATCGACGCCTCGCCGGCCGTGTCCGAGCCGTTCTCGCCCTCGTCGGGGTACGGCCGCCAGTCACCCCGGGCCCGGTCCTCGAACCGGATCGGCGTCGGCGCCTCGTCGGTGCGGTGGATCACCTGCTCGGTGCTCGCCGGCGGATCGTCGAACGCCGCCCGGACGCCGTCCCACCCCGCGCGCTCGCGGATCGCGTTCACGTAGACCGGGCCGTCCGAGTACGGGTGCAGGATGGTGAGCAGGATGCCGAGGTTCGAGCCCCCGCTCCCGCTCCCGCTCCCACCCCCACCCCCGCTCCCGCCGGCGCGGGGCGCCGGCGTACCGACACACTCCCACTCCTCGCCACACCGGCGCTCGTACAGCCGCTGGACCAGGTTCGCCTCCCCCTCGACGAGGCCGTCCGCCGCGAGGTCGCCGTCCTGGGTGTCCCTGCGGAGCGACTCGCGGGTCAGGTCGACCGTCTGGTCCTGGAGCGCGTGGGTGAGCTCGTGGACCAGCGTCGCGTTGTCGATGACCGGGCGCGACGGGGTGTCGGTGACGATCCTGATCTCGTCCTCGCCCGACGTGTAAAAGCCCCGCACCGACGAGCCGATCGTCCGTCCGAGCCTCTCCTGGACGTTCGAGTCCTCGCCGTCGACGAACAGCGCCTCCCAGACCTGGTTGTTCCACGCGACGAAGGCGGCGCTCTCGTTGTCCCCGCCCGCCCGCCGCCGGTACGCCTCGCGGTCGATCACCTCGACCGGGACCCGGCGGGTGAACTCCGCGCGGCGGATGAACTCGACGCGGGCCATCGACCGCGCGACGTACGCGTCGAGTTCCCGCTCCGAGAGGCCGTCGGACTGGTCGACGTCGATCGGATCGTCGTGCCAGTAGCCGGCCTCCCAGCCGATCCGGTCGGTGGCCGGGTCGGGGCGCGCGGCCGCCCGGCGGTCGGGCGCGCCGCCGGCGTCGCCGCGAACGCTCGCGCTCGCCGCCGGGTCGCCG
>JBDGPV010000050.1:0-15310 GCA_042219485.1 Haloferacaceae archaeon
GCGATCCCCCTGTCTGTGATTCCCAACCGGGACGTAACGTGACGGGCGCGACGGGATTTGAACCCGCGACGTCTTGGTCCGGAACCAAGCACTCTGTCCACTGAGCTACGCGCCCACGGACGTCGGGTAGTCGAGGGGGCCGCTTAACCGTTGTGAACTCGCCGGGGGCGCGGTCGTTACGGCGCCTCGCCGGTTTCGATGGCGAAGTCGGACCGCGGGTAGGCGACGCAGGTGAGGGTGTAGCCGTCGTCGAGTTCGCCCTCGTCGAGCATCTCCTGGTTGTCGTGAACGACGTAGTCCTCGGAGTTGCCGCCGCTGGTGATCCGGCCGGCACAGGAGACGCACTGTCCCTGCCGGCAGGCGTAGGGCATGTCCCAGCCCTGCTCCTCGCCCTGGTTGAGGATGGTCTCGTTGTTGGCGAGTTCGACGGTTTCGCCCTGCTTGACGAACTCGACCTCGTAGTACTCCACCTCGTCCTCCGGGATGTCGCCGGGGCCGGAGTCCTCGGCCGCCTCGCCCTCTTCGAGTTCGGCGCCTCCTTCGCCGGCGGCCACCGCGCCGGCGGCCACCGCGCCGCCCCCGATCGAGCGGTTCATCGGCTCCGGGAACTCCGTCTCCGGCAGGCTCTCGGCGCGGCGTTCGAGGACCTCGGCGGAGACGTCCCCGGTCGGGGTCCACTCGGAGCCCGACGAGTAGTGGACGACGACGGCCACCAGCGTCAGGGCGACGCCGAGCCCGAGCCCGACCCAGTTGATCACGACCATGCGGGGCGGTATGAAAGCGGGGGTTAACAGCGTTGTGATTGCCACGCCGGCGCCCGCTCCCGATCACGAGCGGGGCCGTCGACGGTGGAGCGATCCGGCGGCCGCCGGTCGTTCGCCCTCCGGTCCGCCGGCGACTGTGGCCGGTCGGTCAGGCCCCCCAGTCGCGTTCGGTCCCCGGATCCGCGTCCGCGCCGTCGTCCGGTCCGTCGCCGTCGCCGCCGTCGTCCGCCGCCCCACCGTCCCGTCGGCGCACCTCGTGGCGCCCGAACCCGTAGCGCAGGCGGTTGGCCAGCCGCCGGGCGAACCGGTCCCGGCGGGAGTCGAACCGCTCGGCGAGCGCCGTGTAGATGAGCGGCACGGGCACCTCGCGGTCGAGCGCCTCCCGGACCGTCCACGCCCCCGTCGAGCCGCCGGCGACGTGGTCGGCGACGTCGCCGAGGTCGTCGCCCTCCTCCCGGAACGCCTCCGTGCAGAGTTCCAGCAGCCACGACCGGACGACGGCGCCGTTGGTCCAGGTCCGCGCGACCGTCTCGAGGTCGAGGTCGTACCGCCCGCGGTGGAGGAGTTCGAACCCCTCGCCGTAGGCCTCCATCAGCGCGTACTCGACGCCGTTGTGGACCATCTTCACGTAGTGGCCGGCCCCGGAGGGCCCCATCCGGGCGTGGCCGTCGGGGCCGGTCGCGACCGCGTCGAGGACGGGCGTCATCGCCTCGTAGGCGTCGGCGGGACCGCCGACCATGAGCGAGAACCCCCGGTCGGCCGCCGCGGGGCCGCCGCTGGTGCCGCAGTCGAGGTAGGCGGCGTCGGTCCGCTCGGCGCGCCGGACCGACGCCTCGAAGTGGGAGTTCCCCCCGTCGATCACGACGTCCCCGTCGTCGAGGTGCGGGGCGAGGTCGTCGAGCGCCGCGTCCACCGCCTCCCCGGCCGGCACCATCAGCCAGACGCGCTTGCGGTCCCCCAGCCGCTCCGCCAGGTCGGCGACGGAGTCGGCCGGCTCCGCGCCGGCCTCGGCGGCGGCGGCGGTCGCCTCGGCGTCGAGGTCGAACGCGACGACCCCGTGACCGGCCTCGAGGGTGCGTTCGACGACGATCCGCCCCATCCGCCCGAGCCCGATGACGCCCAGTCGCATGGGGTCGGGTGGCGGCCCCGGGAGGTAGCCCTTGCGGTCGGCCCCGCCGGCGGTCGGCGGCGGACGATCGGCGCCCGTGCCCGCCGCCCGGCGACCGGCGGCCGGCGGGCCGGGGGGCGACTCCGCCCCCGCCGTCGGCCGTGGCCGGCCGGGGTCGGTCCAGGTCCAGGTTCAGGTTTACAACCCCCGCCCCCCGAGGCGGGGCATGGACGACCGGGTCCGGGCCCACGCGGAGACGCTCGTGGACTGGAGCGCGCGGATCGACGCCGGGGACCGCGTCGTGGTGAGCGTCGCCGAGGGCGCCCACGACCTGGCGGTCGCCGTCGGCGAGGCGCTCGGCGAGCGCGGGGCCGCCCCGCTGTTCGTCTACGACAGCGACGAGGTCGACCGGGCGTACCTCCGCGCGGCCGCCCCCGACGCCGCGGGGGTCGGGGACCCGACGCTCGCCCGGTCCCTCTACGAGTCGGCCGACGCGACCCTCCGCCTGGGCGGCGGGCGGAACGCGTTCGCGGCCGCGGACGTGCCCCCCGAGACCCGGCAGGCCCGCGCGAGGGCGGCGGCCCCCGCCCGCGAGGCGCGGCTGGCGACCGACTGGGTCTCGACGGTCCATCCCACCCGGTCGCTGGCCCAGCAGGCGGGGATGGCCTACGAGCCATACCGGGAGTTCGTCTACCGCGCCGTCCTCCGGGACTGGGAGGCGCTGGCCGAGGAGATGTCCGAACTGAAGCGGATCCTCGACGCGGGGCGCGAGGTCCGCCTGGTCGGCGAGGGGACGGACCTGACGATGCGGATCGACGGCCGGGTCGCGGTCAACAGCGCCGCCTCGGTGGCCTACGACTCGCACAACCTGCCGAGCGGCGAGGTGTTCACCGCGCCGTACGCGGCCGAGGGCGAGGTCCGGTTCGACGTGCCGATGACCGTCGAGGGGCGCCGGGTCAGGGACGTCCGCCTCGCGTTCGAGGACGGCGAGGTGGTCGATCACGGCGCGGCGGTCGGGGCCGACGCGATCGCGGAGGTGCTGGCGACCGACGACGGCGCCCGCCGGCTCGGCGAGCTCGGGATCGGGATGAACCGCGGCATCGACCGCGCGACCGACAACCTCCTCTTCGACGAGAAGATGGCCGGCACCGTCCACCTCGCACTGGGCCGGGCGTACGACGCCTGCGTGCCCGACGGCGACGCGAACGACAGCGCGGTCCACGTCGACCTCATCACGGGGATGGACGAGGGGTCGCGGCTGCTCGTCGACGGCGAGACGATCCAGCGCGACGGTCGGTTCCGGTGGGAGTCGGGGGGCTGACGTGAGCGACCGGCCGGCGTCCGCGGCCCCGGGCGTCGAGGTGGTCGCCCACCGCGGCTTCGCCGGCCGGTACCCCGAGAACACGCTCGCGGCCTTCCGCGCGGCGGCCCGCGACGCCGACGCGGTCGAACTCGACGTCGTGGCGACGGCCGACGGCGACCCGGTCGTCTTCCACGACGACCGCCTCGGCGCCCGCGAGCGGGGCGGCCCAACCGACGCCAGCGGGGTGGTGTGGGAGGCGCCGACGGAGGTCGTGACGAGCGCCGAGGTCCTCGACAGCGGCGAGACGGTGCCGACGCTCGCCGCGGTCGCCGACGCCGTGCCCGCCGACGTGGGGCTGAACGTCGAACTGAAAAACCCCGGCACCCCGGCGATCCGCCCGGACGAGGCGCTCGGCGGCGACGACCTGGTGGCGGCCCGCGAGCGGTGGGCGCCGTTCGTCGACCGGGTGCTCGACGACCTGGCGGACGCCCCGCACGGCGTCCGCTACTCGTCGTTCTGCGAGGGCGCCCTGGCGGCCGTGCGCGCGCGGTCGGACGCGGCCGTCGCCCCGCTCGTCCGGGACGACCTCCGGGCGGGGCTGACGGTCGCCGAGCGGTACGACGCCGTCGCGATCCACCCGCCGTGGGACCTCGTGGCCGGGACGCCGTTCGCGGGCGCCGACGCGGCCCCGGACTCGACCCCGACGGTCGACGTCGTGACCCGCGCCCACGACGCCGGCCGGACGGTCGCCGCCTGGACGGTGGACACCTGGTACCGGGCCGACCGCCTGCGCGCCGCGGGCGTCGACGCGATCATCGCGGACTACCCGGGGCTCCTCGACCCGCTCCGGGGGCGGCGGGAGGCGTAGCTCACGCCCCGGCCCTTTCGACGCGCTTTTGACCGCTGCCGGCCGATCGGACGGCATGGCCGACTTCCAGGTCGTGATCTCGGACCCCGAGACGGGGGCGACCTACCAGCGCGAGGTCGACGGACAGGACGCCAACCGGTTTCTCGGACGCGAACTCGGCGACGAGGTCGACGGCGCGGCGGTCGGGCTCGACGGGTTCACGCTCGAACTGACCGGCGGCTCCGACGACACCGGGCGGCCGATGCGCGCGGACGTCCCCGGGTCGGACCTCCGGGAACTCCTCCTGACCGGCGGCGTCGGCTACGAGCCCCAGCGGGACGGCGAGCGCCGCCGGATCACCGTTCGGGGCCGCGAGATCGGCGATCGGACCGCCCAGATCAACGCGACAGTGGTCGAGGGCGACGACGTGGCCGCCGCGCTCGGCGAGGGCGGGGACGCGGACGAGGGCGACGAGTAGCGCGTGCGCGTCCCGTCGGACCACCCCTCGGTGACGACCCACCGGGCCCGGATCGCGCGCCGCGGCGGCACGAGGCGCCCCTGCGTGCGGCTCCCTGAGTCCGTCCCCGTCGAACCGGGGACGGTCCTCAGGCTCGTCATCGACGGGGCCGAGCGCCACGCCCGCGTCGCGGCCGACGCCGAGGGGCGCCTGCTGGCCGGCGCCCGCGACAACCGCCGGCTGGCCCGCGAGCGCGAGGGGCCCAACCGGCTGGTCGACTGGCTCCGCGCGAGCGACCGGGACCCGGGCGCGAGCGTCCTCCTGGACGGGATCGAGCCCGGCGACCTGTACGGCCTCCGGCTCCCCGGCGACCGGGCGGTCTACGAGGCGACGCCCGGTCCCGACGACGCGCTCTCGGCCATCGCGGAGCGGGTCGAGCGCGACGGGTGACGTCAGCGCTAGCGCTTTCCGTCCCGGGCGTCTCCGCCCGCCATGAACGACCGCGCGCTGGCGGAGTTCCTGAACGCCGACCGCCCGGACGAGGTGGCGTTCTTCCTCGCCGAGGACGAACTGGACGACGACGGACGGCTGGCCGACCGGGGGATCGGCGCCGACGGGGGCGTCGTGCTCGTCGTGCCGGGCGACCGCGGCCGGCGCGCGTTCGCCGCCGGCACCGGCACGGACGCGATGACGTTCGCGGGCGAGGCCAGGCGGCGCGAGGGGCGGATCGCCCCCACCCTCGACGGGGGCGAGTGCCCGGACGCCGCCGATGGCGGGCGACACGCCCTCCGTTACCTCCTCGCGTTCGCCGAGGAGCGAAACGAGTCGGTCGGCGGTATCTACGCCGAGGGCGACGTGATCCACGCCTACGCCCGGTGTGCGTGCGGGACCGCCTACTCCGACCGGTGGGTCGTCGGCGACCGGGACCGGGCGGGGGCGGCCGACCCGCCCGGGGAGTGACCCCTACCCATCGCCGTCGGCCGTCCCGTCGCCGTCCGCGTTCCCCGCGTCGGGTCCGTCGCTCGCCCCGTCCCCCCCGGCCGCCGTCCCGCCGCCTTCCGCCCGCTCGGCGACCCGCTCGAACGCGGCGAGGATGACCCGCCGGGCCGCCTCGCCCTCGGTCGTCCAGTGCCTCGCGTAGTCGAGCATGTCGTCGTAGATGTCGGGCTTGCAGCCCGCGGCCTTCGGGTGGCCGCCCCCCTCGACGAGCGCCGCCACCTCGTGGCAGCGCTCGAACGCCTCGGAGCCCCGCAGGGAGGCGCTGCCGGCCGGCTTCACCACGACGGCCGCGTCGGCGCCCGCCTCGCGGAGGCGCTCGGCCACCTCGTTCTGCGAGCACCGGCCGTACGTGGTCGCGACCGTCCACGGCCCGACCTCGTGGGTGGTCGCGCGCCCGACCGCGCGATCGATCAGCCGCTCCTTCTCGGCGCGGCGCTCGGCGACGTACGCCATGGCGTCGGGCGGGAGGTCCGGGCCGTACTCGGCGACGACGGCGACGTACTCCTCGGGGTCGGTCCAGGCGGCGTAGTCGGCCAGGTCGTCGCTCCGCTCGTCGGCCTTGATCCAGAGGTCGTGGTCGCGGGTGACCGCCGCGAGGTCGTGCAGGCGGTCGGGGAACGCCGCGTCGAGGGAGCGCAACGCCACGTCCGTCGAGCACTCCTCGTCGGAGGCGCCGACCACGAGGTCGACGCCGGCCGCCCGGACGTCGTCCGCGACTGCCCCGTCCCACTGGTGGTGGTCGAACCACCGGACGGTCCCGGCGCGGTCGGCCACCGCCTCCAGGGCCTCGCCGATCGGGTCGTAGGCGTCGGGACAGAGGTCACAGACGAACACCTCGGCCCCGGGGTCGAGGTGCTCGGCGACGCGCTCCAGCGCCCGGTCGAGCGAGTACGGCCCGGCGCCGACCAGGGCGACGGGCGACTCCCCGGGGGCCGCGTCCGCCGCTGACGCCGACGCCTGGCGGTCATCGGTATCGTCGTCCCCGCCCGCGAGCCGCGCCGCCATCGACGCCTCGAAGTCGGCCGCCGCCACCGACGCGTCCCGGGCCTCGCGGATCAGCGCCGCACAGCCCAGGCCGTCGGCGTCGGTGTCCGCGACGACGACCGCATCGGCCCCCTCGACCGCCTCGCGGACCCGGCGTTCGGCGCGCTCGTCGTCGAGCGAGTCGGGATAGAAGAAGCCGGTCCCCGGCAGGCGGGACTTCCGCGCGAGGGGGAGCCGGTCGTCGTCGATGAGGTCGTCGTCCATATCTCCGGGTGCCCCGCGGCGCGGAAGTATCCCGCGGTCGCGGCCCGGCGCGCGGCTACGGCTCCGCGCCGCTCCCGGCCCCCGCGTCGGCGTCGGCCACCCCCTCCCCGTCGGGGAGGTGCCTGACGGTCAGCACGGGCACCGGGCAGCTCCGCACGACGCGCTCGGCGACGCTGCCGATGAGAAACCGGTTCTCGCCGTGCCGACCGCGGGTCCCGAGCGCCACTATGTCGGCGTCGCTCTCCCGGGCGTAGGCGACGATCTCGTCGGCCGGGCGCCCCTCGCGGACGACGGCCGTGACCGACCGGTCGGCCCCGAGTTCGTTCGCCCGCCGCTGGACCTCGACGATCGCCTCGCCGCCGCTCTCCTGGAGGGCGTGTTGCATCTCCTCGCGGAGCCGCTCGGGGGAGGACGCGACCTCCTCCTCGTCCACCACGTAGAGGGCGTGGATCGACGCGTCGAACCGGACGGCGAGGTCGAGCGCGACGTCGACGGCCCGCTCGACGCTCTCGGAGCCGTCGGTGGCGATCACGATCGTCCCGAAGTCGTGCACGGCGTCCGGTTCGCCGCCGGACCACTTGAATCCGCCGGGGCGGGGGGGACGCGGGAGCGGCAGGGTTTTGCCCCGGGGACGCGGAGGCGGCCACATGGTCCAGGAGGTGGAGGTCGTGCTCGCCCCCGTCGACGGCAGCGACGAGTCCAGGCGGGCCGCCGAGTACGCGGTGACCGTCGCCGCCGAGTACGACGCGACCGTCCACGCGGTCTACGTGCTCGACGAGGAGACGGTCCGGGCCGTCGAGACCGACCGGATCGACGAGACGGAGGTCACCGAGGAGTCCGACGCCTTCCTCGACCGGATCGGGGCGCTGGCCGACGACGCGGACGTGCCGCTCCGGACCTCGACCGCCTACGGCTTCTCGACCCGATCGATGCGGCGCCACCCCGGCAGCGTCGTCCTCGACGCGGCCGACCAGGAGGACGCCGACTTCCTCGTGTTGCCCCACGAGTCGGTCCGCGACCCGCACGGCCGGGCGGGCGGCGTGCTCGAACGCGCGGCCGAGTACGTCCTGCTGTACGCCAGCCAGCCGGTGCTGTCGGTCTGAGCGGGCGCCCCCCGCGTGTGTGCCCGACCCGGGTGCGGTCACCCCCCGTCGTCCGCGTTCGCGTCGCCCGTGTCCGCTTCCCCCCGTCTTCATCGCTCTCCGTCGTCCGCGTTCGCGTCGCCCGTGTCCGCTTCCCCCCGTCTTCATCGCTCTCCGTCGTCCGCGTTCGCGTCGTCCGCCTCCGGGTCCGGGTGCCCGTCAGCGTCCGCGTCCCCCTCGGCACGCAGGCGGATCGCCATCTCCAGTTCGAACCCCTCGGCGCTGCTCGTCTCGAACCCGACCTTCTCGTAGAGGTTGATCGCCGGCGCGTTCCACCGCTCGACGGTGAGCCACACCCGTTCGATCCCCAGGTCGGCGGCGTGGCCGAGCAGGGTCCGGAGGAGCGCGGTGCCGATGCCGGCTTCCTGGTACTCGTGGTGGACGAAGATGGCGAGTTCGTGGACGTCCTCGTCGGGCACCAGGACGGCGTGCCCGACGACCGCCGACCCGACGAGCGCGACGACGTTGTGCGCGTCCGCGTCCAGCAGGTCGGCCACCCACTCCCGGATCCGCTCGTCGCCGGTCGGCGGGAGCCCCTGGGCCCGGTCGGCCGGGTCGAAACCGGCGTACATCTCGACGATCGGGTCGAGCGCCCGATCCGGGTCCAGGGCCCCCTCGGCCGGCCCGACGGCCCTGATCCGCACGGAGCGGCCCTCCGCGTCGGTGATCGTCCGGGGGGGCGACGGGAACGGACCGACGGGTTCGTCGGGATAGACGCGCGCCCGACTCATCTGACGAGCGTGACGGTGATCCGGGAGTTCAGGAGGACGTACTCGGCGACCTCGCCGAGCCTGATCTTCCCCATCGGGCTGGACTCGCCGCCGCCGATCACGATCCGGTCGAAGTCGCCGCGCTCGGCCATCTCCACGAGTTCGCTCCCCGGGTGCCCCTCGACGCGCCGGAGTTCGGCGTCCAGGTCGGCCTCGTCGAGCCGCGCCGCCGCCCGGTCGACCAGTTCGCCCGCCTCGCGGTCGGACTCCGGGTCGTCGACGACGGCGACGGTCAGGCGATCGCCCGCCTCGGCGGCGCGCTCGACCGCCGCGTCGAGCGCCCGCAGCGAGTCGTCGCGCCCCCCGATCCCAAGCAGCAGCCTCATACCCCGACCTCGCCGCGCCGACGCAAAAAAGGTGGTACGGGCCGTCCGACGGACGGCGGACGCCGACGGAACCCTTTTGCGCCGCCCGGCGGAAGGACGCCCATGTCCGAGCGCGCGACGGGCGAGACGTCCGGGGACGGCGAGGACCGGGACGCCGACGGCCGGACCGGGGCCGGCGATCCCGACGCCGCGGCGGACGGCCCGACGGACGACGGCGGCGCCGACGCCGAGGACCCCGGTGCCGGGGGGAACGTCGACGGCGATCACGCCCCCGGTTCCGCCGATCCCGGCGCTTCCGACGTCGACGCCGATGCCGACGCCGACGTTCCGGCGGACGTCCGGGCCTACGAGCGGTTCACCAAGATGGACGGCGCCGAGTACGAGCGCGTCAACGGGTTCCTCCGGGACCGGACCTACATCACCGCCCGGGAGTGGGCCATCGCCCGCCTCTGTGCGGACTTCCGGACCGAGACCGGCGTGGAGATGACGAAGATCGGCGAGAACCTGCCGGAGCTCGTCCCGTTCATGACGGACACGTACACGCCGCAGGCGGTCAACCAGGCCCGCGCGTCCTTCGAGGACAAGGTCCGTACCGCGGGCGCCACCTTCCTCTACGGCGCGATGTGTGGCTTCTTCACCGCCGAGGAGCTCGACGACCTGATGTACGAGGTCACCGAGGTCGCGAAGTTCCTGCTCGAAGTCGAGGGCGTCGACCTCGCCGTCGAGGAGGAACTCGACGCCGAGCGGCGGGTGTCCGAGGTCATGCGCGAGGTGCGGGAGGCGAGCGCGGAGCTCCGGGCCGAGGAGACCGCCGGCGCGGACTGACCGCTACTCCGCGCGCACGTTCCTGCCCGACGGCGACCCGAACGGCGCCGCCCGGCCCCCCTCCTGGACCCGGCCCCCCGGGTCGTATATCGGCTCGCCGCGGCGCACCGTCAGCGCCGGGAAGCAGCCGGGCCGATCCTCGAACGGCGTCCACCCGCACTTCGAGTGGCGGTCCCCGGCCCCGACCGGGCGGCGCCCGTCGGGGTAGAGCGCGAGGTCCGCGTCGGCCCCCGGCTCGATCCGCCCCTTGTCCCGGAGGTCGAACCGGTCGGCCGGGCGGCCGGCGACGGCCGCGCGCAGGCGCTCGACCGTCAGCGGGTCGTCGGGGTCGCGGGCGCGGGCCAGCAGGAGCGGGACCATCGTCCCCACGCCGGGGACGCCGCTCGGGGCCGCCCACACCGGGGCGTCCTTCTCCGCCCGGGTGTGTGGCGCGTGGTCGGTGGCGACGATGTCGACGGTCCCGTCGGCGACCCGTTCGTACAGCCCGCGGCGCCGCGCCTCCGAGCGCAGCGGCGGGTTCATCCGCCCGAACGTCCCCAGGTCGGGGAGGTCCTCGCGGGAGAGGAGGAGGTGGTGTGGCGTCGCCTCGCAGGTGGCGCCGGGCGCGTCGGCGACGAGGTCGGCCGCCTCGGGCGTGCTGGTGTGGGCGACGTGGAGGTCGGCCCCGGCGTCGGCCGCGACCTCCAGCGCGCGCTCGACGGCCGCGACCTCGGCCTCCGCGGGCCGGTAGGCGCTCCAGGCGTCCGCGTCCGATCGCTCGCGGGCGCTCTCGTCGAACAGCGCGGCGTCCTCGGCGTGGACGGTCACCGTCACGCCGGCCGCGGCCGCGCGCTCGGCCGCCGCCCGGAACAGGTCGGCGTCGATCCCCATGTCCCCGGTCGAGTCAGCGAGGAACACCTCTCCGAGCGCGAACAGCGGTCGGTCGAACAGCGCGTCCGGGTCCCAGTCGGGGACGACGCCGCCGTTCAGCCCGTAGTCCACGAGCGAGGCGCGGGCGTGGCGGGCCTTCACGTCGAACGCGGGCCCGGTCGTGGTCGGCGGGTCGGTGTTCGGCTGATCGACGACCGTCGTCACCCCGCCCGCGGCGGCGGCCCGCGAGCCCGTCGTCCAGGTCTCCTTGTGCGGGTCGCCCGGCTCCCGGAAGTGGACGTGGACGTCGACGGCGCCGGGCAGGAGGAGCGCCCCGCCCGCGTCGACGACCCGCTCCCCCTCCGCGGGCGCGAGGTCGGTCCCGACGGCGGCGACGCGCCCCTCCCCGGTCCGCACGTCCCGCCGGTCGCCGCCCGCGAGCGTCGCGTCCCTGACGAGCATACCGCCGGGATCGGCGGCCCGGTACCTAACTCTGTCCCGTCGGGGCGGCCGCCCGGCGCCCGTCCCCGCTGGCCCCGTCCGGGTTCGCGTCCGTGTCCCCGTCCGGGTTCGCGTCCACCTCGCCCGCGGGGCCACGACGCACATAAGCGCCCGCGCCCCCTGGCCGGGACATGGCCGCGATCCTGCCGGCGGCGGCCCTGGACGGCTACCGCCGGTTCTCGCTGTACAACTCGCCGTTCCCGGCCCACGAGCGGGGGCACGCGGTCGACCTCTACCCCCGGGGCGGGCGGCGGCGGGTCGTCGCGCCCTCGCCGGTCGCGGGCACGGTCCGGGAGACGTTGACCGTCGGGGCGCCGTCGCGCCCGTACGCCGCGGCCGACGACCACCTGCTCCTGATCGACGTCGACCCGGCGGCCTCGGGGCTCCGGGTCGAGGGCGGCGGCGCGGACGGCGGGGACGGGAACGGCGGCGGCGCCCCCGCCCTCGGCGACCTCGTCGCCCGGGTCCTCCACGTCGATCCCGCCGTCGGGGCGGGCGACCGGGTGGCCGTCGGCGACCCCCTCGGCGAGACGGTCCGGTCGGGCTTTTTCGCCCCCTGGGTCGCGGACCACCTCCACCTGGGGTTCCGGCCCGCCGGCCGCGACCTCCGGCGCGCCGCCGGATCGGTCCGGCTCTCGGTCGACGTCGGGGTCGAGCCCCGCCCCTGGGACGGGACCGGGCGGGTCGCGGCGGCCGGGGAGACGTACGTCGTCCTGGACGCGCCCGAGCACCCGGCGCCCGGCGACCGGTGGGTCGGGGTCGGGGGCGCAGTCGGGCGGCCCGGGGCGGCCGGCCGGGGCGGGGCGCGCGGGGGGAGCGAGGGGGCGGACGCCGCCCTCGACGGCGGCCTCCCCCACTACCGGGGCGGCGGCGCACACGGGGTCGGGCGCCGGCCCGACGGGGCCCGGGTCGTGTCGCTGGCCGGGACGGTCGTCGGGCGGACCCACGGGCGGACGGTCCGGTGGCGCGACCTGGCCGTGACGGCGAACGGCCGCCCGATGACCGGCGTGTCGCTCGCGATCGGCCGGGACGCGGCGTTCGGGGTCAAACTCGTCTCGCGGGACGGCCATCCCTTCGGCGTCGGCGACCGGGTGACGGTGGCGATCGAGGGGCGGACCTGACCCGCCGCTACTGACGGGGGCGTCGCGGGCGTAGCCTTAGTACCCCGGCGGCGCTAGCCCCGGTCATGGATCCGGCGTGGGCGGCGGGCTTCGAGACCCAGGCCGAGGAGGCGCGGGCCTCCCTCGACGTGGAGGGCACGATCCCGGAATGGCTGACCGGGACGTACGTGGCGAACGGGCCGGGGGCGTTCGAGGCCGGCGACCGGCCGCTGGTCCACTGGTTCGACCCGTTCGCGATGCTCCGGCGCTTCCGGTTCGACGACGGCGCGGTGGCGTACGCCAACCGGTACGTCCGCTCCCGGGACCTGGCGTTCGCCGAGGACCGCGGCCGCGTTCGGACGCCGTTCCCCGGGACGCCCGCGGACAGGCCCCTTCCGGTCCGCCTCCTGCAGGCCCTCCGCGGGACGGTGACCGACAACCCGGTCATCGGCGTCGCGCGGATGGGCGGCGAGTGGCTCGCGGTCACCGAGTCGCCCTGGGGGCTGGCGTTCGATCCCGACACGCTGGAGACCCTGGGGCGGCGCGACCTGACGGCGGGTCTCGACGCCGACCTGACGCTCGGCCACCTCCACCACGACCCCGACGAGGGGGCGTTCTACAACCTCGCGGCCGCCTACGGCGGGCGCGGGGAAACGGGGTACACGCTGTTCCGGCGGCCCGCCGGGGAGGAGGGGGGCCCCGCCGACCCCGACCCGATCGCGCGGATCCGGGTCGACCGGCCCTACCTCCCGTACGTCCACTCGTTCGCGCTGACCGGGCGGTACGCGGTCGTCGGGCTGATGCCGTCCGGCGTCGCGCCGCGGGCGCTGCTCGTCGGCGCCCTCCGGGGCCGGACCTTCCTCGACGCGTTCGACGGGTTCGACGACCCCGGCCGCCTGCTCGTGTTCGACCGCCGGACCGGCGAGCGGGTCGCAGACGCCCCGGTCGACCCCGCCTTCGTCTACCACCACGCCAACGCCTACGAGACCGACGCCGGGGGGAGCGTGGCCCTCGACTGCGTGGCCTACCCCGACGAGCGCGCCGTGACGGACCTGACCCTGGCGAACCTCCGGGGCGCCGACCCGACGGCGCCGGCGGGCGATCTGGTGCGCTACCGGATCGACCTCGACGCCGGCCGCGCCGACCGTCGGGTCCTGCGGACGGGACCGGTCGAGTTCCCGGCGATCCACTACCGCCGGCACAACGGCCGCCCCTACCGGCACGTCTGGCTGGCCGAGGGCGGGCCGGGCCCGCTGCCGGCCCGGCTCGCCCGGGTCGACGTCCGCGACGGCGGCGCGGCGCGGTACGACCCCGGCCCGGCGGCGTTCCCCGGCGAGCCGGTCTTCGTGCCGCGCCCCGACCCGGACGGCGAGGCCGACGGCGTGCTCCTGAGCGTCGTCCTCGACGCCGGCGCCGACCGGTCGGTCCTCGTCGTCCTCGACGCGGGGTCGATGGCCGAACTGGCCCGGGCGCCGCTCCCCCACCGCCTCCCGTACGGCTTCCACGGCCAGTTCTACGGCCCGCCCGACCCCGGCCGGTCGATGAACTAGCCGCAGGTCCAAGCCGGTCGAGCCCCACGCCCCAGCCATGGCCGACGAGGGCGACCCCGAGTACGACGTCGACTTCCGCGAGCGCCCGGAGGCGTACGAGGTGGGGCGGGGCGAGCAGGGCGTCTTCAAGGTCCAGCCGTACAAGGACGAACTCCTGCCGCTGTGGTCGATCAAGACCCTCGACCGGGCCGAGGAGGCGGCCGAGGCGATCCACGAGAAGTTCCGCGAGTACCGGGCGAACGACGAGTTCCCCGGGATGGACATGGCCCGCAAGTACCTGCAGATGGGCTGGACGCGCGCCATGCGCTACGCCAAGTATCCCGGGGGACGGAAGTACGAGGACGGAGAGGAGCGCGAGCCACAGGAGTGGTACGACGAGGAGAAACGCGAGATCGCGCTGGTGTACAAGGCCCACCTCGACGCCGTGCGCGACGACGAGACGTACCGGGAGCGCAAGGCGGCCTGGCGGGAGCGGCGGGGCTGACCGGGACCCGCGCCGGGTCGGGCACCGGCACCCCCCGGGACGACGCCGGTGTGGGCCGGCGCCTCCGGGTCGAGCGCCGCGGTGCCCGGCCGGAACGGTTTCAAACCGCCGGCCCCGAGTCCGGCCATGGACACGTACCGCTGTGACGGGTGCGGCGCGTCCCTGGGTTCGCGCGACGAACTCGACAAGGAGCCGCGGCCGACGGGCCGGTCGTGGTTCTGCACCTACTGCGGGGTGTCCGTCCCGGCGCGGGTGGCAGAGCGCCTCCAGCACACCCGCGACGGGTCGCCGACCGACCGCCGGCCGTGAGGGCGGGGCGCCCGACGGGCGTCGCGTCCGCGGGCGGGGCCGCGCTGCCTACGCGAACCGCACCCCGTCGAGCGTCGTCGCCTCGCCGAACAGCCAGTCGGCGTGCTCGACGGCGTACTCGCGGTGGTCCTCCTCGATGAACCCGAGGGCGTCCTCGACGAGGACGGGCCGGAAGTCCCGCAGGCCGGCGCTCCCGGCGGTGTGGAGGACACAGACGTTGGCGAGGGTGCCACAGATCAGCAGGTCCCGGATCCCCCGGGCGTCGAGCCACCCGGCCAGTTCGGTGTCGTGGAACGCGTCGTAGGTGTGCTTCTCGACGACGTGGTCGTCCGGCTCGGGGGCGAGGTCCCCGACGACCTCGGCCTCCCAGGACCCCTCGACGACGTGTTCGCCCCACCGGTCGAACTCGTCGTAGTAGTGGGCGTCCTCGAACTGTTCGGGCGGGTGGACGTCGCGCGTGTAGACGACCCGGGCGCCGGCGTCCCGCCCCCGGTCGATCAGCTCCGAGACGGGTTCGATCGCCGCCTCGCTGGGCGGCGCGTAGAGGCTGCCGTCCGGGTGGCAGAACCCGTTCTGCATGTCCACCACGACGACCGCGGTCCGCTCGGGGTCGTACTCCGTCATGGGCGGGCGTAGGACCGACGCGCACTTCACTCCCGCGCCGTGCCGGTCGCGGCGGCGGGCGCCCCGCGGAACGGGGCCGCGGGCGCGGCGGCGGGCGCCCGACG
>JBDGPV010000080.1:0-15153 GCA_042219485.1 Haloferacaceae archaeon
AGGTCACCGAGGTCACCATCCGCAACCGCTACCAGGAACAGATCGAGGCGATGGGGATCCACTCGTAGGGCCGTTCCCGGTCCGCGGCCGACCGCCGGCGACGGCGGGATCGGCGTCACCGTCGGGGCCAGGTTCAAGCCCGCGGGGGCCCGATTCCCGGTGGATGCGGCTCGACGACTACATCGAGCTCGCGCGCGACCGGCGGGCCGAACGGCGGCGGCTCGCCGACCGGAAGTCCTACGCGATCCTCGACCACCTGAAGCGGTTCGAGGAACGGTTCGAGGCGCGGACGTCCGGCGACGCGCTCGTCGGCACCGTCGCGCCGTCGATCTTCGTCGGGCGCGCGAACTACCCGGACGTCTCCGCCGGCGTCCTCGCGCCGGTCGGACACGAGGACGACGCCGGGCGGTTCGCCACCTCGGCGGCGTGGTACGACGAGGACCTCTCGCTGGCCGACGTGTTCCGGCGCCGGACCGCGCTGCTCACCGCCAGCCGGACCGCCGGCGCGACGGCCGCGAACGTCCACGACGCCTGGGACGGCTTCCTCGGCGTCCAGCGCGAGGTCGCGGTCGCCGACCGGCCGGTCGCGGTCGAGATCGACCTCGCCGGATCGCCGGACCTCGCGCTCGACGTGGACGACGCGGGCGGCGTGCGGACGCCGACGGGCCCGCGGGCGCCGGCCCGCGACGCCCGCCTCTCGGAGAACCCCCACGTCCCGCGGGCGGTCGAGCGGGTCATCGAGGACGACGACTGGCGGGCCGAGGGGGCGATGAACTACCTCTACGAGCGCGGATTCGACGTCTACGGGATCAACCGCGTCCTCTCGGCGGGCGCGCTCGGCCGCGGCGGGAACCGGCGGCTGGTCCCCACGCGGTGGTCGATCACCGCGGTCGACGACTGCGTGGGGCGGTTCCTCCGGGGCCGGATCCGGTCGAACCCGAGCATCGACGGGGTCGAGGTCCACCACGAGGCGTTCCTCGGCAACGCGTTCTGGGTGCTCCTGGCGCCGGGCGACTGGGAGTACGAACTCGTCGAGTGCAAGGCGCCGGGGAGCGTCTGGAACCCCGATCCCGCCGGCGGCGTCCGGGTGACGAGCGACCACGAGGGCCGGGAGGGCCGGACCGCCTATCCCGAGGAGACGGCGGGGGCCTACCACGCGGCGCGGCTCGGCGTCCTCGAGGGGCTCGCCGACCGGGGCCGGCGGGCGAAGGCGCTGGTGCTCCGACACGTCTCCGCCGACTACTGGGGGCCGGCGGGCGTCTGGCAGGTCCGCGAGAGCGTCCGGAACGCCGTCGCGGGCGAGGGGGCGACCGCCGAGACGTTCGACGGGGCGGTCCGCCGGGTGACGGCCGAGCTCCCGGTTTCGTTCGATCGCCTGGGGCGCGCCTCGACGATGGCCGCCGGGCGGCAGGCCGCCCTCGCGTCGTTCGCGGACGCGGGAGGGGGGGAGGGAGACCGGGAAGGGGAAGGGAGACGGTAGGCGGGGCCGCGGCCGATCGGGCGGGGACCGCGCCCGTCACTCCGCGTCGTCGGGGACGAGGGGCTCCGTACACCACGTACAGAAGTCGAGGTCGGGGTCGACCTCCTTCCCGCAGTGTGGACACGCCGGCGCCTCCGCCTCGGGGGGGTCCCCGGTCGGGGGTGGTCCGGCGCCCGCCCCGCCCCCCTCGTCGACGACCGCCGACTGGCGGGCGGTCTCCCGGGCGATCCGGTAGGCGTCGGCGGCGCTCACCCCGTACAGCCCCAGGATGGGGACGACGACCACGAGGGGGAGGTCGGTCGGTCCGGCGGCCGCCGAGGGGTCGGCGAACGTCGAGGAGAGGGCGACCCCGCTGCCGAGGATGACCGCGAACCAGAGCGCCGCGCGGCGCCAGCGCCGGAGGTAGACGTGACCGAGGCCGACGACGAGGAGGGCGAGTACGGCCGCGAGCCACGGGCGGTGGCGTCCCATCGGACGGGGCACTCGCCGCCGCGATACTGAAGCTTCCGGCTCCGGCCCGTCAGAGGCGATCGAACGCGCGGTCGACCATCTCGCCGGTGTCGGCGACGACGTCGGCCATCCGTTCGTCGTCGGGGGCGATCCCGACGAGGCGGGCGATCCGCATGATCGAGACGTGGTAGACCGCCTGGACGCCCGGTTCCTCCTGCCACACCACCACGTTGCAGGGGAACAGGCCGCCGATCCGGCGGTCGGTCGCGTCGAGCGCGCGGTCGGCCATCTCGGGGTTGCAGGCGCCGAGCACGTGGTAGGGGTCCCGCCCGGCGTCGACCTTCTCGTTCAGCAGGTCCGACGGGGAGAACTCGACCGGGACCCCGAACCCGGCGTCGAGGAACGTCTCGCGGACGTGCTCGACGGCCGCCTCGTGGCCCATGTGGAGGATCGCGCGCCGTTCGCCGACGTCCGCCGCGGTCAGGACCGACGGGTCGATCGGGAGCGCCATGTCCACGGGGGCGCGTCGCGGCCAAATAAACCCCCCCGTCGGCCGGGACGCGGGCCGCAGGCCGGGGGACGCGGGGCGGACCGGGCGGCGCGGTCCCACGCCGTCGCTCACAGGCCGACCGGAAGCCAGGAGAGCCACCGCACGACCCGGGCCGGGGCGAGGAGCGGCGGGTGGAGCACCAGCCAGTCCAGGAGCGCCAGGCCGAGGCCGTGGGCGACGACGGAGGGGAGGATCGACTCGCAGTCGTAATCCACCAGGCCGAACAGCACGTCCGTGGGGCCCGAGAGCAGGAGTTCGATCGGCGGCTTGCCGACGTGGTGGAGCGCGTAGACGACGGGGCTGATGAGCGCGCTTTTGGGTCCCAGCTCCCGGACGCCGACACAGAGCAGCCCGCGGTAGTAGGTCTCGGCGGCCACGACCACGAGCAACTGGCCGGCCGCGTGGGGGAGAAACCGGTCGAGCGCCGCCGTCGTCTCCCACATCGGGTAGTAGGCCCGCACCGACGGGAGCGAGGAGCCGACGAGGTAGAACGGGAGCACGAACGCGGCCAGCAGGGCGGCGTTGCGGACCGCCCGCCGGTCGATCCGCCACCCGAGGTCGCGGCCGTGAGCGAACGCCAGCGCCCCGGGACCGACGACGAACAGCGCCAGGTCGCGGAGGAGCCGCCAGGGGAGGGTGTGGGCGGGGAGGTCCCAGAGCGACCAGGCGGCGCCGAGGGCGGCGCCGGCGAGCAGCGACCGCTGGACCCAGGAGAGCGCCCCGAGGCGCGCGCGGGTCCGGCGGCGGACGGACACCGGCGGCGCTACTCGTCGGCGGTCGCGACCGGACCGCGCCCGACGACGTCGCGGACCGCCCCGACGAACGACTGGCGGGTGTCGAAGTACGTCTCGTCGACCTCGTCGAGGACGGCGCCGACCTCGCGGGGCCCGTCCGGCGTCCGGATGACGGCGTCGCCCTCCTTCCGGCGGATGGCGCTCGCCTCCTGGGGCCACGTGAGCCGGGCCGCGACCCGGGCGAGCGGCGCGCCCTCGACCGCCGGCCCGTCGCCGAGCACGGCGGTCGGGTCCTCCTCGCTTGCCTCGTCGTCGTCCTCGGTGTCGGCCATGCGCGGGGCAAGCGCGGCGATCCGCATAATCCCTTCGACCCGCCGAGCCGTCTTGCGAGCGTCTGACATACCGTTTTGTGGATGCGGCCGGAACCCGCGTGTATGACGAGCCTCGGGGAGGTCTACGGGCCGGACGCCCGGCGGGAGACGAGCACGGGCCGGCTGTACGCCGGCATCGGGCTGTTCTCGGCCGGCGTGCTGCTCGTCGTCGCCGGCATCGTCGTCGCGACCACCGGCGTGGCGCGGGCCAACGGTGCGACGCTGTACGAGGCCCGGGAGTACGCCGGCATCCTCGCCGGTATCGGGGTGCCCGCCGTCTTCCTCGGCATCCTGACGGTCCTGCCCGCCGACCGTCACACGCGGGCCGCCGCCGGCGTCGGCGCCGCCATCGCGGCGCTGGGCGTCGGCCTCTTCACCCACGCCTACCCCTGCCAGTGGTCCGGGGCGAACTGCGCGACGACCACCGCCGACCTGACCCTGCCGACCGTCGGCACCTACTTCCTCGGGGCGCTGATCGCCTTCTGGTACCTCTTCGTCGGCATCGCCAACTTCAAGCGCCGCAACGACCCCGGCGGGACGGCCCGCCTCGAGGTCACCCGACAGGGCGAGACCGAGATCGTGGAGGTCGACCCGCGCAAGAAGGGGAGCGTCGGCTTCGGGAAGGGCACCCCCGACGGGTCCGCGGCGACGCAGACGGCCGCCGGAACCGGCGCGGCGACGGGCGGCGACGGCGCCCTCGTGATCGACGGCTCGGACGGGACCGGGGGCAAAACGGGCAAAACGGGCAAAACGAGCGCGGCGGACGGAACGGGCGGGCGGTCGGGCGCCGGCGCGACGGGCGGCGTGACCGGCCGGAGCCGGTCGGGGGACGGCGGCGGGTCGACCGCGGGACCCGCCGCGGGACGGACGTCGGGGACGGCAGGTACGGCCGGCGGTCGGGAGGCCGGCGCCGCGTCCGACGGGGGCGCCGCGGCCTCGGACATCCGGTCGTTCGACGACGGCCGCGTGGACCGCGACAGCGTTCCGGGGGATCCGTACTGTGGCAACTGCGAGCACTTCGAGTACGTCCGCACGGAACGCGGGATGCAGCCCTACTGCGGGCACCACGGCCAGGAGATGTCCGACATGGACCCCTGCGAGGACTGGAGCGCGCGCTAGAGCCCGGCGAGGCGTTCGCGCACGTCGTCCCAGTGGCTCCCGCGCCAGAACACCTGCCCGCAGTCCCGACACCGGAAACAGCCCGTGTCCGCGGGGTCGGGGGCGTAGTCGGGGGTCGTCCCGTCGGTCGGGACGGGGGCGAGCGGGCCGTTGCAGGTCCCGCAGCGCGCCGGTCGATCGGGGAGGGAGAGGTCGAGACCCGCCGCCCGCAGGTCGCGCAACTGGTCGGTCACGTCCCGCGACTCGACGAGCAGCGCGCGCTCGCCCGCCCGGGACGCGAGCGCCGCGTCCCGGGTGACGAGCAGGCGGTCCTCGTCGCGGGCCAGCGCGAGCAGCCGGTCGTCGGCCTCGATCCCCCGGTCGAGGGCGTACGCGGCGTCGTGCCCGCACATGCGGAGGTAGGTGGCGAGCGATCCGAGCATCGCGTCGAGGAGGAGCCTCATGGGGTGTGCCGGCGGGGCGACGGCGGCACTAGCGACCGCGCGGCGCGACGGGTCACAGGAACGCCGCCAGCCCCTCGGCGTCGCGCGCGTTGAGCACGTCTGCCGCCTCGGCCCACCCCCGGCGGGCGGTGTGGACGCCGTAGCGCGCGTTGTCGAGTTCCGCCGGCGCGTGGGCGTCGGTGTTGACCGCGACCGTCGCCCCGGCCTCGACGGCCGCCCGGACGGCGTCGTCGCGCAGGTCGAGGCGGCTGGGGTTGGCGTTCACCTCCAGGGCCACGCCGTGGTCGGCGGCGGCCGCGGCCACCCGGTCGACGTCCGGGTCCAGCCCCGACCGGCTGTTGATGATGCGACCCGTGGGGTGGCCGAGCACGTCCGTCTCGGGGTGCTCGACGGCGCGCACCAGGCGGTCGGTCGCCGTCCCGCGGTCCTGGTCCAGGCCGCTGTGGGGCGAGGCGATCACGAGGTCGAGATCGGCGAGCACGCTGTCGGCGACCGAGAGGTCCCCGTCGGCGTCGACGTTGGCCTCGACGCCCGCAAACACCTCGATGGGGGCATCGGCGGCGACCCGCTCGACCGCGTCGATCTGGTCGCGCAGTTCCCCGTCCGAGAGGCCGACGCCGCCGACCATCCCCGGACCGGTCGCGTGGTCGGTGACGGCACAGTACCCGTACCCGCGGTCGGCGGCGGCCGCGACCATCTCCGCGATCGTCGCCCCGCCGTCCGACCAGTCCGTGTGGACGTGGAGGTCCCCCCGGAGGTCGTCGGGGGCGACCAGGTCCGGGAGCTCCCCCGCGTCCGCGGCCCCGATCTCGCCCGTCCCCTCCCGGAGTTCCGGGGGGATCGGCGGCAGGTCGAGCGCCGCGTACATCCCCGCCTCGGTCGCGCCGGCGACCCGGTCGCCGACCCGCTCGCCCTCCGGGTCGTCGAGTTCGGAGACGTCGAAGACGCCGTACTCGTTCATCTTCAGCCCCCGGTCGATGGCCCGGTTGCGAAGCGCCACGTTGTGGTCCCACGAGCCCGTGAAATACTGCAGGGCGGCGCCGAACTCGTCGGGGGCGGCGACCCGGAGGTCCACCCGGAAGCGGTCGACCCGGACGCTCGCCTTCGCATCGCCGGCCTCGATGACCGACCCCGCGCGCTCCCAGTCGAGGAACGCGTCGATCGCGCCCCGGGCGTCGGTCGCGGCCACGAGGACGTCCACGTCGCCGACCGTCTCCTTCCACCGGCGGAGCGAGCCCGCGGCCTCGGCACGCTCGACCGCCGCCGCCCCGCGGAGGTGGGCGAGCAGGTCGTCCGCCAGCGGCACCACGTCGCCCAGGCGCTCGCGCTCGCTGGCCTCGCGGGCGAACGCCACGTTCTCCAGGATGTTCTCCTCGGTGGTGGGCCCGAAGCCGGACACGTCCCGGATCTCCCCCTCGCGGGCCGCGCGTTCGAGGTCGTCGAGGTCGCGGACCCCCAGGGCCTCGTAGAGCGTGCCGACGGTCTTCGGGCCCACGCCCTCGACGGCGGTCAGCGCCCGGATGTCGACGGGTAGCTCCTCCCGGAGCGCCTCCAGCTCGTCGATCGAGCCGGTGTCGAGGTACTCGACGATCTTCGCGGCGATGGCGTCGCCCACGCCGTCGATCCGCGCGACCGCCTCCTCGCCCTCGGCGGCCAGTTCCTCGATCGGGTCCGGGCAGTCCCGGACGTTCTCGGCGGCCCGCCGGTAGCTCCGGGGCTTGTACTCGACGCCCTTGGCCTCCAGCAGGTCGCCGAACTCCGCCAGGCGCGCGGCCACCTCCTCGTTGCGGCTCACGGCCGCCCCCGCGTGTTCGTCGAGTCGTCGCGCCCGAGCGCCTTCCGCAGGAACTTCATCCACCGCTTGCGGTCGGCGGCCTCCGTGGCCGCGGCCTCGCGTTCGAGGTCGGCGGCGTCGAGTCCCTCCAGGGCCTCCAGCGCCCGGTCGATGCCGATGACGCTCCGGGCGAGGCGCTCGCCCTCCTCGAAGCTCACCTCGCCGTCCTCGATCCGCCCGAGGCGGTCGAGGCGCTCGCGCCGCAGGTTCCGCTTGGCACGCTCGACCCGCTCGCGCTCGCCCGGCGGGACGGAGTCCCGGCGCTTGATCTCGAAGACGAACTCCTGCAGATCGATCGGCTCGCCCTGCACCTCGATCCGCTCCGGGATCGACGCCCCAACCGTCGCGCCCTCCCGTTCGACGCGCTCCAGCAGCTGCTTGCGCTGGTACTCCTTCACGGGCGCCGGTAGGGGGGCGTCGCACTTCGCTCCTTCGCCGGCCGCGCCGCCGACGGCGCGCCGCCGACCGACCGTCGACGCCCGCGCGGCGGAGCCGCGGCGCGCCCCGTCCGCCGACCGGGGCGCGCGTCACCGCCGTCGGCGCGCCAGGCCGGAATCTGAACCTTCTTATGACGGTCGGCGGTATGCGGGGGCATGGGTCTGTTCGACCGGCTTCGCGGCGAGGACCACCCGCGGGTCGCCTTCCTCGGCATCGACGGGGTGCCCTACTCGATGCTCGCCGACAACCGCGATCGGCTCCCGAACCTCGCGGCGATCGCCGACGAGGGGAGCGCCGGCGCGATCGACAGCATCGTGCCGCCCGAGTCGAGCGCGTGCTGGCCGGCGCTCACGACCGGCGTCAACCCCGGCGAAACCGGCGTCTACGGCTTCCAGGACCGCGAGGTCGGCTCCTACGACACCTACGTCCCGATGGGCCGGGACGTCCGGGCCGAGCGGGTCTGGGACCGGGTCGCCGACGCCGGCCGGTCGGCCACCGTGATGAACGTCCCGGTCACGTTCCCCCCACAGCGGAACGTCCAGCGGATGGTCTCGGGGTTCCTCTCGCCCGGGGTGGACGAGGCCGCCCACCCCGACGAGCTCAGGGAGTACCTCGACTCCATCGGCTACCGCATCGACGTCAACGCCAAACTCGGGCACAGGGACGACCGGACCGAGTTCGTCGAGAACGCCCACGAGACGATCGACCGGCGGTTCGAGGCGTTCGAGCGCTACGTCACGCGCGACGACTGGGACCTCTTTTTCGGCGTCTTCATGACGACCGACCGGGTCAACCACTTCCTGTTCAAGGACTACGAGCGCGGCGACGACCCGACCCGCGACGACCCCGGCTTCGACGGCCGGGAGGCGTTCATGGAGTTCTACGAGACGGTCGACGACTACATCGGCCGCCTGCGCGCGGCGCTGGACGACGACGTGACCCTCGTGATCGCCAGCGATCACGGGTTCACCTCGCTGGACTACGAGGTCCACTTCAACGCCTGGCTCGAGGAGGAGGGGTGGCTCGCGTACGAGGACGACGACCACGGGGAACTGAACGACCTCGCCGCGGAGACGCTGGCGTACTCGCTCATCCCCGGCCGGTTCTACATCAACCGCGAGGGCCGCGAGCCCCGGGGGAGCGTCCCGGACGGGGAGTACGAGGCCCGCCGCGACGAACTGCGGGCGATGCTCGAAGGCCTGGAGGGGCCCGACGGCACCCCCGTCTGTGACCGCGTGGTCGAGCGCGAGGACGCGTTCCGCGGCGACCACGCCGACATCGCTCCCGACCTGGTCGCGATCCCGAACGACGGGTTCGACCTCAAGGCGGGGTTCGGCGCGGGCGGGGAGACGTTCGACGTCGGGCCGCGCAACGGGATGCACACGTTCTCGAACGCGTCGCTCCTGATCGACGATCCGGACGCGAGCGTCGAGGACGCCGACCTCTACGACATCGCGCCGACGATCCTCGATCTGATGGAGATCGACTTCCCGCGGGCCGACCTGGACGGGGCGAGCCTGGCGTAGGCCCGACCGTTCAAATACGATGCCGGGACCACCCGGCGCATGGCAGTCGATCGGGAACGGCTGAGCGAACGGCTCGCGGCCGTCGAGCGCCGGCTGACCGACGCGGACCCCGACGGGAGCGGACTCGCGGACGCCGCCGCCCTGGAGGGACGCCTCTCGGAGGTGGAAGGTCGGGTCGAGGCCCTCGACGAGCGGCTCGGCGAGGTCGAGAGCGGCCTCCAGGCGCTCCGGGGCTATCTCGGCGGCGTCGAGGCGATCGACGAGTCCGTCGAGCGCCGCGCCGACGCCGCGCTGGCGAAAGCCGAGGAACTGGAGGCGAGGCTCGCCGGGGACCCCGATCCGCGGGTCGAGGGGAGCGCGGCCGGCGGGCACGACCGCGACGGCGGGTACGACCCCGACGGCGGACCGGCGGGCGGGGGCGCGGCGGCCGACGAGGGCGACCGCGGGCGGGACGACGCGGGGGACGGACGGGGGGACGACGGCCGGGATCGCCGGCTCGTCGGCCGGCTCCGGGACGCGCTGTGATCCGCGTCCTCCTGGCCCTGATCCTGACCGTCGCGCTCGCGGGCGTCGCGTTCCAGGCGATCGAGCGCGGCCGGATCGACCGGACGACGACCCGGCTCGACGACGCGGCCGACCGGCTGATCCGGGCCGCGTCGCTGCTCGTCGCGCGGGACGACCCGACGGCGGCCGGCGTCCCCGGGGCGCGGCGCGTCGTCCGGATCGACCTGCCCGAGCGATCGCTCGCGGCAGCGCCCGTCGCGTCGTTCGCGGTGAACGGCAGCGACGGTGCGGCGGCGGCGGGCGGGTGGATCAGGTACCGCGCGGAGGGGGCGCGGCCGACCCGGGTCCGGGCGGCGGCGGACCTGCGGACCCCCGACGGACCGGTCGTCCTCGGCGGCGGTGGCCGGCGGCGGCTCACCCTGCGGCTCGTCGCCGACGGCGGACCGGCGGTGGTCGTCGAGCGGGGAGCCCGGGCGGACGCTTAAATCCCGGCGGGGGACCACGGCCCCCGTGCGACCGTTCGAACGATGGCGCGACGGCGACGCGGCGGACGGCTGTCGGTGCGGGACGCGGTTCGTCGCGCCGGCCGGCGCGCCGGCGGGACGGACCGACCTCGTGGTCGAGGCCGACGACTGCCCGGGGGGCGGCGACCTCGCGGCCGCGGCCGACTGCCGCGCGACGGTCGTCGGGGCGCTCGCGGAACGGGACGCCGACGCGGTCCTCGTCAGGACCGCCGGGCGCGAGCGGCGCTACGCCGGGCGGGGCGCGGCGCTCCTGCTCGCGGCCGGCCGGTTCGCCGACCGTGCGGCGTTCCACGACGAGCGGATCGCCGCACGGGCCGAGCGCGATCCGATCGGCGCCGGCCGGACCGCCGCCGGGCGCGCCGACAGGGTGGCCGACGTCGCCGTCGAGACCGGGCTGGCGGCCTGCGCGGCCGAGGCCGACGGGTACGGGACGGCGTTCGACCCGCGGGTCGGCCCGCCGTTCGCCGGGAGCCGGATCGCGGTCGATCCGCCGCCCGACGCGGCGCTCATCGACCGCCGTACCCTCGACACCGGGGCGGTCGTCCGCCGCTACCGCACGTCTGACGGCGACCGCTACCACCTGACGCCGGCCGAGGCGGACTTCGGTCCGGCGACGCGCGGAACCCTGGCGGCCGCCCACGCGCGGCTGGCGGAGGGGGGAGTCGAGGGCGGCGAGCGCGCGCCCGGCCGGGCGGTCAGGGCCGTGGCCGACGACGGCGATCCCGTCGAGCGACTGACCGCCGTACTCGAAAAACACGCCCGCGGGCACGGCGTCTTCGCCGACCTGTTCGCGGACCCGCGGGTGACGGACGCGTTCGCGACCGCTCCGGCCGACGCGGAGCCGCTGCGGGTGCTCGTCGACGGCGACCGGCTCCGGACGAACGCCTGGCTGACGCGGGAGGGGGCCGCCCGGTTCGCCTCCCGGCTCCGGGCGACCAGCGGCCGGGCGTTCAGCCGCGCCAGTCCGACCGTCGATGCCGTCCTCGACGTCTCGGGACGGCGGGTTCGGGTCGCGGGCGTGACCGACCCGGCGAGCGACGGCCCCGGGTTCGCCCTCCGCTCGCACCGCCGCGAGGCGTGGACCCTTCCGGCGCTGGTGGCGAACGGGACGATCACCGCCGGGGCGGCGGGGCTGCTCTCGGCGGCCGTCGAGCGGGCCGCGACGGGGCTCGTCGCGGGCACCCGCGGCGCGGGCAAGACGACGCTGCTCGGGGCCCTGCTCTGGGAACTCCCCGAGACGACGCGGACGGTCGTCATCGAGGACACGCCCGAACTGCCGGTCGGCCGCCTCTCGGACGCCGGGCGCGACGTACAGCCGCTGCGGACCGAGGTGGGCCGGGGCGACGGGCCCGCGGTCTCGCCGCCGGAAGCGCTCCGGACGGCGCTCCGGCTGGGCGAGGGGGCGCTGGTCGTCGGCGAGGTGCGCGGCGAGGAGGCCCGGACGCTCTACGAGGCGATGCGGGTCGGCGCGAGCGGGAGCGCCGTCCTCGGGACGATCCACGGCGAGGGTCCGGCGGCGGTCCGCGAGCGGCTCCTGACCGACCTCGGGGTCCCCGAATCGTCGTTCGGGGCGACGGATCTGGTGGTCACGCTCTCGCCGCCGCCGGAGCGCCGGGTCGCGTCGGTCGCGGAGGTCCGGGCCGCGGACGGGGGGGCGTCGTTCGAGCCGCTCTACCGCCGCGGGGCGGAGGGGCTCGCCCCCACGGGAACCATCGACCGGGGGGAGAGCCGGCTGATCGCCGCCCTCGCGGGTCCCGACGAGTCCTACGCCGACGTGCGCGAGGCGGTCCAGCGGCGGGGGGCGTCGCTGGATCGGCTCGCCGCGGCGGGCCGCACCGATCCCGGGGACCTGGACGGCCGTCGGCGGGAGGACGGATGAGGGTCGTGCGCGCGGCCGCCCGCCTGTACCCGTGGGCGGTCGATCCGAGCGACGACCTGCGGCGGGCGCTCGCCTACCTCGGGACCGACATCGCCCCCGAGGCGGTGGTGCGGGCGGGCTACGTCGCCGGCGTTCCGGTCGCGCTGGCGGCCGTCGTGGTCGGGTGGGCGGTCGGGGCGGCCGGGTGGGCGCTACCCGGCGTCGGTGCCGCCGCGTGGCTGGCGGCGGCCCACGCGGTCCACGGAGCGCCGGTCGTGGCCGCGACGGCCGAACGGACGCGCGCGGTCGGCGCGGCGGCCGACCTCGTCGCGCTGATCGTCCTTCGGATGCGGATCGATCCGACGGCGGAGGGGGCCGCGCGGTTCGCCGCGCGGGCCGGCGAGGGACCGCTGGCGGACGGCCTCGCCGAACACGTCCGGCGGGCGCGCGGACGGGCCGACAGCGGGCTCCCCGGGTTCGCGGCCGAGTGGGGCGAGTGGTTTCCGTCGCTTGAGCGCGCGGTCGAACTGATCGAGTCGGGGGCACGGGCGCCGCCGGCGGAGCGGGAGCGGACGCTCGAACGGGCGACCGGGACGGCGATCGACGGCACGCGCGACCGGATCGCCGCCTTCGCGGAGGAGGTCCGCCGGCCGGCCGCGGCGGTCTACGCGTTCGGCGTCCTCTTGCCGCTGGCGCTCGTCGGGACGGTTCCGGCGGCGCGGGTCGCCGGCGTCCGCGTGACGATCCCGGCGGTCGTCGTCGGCTACGACCTCCTCCTCCCGGCCGCGCTCTGTGCGGCGAGCGTCCGGCTGCTCGTCCGCCGGCCGGCCGCGTTCCCCCCGCCGCGGGTGACGCGCGCCCACCCGGCGGTTCCGGACGGGCCGGCGTGGATCGGCGCCGGGGGCGTCGCCGGCGCCGCGGCGTGGGTCGTGGCGGGGCGGGGCGTCGCGGCCTGGAGCGCGCCGATGGCGGCCGTCGGGATCGGGACCGGGACGGCCCTGTTCGTGCGCTATCGGCCGATGAAACGCGTCCGCGATCGGGCGCGGGCCGCCGAGGAGCGCCTGGACGACGCACTCGACCTGATCGGCGGGCGGGTCGCCGGCGGCGAGTCGGTCGAGGCGGCCCTGCCCGCCGCTGCCGATCGGATCGGCGGCGAGACCGGGCGCGTTCTCGGAACCGCCGCGGGGACCCAGGACCGTCTCCGGACGACCGTGCGCGGGGCGTTCCTGGGCGAACACGGCGCGCTGTCGGCCCTGCCGAGCCCGCGGTTCCGCGCCGCCGCGGCACTGCTCGCCCTGGCGGCGCGGGAGGGGCGGCCGGCCGGAGAGGCGGTCGTCGCCACGGGGGAGTTGCTCGGCGACCTGCGTCGCGTCGAGGCGGAGGGGCGCCGGGAGATGGCCCGCGTGACCGGGACGCTCGCCAACACTGCCGCGGTCTTCGGCCCGCTGGTGGCGGGGGCGACGGTCGCGCTGTCGGCGAGCGTCGCGACCGGGGGCACGGGCGCGGTCGGCCGGGGCCTCCCGGCGGCGACGCTCGGGCCGGCGATCGGCGCGTACGTGCTCCTGATGGCGGCGCTGTTGACGGCGCTGGCGACGGGGCTGGAACGCGGGATCGACCCCGCGCTGGTCGGCTACCGCGTCGGGATCGCGCTGCCGGCCGCGACCGCGACGTACCTGGCCGCGGTCGTCGGCGCCGGCCTCGTCCTCTGATGCCGTCGGCGCGGGCGCAGGTTCAAATACCCGGACGGGACCACGGGCGCCGTGTTCGGGGTACACGCCGACGGATGGTACGCGTGGCTCGGCGTCGCGGCGGCCGGCGTCGCCGTCCTGGCCGTCGTCCTCGCCCTGCCGACGGCACCGCCGCCCGACTCCGCCGGGGCGGCCGATGCGGTCGACGGCGTCGCGGCGGCCGAGTACGGCGCCGTCGCCGAGTACCGGCTCGACGCCGCCCGCGAGGTCAGGATCGGCCCGCGGCGGATCGCCCTCCGAAACGACGCCGGGACGACGCAGGCGACGTTCGCCTACGGCCCGGTGACGCCGGTCCGATCCGGCGGTCCGCTCCGGCGGGTGCTCGAGGGAACGCCCCCGACGGCCGCCTTCGGCTCCGCGGCGGCGGTCCGTCGGGCGGCCGCGGCGGCCCGGACGGGAGGGACCGAGTGGCGCCCGGTCGACGGCCCGCTGGTCGCGCGGCGCGTCGCCCTGGAGGGGAGGGATGTCACGCTCGTCGGCGCGTAGGGGACAGGTCGAGCCGACGGTCGCGCTCGCGGCCGTCTTCGGCGTCGTCGTCGGCGTCGGCCTGTACGCGGGCGTCCTCGCGGACGCGATGCCCGGCGAGCGGGACCGGAACCTCGCCGCGCCGACGGCCGAACGGGTCCACGACGAACTCGCGCCGACCGCGGAGATCGTCGTTCCGAAACGGCTCGACCGGGTCGGGAACGCGACTCCGGATGGATACCGGGCCAACGTGACCGTGCGCGTCGCGGGACGGCGCTGGGCGGTGGGGCCGGCCGCCCCGCGGAGGGCCGACGCGGCGGCGCGGCGGACGAGCGTCCGACTCGGACCCGGCCGGGTGCGGGCCGGCACCCTGCGGGTGGAGGTGTGGGAATGACGAGCACGGCCCTCGATGCAACGCTCTGCCTGCTCCTCGTGAGCGCCGGCGCGGTGGTGGTGTCCACGGCACCCGGCGAGCCCGGGTCGACCGTCGTCGGCGGGGCGGCGAGCGCCGACGCGGCGGCCGAGACCGTCGCGACGAGCACCGCGACGGTGAACTACACGCTGGTCCCGGGGAGCGGGGCCGGGGCCGAGGCCGCGCCGGAGCCGAGACCGGGGAGCGGCGGGACCGGGGATCGACCGTTCCTCCGTCGGACCGCCCACGGGACGCTCGCGGCCCTCCTGGCCGACGCCGCGATGGGGCGCGTGACGGTCGGCGGTCGCCGGCTGAGCCGGGCGCGGGCCGACCTAGCGGCCGGCGTCCGCGAGGCGGTCCGCGCAGCCGTCGGGGGCACCCACACGCAGGTGGTCGCAGTCTGGCGCCCGTACCCGGGAGCGCCCGTCGCCGGACGGATGGCGGTCGGCAGCCGCCCCCCGCCGGGGGCGGACGTGCGCGCCGCGACGGTGGTAGCCGCGAGCGGGGCGCCGGCCGACGGGTCGCGGGCGGAGGACGGCCGGGGCTACGGGGCGGTGGCCCGGCTGGCGGCCACGCGGACGGTCCGAACGCTGTTCCCGCCGGCCGCGACGCGGTTCGCGCTCGGCGCCGACCACCCCGATCCGACGCTCGTCCGCCGGCGGTACGCCCGGGCCGCGCACGCCGACGGCGACGGCGA
>JBDGPV010000053.1:0-15129 GCA_042219485.1 Haloferacaceae archaeon
TACGCTGTGATTCGACCGCGAGGGAGGTCCGCCCTCCCCGATTTGAACGGGGGGCAAGCCGATCTACAGTCGGCTGCTCTACCAGGCTGAGCTAAGGGCGGGCGTCCGTCCCTCCGCCAGTATCGGACTTAACAGTTACTCATCCGGGCCGGCGGCATCGGACGATTCGGCGACCGCGTCCGGGCGCGGGGGCCGGCGCGTCGGCGGGTCCCCGGGCGGCCGCCGGCGGTCCGCGCCGCCGGAGCAACGCGGGCGACGGGCCGCCCGCCGACCGGCGGGCGCGGCCGGCGCCGGAGGTTTTTCGGCCGACGGCGGCGAGCCCCGTGCATGGACGAACGGCGACAGGCCACCTTCGGCGCCGACGGCGAGCTGGAGACCGACCGGCCGCCGGCGGCCGCCGGGCGCAACGACTTCGGCGAGGAGAAGGACAGCGACGAGACCGACGGGGGGTTCAACCGCTACGCCGTCGCCAGCCTGCTCCAGAAGGCCGTCCGGCGGTCCGACGAGGAGGTCGCCGCGTGGGCGGCGTGGGAGCTGGCCCGCTCGGGCTTCGGCTGGCAGCTCTGGGAGCGGCTGAACACGTTCGTCGTCGAGGACCTCCGCGCCGGGACGGTGGCGACGACGGTCGGGCGGCTCGAGGAACTGGCGGAGGCGTGGGACGAGGACTCACACCGGGGGAAGCTCTGTGCCGTACAGGCGGCGCTGGCGGCCGCCCGGGCGCGCTCGACGCGCGAGGCATCCCACGCGGTGAGCTACTTCGAGGCGGCCGCCGAGGAGCGCGCGGCGGCGCGGGAGCGGGACGAGGAGCCCGAACACGGCTTCCCGGTCGAGGACCTCGACCCCGACGGCCCGTACGCGGTGGCGCTCGACGGTCACACCGGCGCCGGGACGCGGCGCGGCCGCGGGTCGCGGTTCTTCCGCATCCACGGCGGGCGGGTGGGCCCCGAAGGCGAGGACGAACTGAGCGCCGAGTGGAAGCGCCGGCGGATGGACCTCGAGGACGAGGCGTACACCGAGGCCGAGCGCGAGCACGCCCTGACGCCGGTCGACCCCGCGCGGCGGTGGGAGGAGCCCATCGACGAGGGCTGACTCACTCCCAGAGGTCGTAGAGCCCGTCCCGGATCGGGTCGGCGTAGCGCGCGTCGCCCGCGCGGACCTCCGCCGGTCCCTCGACGACCCGGCCGACGACGCGCCCCGGGACGCCGGCGTCCGCGAGGGCGTCGCGGGCCGCCGCGACGTCGTCGGGGGCGACGGTCGCCAGGAGCGCCCCGGAGCCCAGGACGCGGAGGGGGTCGAGGCCCGCGGCCGCACAGACCCGGCCGGTCTCCTCGCGGACGGGCACCGCGTCCGGGTCGATGTCGATCCGCGCCCCCGCGGCCGCGGCGAGTTCGACCGCGCCGCCGAGGACGCCCCCCTCGGTCGGGTCGTGCATCGCCGTCGCGAGCGGCGCGAGCGCCGTCGCCTCGGGGAGGACGCTCAGGTCGTCGAAGAACCCGGTAGCGGCCTCGCGCAGGTCCGCCGGGAGGTCGAACTCGTCGCCGAAGTCGGTCGCGACGACGGCCGTCGCCTCGATGCCGGCCGCCTTCGTCAGCAACACGCGGTCGCCGGGCGCCGCGCCGCCGGTCGGGACGTGGCGGTCCGCGAGGCCGAGGCAGGCGATCGAGAGCAGCGGCCGGTCGAGGCCGGCCACGGCCTCGGTGTGCCCGCCGACGACGGCGGCGCCCAGGCGGTCGGCCTCGGCGTCCACGTCGGCCGTGATCGTGTCCAGCAGGTCGGGGTCCGGGTCGGGGAGGAGGACGGTGACGAGCAGGAAGCCCGGGCGCGCGCCCGCGGCGGCCACGTCGTTCGTGGCGACCGCGACCCCGATGGTCCCGATGCGGCCGGCAGCGAGCGAGACGGGGTCGGTGCTCGCGACCAGCGTCCGGTCGCCGACGCGGACGGCGGCGGCGTCCTCGCCGTAGGCGGGGCCGGCGAGCACGTCCGGGCGGGCGGCCCCGGTCCGCGAAAAGACCAGCCGTTCGAGAACGTCGCGGGTGATCTTGCCGGTCATGCGTCCGCTCCGACGCGGGTGCACATGGCCTTTGGCCTTGCGGGCCGCGCGGCCGTCGTCCCGACCGGCCGACATTTGTCCCCGGGCCGACTACGCCGGGGTATGCTGATGACTCCCGGCCCGACGGCGCTGCCCCCGTCGGTGCGCGAGGCCGCGGGCCGCGAACTGCTGAACCCGGACGTCGACCCCGAGTTCCGCGAGGTCTACGCGGACGTGACCCGGAAGCTCGGACGGGTGTACGGCACCGACGGCGACGTGATCGTCATGGGCGGCGAGGGCATCCTCGGGCTGGAGGCCGCGGTGGCCTCGCTGGTCGAACCCGGCGACGAGGTGCTCTGTCTCGCGAACGGCCTCTACGGCGAGGGGTTCGCCGACTTCGTCGAGCGCTACGGCGGCGAGCCCACGGTCGTCGCGAGCGAGTACGGCCGCCCGCTCGACCTCGACGGCCTCGACCGCGCGCTCGCGGACGGCGAGTTCCGCGCGGCGACGGCCGTCCACTGCGAGACGCCGACCGGGACGCTCAACGACCTCGGCCCGGTCCTCGACCTGCTCGACGACCACGGCGTCCTCTCGGTCGTGGACGCCGTCTCCTCGCTGGGCGGAACGCCGGTGCCGACCGACCGGATCGACGTCTGTCTCGGGGCCTCGCAGAAGTGCTTCAGCGCGCCGCCGGGGCTGACGACCGTCTCGGTCTCCGAGCGGGCGTGGCGGCGGGTCGCCGAGCGTGACCCCGACCCGCTGTACGCCAACCTCCTGCCGTGGCGGGACACCAGCGACGGGTTCCCCTACACCCACCTGAGCACGCTGGTCGTCGCCCTGGACGCGGCCCTCGACCGTCTGCTCGCGGAGGGCCTCGACGCGGTCCACGACCGGCACCGCTCGGCCGCACGGGCGTGTCGGGAGCGCGGGCGCGACCTGGGGCTCGAGGTCTTCGGCGACCCCGACCTCGCCGCGCCGACGGTCACGGCCTTCCGCGTGCCCGGCCGGGCGGTCGCCCTCCAGGAGCGGATCCGCGAGCGCCACGACGTCACGCTCGCGACGGGGCTCGGCCCCGTGGCCGACGACGTCCTCCGGGTGGGACACATGGGGTACAACGCCGACCGCGAGCGGGTGGCGCGGGCGATGGACGCGCTGGCGGCCGAACTGTAACCGGCGCTCGCGTGGCGGCGCGTGGCCGGCGCTCGCGTGCGGTCGCGGCCCGCACGGTCGGACCCGTCTGCGGCCGGCGCTCGCGCGCCGGGACCGCCTACAGCCGGCGCTCGCGCACCCGGACGCCCTTCTCGGCCAGGTGGCGGGTGCGCCGGCGGGCGAACTCCTCCTCGCGGGTGCCCTGCGTGGCGAGGACGTACACCAGTGCGCTCCCGGTCGGCCGCATCGTCCGGCCGGCGCGCTGGGCGCCCTGGCGCCGCGAGCCGCCCAGCCCGGAGGCGACGATGGCGAGGCCGGCGTCGGGCAGGTCCAGGCCCTCGTCGCCGACCCGCGAGACGACCAGCGTCGGCTCGCGGCCCTCGCGGAACGCGGCGAAGCGGCGCTCGCGCTCGTAGTGGGGCGTCTCGCCGGAGACGAACGGGACGTCGAGGGCGTCGGACAGGTCCCGCCCCTGGTCGAGCCAGTCGACGAAGACCAGCGCCTTGCGGTCCGGGTGGGCCGCGAGCAGCCGGCGGGTCTCGTCGGTCTTCTCGGGGTTCTCCGCCGCGGCCCGCCGGCGGTCGACGCCCTCGGCGTTCGCCCAGGCGTTCCGCGACTCCTCGTCGGCCCAGGGCACGTACCGGAGCTCCACCTCGGGTTCGGCGACGTACCCGGCGTCGAACAGCGCGTCCCAGTCGGTGCCGATCGGCGGGCCGATCAGCGTGTAGATCTCGGTCTCGTCGTCGCTCTCCCGCACGGGCGTCGCGGTCAGGCCCAGCCGGTGTCTGGACTGGAGGTCGGCCGCGCGCCGGAAGACGGGCGCGGGGACGTGGTGGGCCTCGTCCATCACGATCAGGCCCCACTCGCGGCCGTCGAACAGCGACCGGTGCCGATCCATCCCCGCCGTTTGGTAGGTGGCGACCGTGACCGGCCGGCGCTCCTTGCTCCCGCCGTGGTACTCGCCGACGTCGTCGGGGTCGAGCGTGGTGTGTGCGAGCAGTTCCTCGCGCCACTGGCCGGCGAGTTCGCGGCTCGGGACCAGCACCAGCGTCTCGCCGCCGACGGCCGCGAGGACCCCGATGGCCGCGACGGTCTTGCCGCTGCCCGGCGGCCCGACGAGCACGCCGGCGCCGCGCTCGAGGAACCGGTCGACCCAGTCGCGCTGGTAGTCCCGCAGGTCGGTCGTCAGGTCGGCCGCGAGGTCCGCGCCGCGGTCGAGGTCGCGCTCGTCGCGGACGGGATAGCCGGCCTCGTACAGCGTCCGCTTCACCGACGCCGTCTCCCCCTCGCGCACCCAGGACTCGGTCTCCGAGATGGGGCCGTGGAGCTCCCCGTCGAGGTGCTGGCGGGCGACGTTGCCCATCAGCTCCGGCGTGTCGGCCTCCAGCACCGTGTAGCCGTCCTCGTGGGTGTACAGGCGGAACAGCCGGGCGCGGGTCCACTGCTCCTCGACCCACTCCTCCAGGGCCGGGTACCGGCGGGGGAGGACCGCCCGCATCCGGGCGAGCAGGGTGCCGAGGTCATCCACGGGGGCGTTCCACACGTCCTCGCGGCGCACCTCGTAGCGGTACGCCCGGTCGGCCGTCGTGTCCGTCAGGTGGGCGAACGAGGAGAGCCGGGCGCGGGTGTACTGGCTCGGGTGGTGGACGACGACCTCCCGGCGGTCCGGGAAGACGACGACGCGCTCGCGGTCGGCGAGCCGCGACCACTCCTCGGGATACCAGACCACCGGGTCCTCCCCGACCTCGAGGCGGCCGACCTCGCCCGCGTCCGCGAGTGAGCGCAACGCCTCGGCCGCGTCGGCCTGCGAGCAGCCGATCCGCCGGGCCACCCCCGCCGCGGTAGCGACCGGCCGGCCGGCCGCCCCGAGGGACTCAAGGAACGCGTCGAGCGTCACGGCATCGCCGTCGTCGGCCGCGTCGGCGCCCGCGTTCGCGTCCGCGTCCCCTCCGCCCGCGCCCGCGGATCCGCCGGGCGCGTCTCCGTCCGCGTCCGGGTCGGTGGTGTCGTCGCCACCGGACTCGGCCGCTCCGTCGGTCATGACCCGGGATAGTCGTCGGACGGCAAAACGGGTTGCGACACGGCGGCGGACGCCACGCACTCCCGGGCAGCCGAGCGGCCGAGCGGCCGGTCAGCCGAGCAGCCCCAGCCCCTCGATGCGCTCGACGATGGCCTCGACGGCCGCGGTGGCGTCGTCGGTCCGCTTGCCCCCCGTGATGACGATCTTCCCGGAGCCGAACAGCAGGATGACCACGTCCGGTTCGTCCATGCGGTAGACCAGGCCGGGGAACTGTTCGGGTTCGTACTCGACGTCCTCGAGGCCGAGGCCGATGGCCAGGGCGTTCAGGTTGAGGGTGTGCCCGAGGTCGGCGCTGGAGACGATGTTCTGGACGGTGATCTCCGGGGCCTCCTCGACCGGGATCCGCAGGTCCCGGAGCTTCGCGAAGATGATCTCCAGGGCGTCGTGGACGTCGTCGATGCTCTTCGCGCCGGTGCAGACGATCTTGCCCGACCGGAAGATCAGCGCCGCCGCCTTCGGCTCCTGGGTGCGGTAGACCAGCCCCGGGAAGTTGTCGGGGTTGAAGTCGGCGCCCGGCAGGTCGGACGCCAGCGCCTCCAGGTCCAACTCCTGTCCGATGCCCGTCGATGCCACCACGTTCTGGATCTCGATGGTGTCCACCGGCCCGTTCATGTACGACCGTACCGTGTACCCCCTGATACTTAAAAGTCGCTTATAAATAGACGGCGCGACCCGGCGGCCGCTCACCCGCCGTCGGCGGCGACGTCCCCGCCCGCGTCGGGGGCGTCGAGCGAGTGGTCCACCACGGTGCCGTCCGGGCGGAGGGTGACGGTGCCGAGGGTGGCGGTGTCGCCGGGCGAGGCCGCGGCCGCGACGGCCCGGAGGGTCGCCTCGCGGTCCAGCCGGTCCCACACGACCCGCTCGACGAGGCCCCGGAACTCCTCCGGGTCGGTCCACCCCGAGTCGACGTCCGAGGGGACCCGGACCACCAGGCGGAGCGAATCGTCGGTGACGTGGACGCCGACGCCGAACGTGTCCGCCATCGGGTGCCCCTGCGGGCCGGCGTCACTAATCGTAATCGTTCGCGGTCGGGCCGTCGTCGGCGACGGCGCGGCGGGCCGCCGACAGGTCGCGGAGGGCCTGCTCGGCGCTCGCCCGCTTCACGTCCCGCCGGTCGCCGTCGAAGAGGTAGCGCTCGGCGCGCGCGAACGAGTCCCCGGTCGCCCAGGGCGCGGCGTAGGCCACCCCGACGTAGACCAGGCCGACGGGCTTCTCGTCGGTGCCGCCGGCGGGGCCCGCGATGCCGGTGGTCGAGACGCCCCACGTCGTCCCCGCGCGGTCCCGGACGCCGCGGGCCATCTCGACGGCGACCGGTTCCGAGACGGCCCCCTCGGCGTCGAGGGACTCGCGGGACACTCCGAGGTCTTCGAGTTTCGCGTCGTTGGAGTAGGCGACGACCGCCCGGTCGAAGTAGTCGCTCGCCCCCGGCACGTCGGTGACGAGCGAGCCGACCAGGCCGCCGGTGAGCGACTCCGCGACCGCGACCGTCTCGCCGGCGTCCCGGAGCGCGTCCCCGAGGGCGGCCGCGACCGGCCGGCCGTCGTCCGCGGCGGGCGGTGACGGTGCCATGCCCGGGCGTCGGCGCGACGGCCGCATGAAACCACCGGACGACCGACGGGGGACGCCGCCGGTCAGGCGGCCATCCCGCCGGCGGGGTCGGCGGCGCCGCCGAGGTCCCGGTACGCGGCCGCGAGCGTCGCCCAGACGAAGACGGTGGTGAACGCGCTCCCGATCTGGCCGACCAGCACCCCGAGCGCCGGGAGGAAGAAGCCGACCAGCCCGCCGACGGCGCCGAAGACCAGGTTCGTCACGAGAACGGCGACGAACACGACGAGGCCGAGCAGGAACAGCCGGAGCCGGTGGCCGCCGGTGAACCGCCACGACCGGCGGAAGCCGGCGACGAAGCTCACCCCCTCGTCGACGACGATCACGGCCCAGAAGGCGAGCGCCACCGCGAGGAAGACGCCGGGGACGACCAGCAACAGGAGGCCCACGCCGACGGCGATCCCGAAGACCACGCCCCCGACGACGACGTTGAGGAGCGTCCAGGCGAGGCGGCGGGTGAACGCCTCCGCCGGCAGGCGCTCCCGCTCGTCGGTCAGGAAGACCCGGAACGCGCCGATCGAGACGGTGGCCGTGAGCAGCGCGAAGACGAGGCCGACGACGGCGGCGACGGCCGGCGAGACGGGGATCACCGGGTCGGGCGCCGCGGCCGTCGGGAGGTCGGTGCCGGCCGGGAGCCCGCCCGGCCCCGGGGCGGCGTCCGGCCGGCGGGGGCCGAACAGGCCGGAGAGCACCCCGAGCACGTAGACGATGCCGACGAGGATCAGCCCGTTGCGCGCGACGGTCCGGCGGGCGGCCCGCGAGAGCACGTCGCCGATGTCGAGGGTCATGGGGTCGATCCGGGGTACGCGGGGGCGGGTGATAAGTCCGCGGCAGTCCCCGGCGGGGACCGAACGGCCTTTCGTCGCCCGGCCCGTACGGCGGGTCGTGTCCCCAGCGGTCCGCGCGAACGAGCTCTCCAAGCGGTACGGGTCGGTCCAGGCGCTGGACGGCGTCTCGATCACCATCGAACGGGGCGAGGTGTACGGCCTCCTGGGGCCGAACGGCGCCGGGAAGACGACGTTCATCGACATCCTCACCGGGCTGGCGGACCCGACGGCCGGGTCGGCCAGCGTGTTCGGCCACGACGTGGTGACGGAGGCCCGGCACGCCCACGACCGGATCGGCCTCTCACCACAGGAGTTCAACGTCGACCGCTTCTTCCCCATCCGCGAGGTGCTCAGGCACAAGGCCGGCTACCACGGCGTGCCGCCGGGCGAGGCGGCGGCGCGCGCCGACCGGGTGCTCGAACAGGTGGGGCTGACCGAGAAGGCCGACCGGGAGTTCAGCGCCCTGAGCGGCGGGATGAAGCGGCGGGTCCTGCTGGCCCGGGCGCTCGTGACCGAGCCGGACCTGCTGATCCTCGACGAGCCCACGGCCGGCGTGGACGTCCAGCTCCGGCGGGACGTCTGGAGCCTGGTCGAGGACCTGGCCGGCGACGGGGTGACCGTGCTGCTGACGACCCACTACCTCGAGGAGGCCGAGCGGCTCTGCGATCGCATCTGCATCCTCGACGACGGCGAGGTCGTGGAGGTCGGCACCCCCGCCGACCTCCGGCGCAAGCGGGCGGACACGGTCCGGGTCAGGCTGGACAGCGCGCTGGAGAACGGCCACGGGCTGACCGAGACCGTCGCCGCGGAGGAGGGCATCGCCGCCGTCGAGGCCGACGGGCGGACCGTCACCGTCGAGGCCGACCGCCCCCCGGAGGCCATCGCCGCGCTGGCGACGCGGGTGACCGATCACGGACGAACGATCGCGGACGTGGACGTCGAGCGGGCCTCCCTCGAGGACGTCTTCGTCGACCTGACCAGGCTCGATGAGTGACACCGCCATCCCGGCCCCGCTCGTCAGGGCCGGCACGCTCTGCCGCCGGGAGGTCGTGCGCTTCGTCACCCGTCCGGCGACGACGGTGGTGCCCTCGCTCGTGACCAACGGGCTGTTCATCACCGTCTTCGGGGTGATCCTGGGGAACCGGATCGGCGAGATCGCCGGGTTCAGCTACCTGCTCTTCGTGCTCCCGGGGCTCATGCTGCTCGGCGCGACGACCAACGCCGTCCAGAACTCGGGGTTCAGCGTCTTCCACGGCCGCTGGGAGGGGTACGTCGATCCCATCACCTCCTCGCCGATGTCCCACGTCGAGCAGGTCGCCGCCTACGTGGTCGCCAGCGCGATCCGCGGCGGGGCCGTCGGGGTCGGCATCCTCCTGCTCGGGGCGCTGTTCGTCCCGGTGCCCCTGGCCAACCCGGTCGTCCTCGTCGGGTTCCTGACGGTCGTCAGCGTCCTCTTCGGCGGCATCGGCGTGCTCATCGGCCTCTGGGCGGCCGACTTCGATCAGCTCAACCTGTTCAACCAGTTCCTCCTCCGACCGCTCGTGTTCGTCGGCGGCGTGTTCTACCCCGCCAGCGACCTGCCGCCGACCCTCCGGCCGCTGACGACCGCCAACCCCTTCTTCTACATGGTCAACGGCTTCCGGTACGGGCTGCTCGGCTTCGCCGAGGCCGATCCCTGGACGTCGTTCGGGGTGCTCGGCGTCACGACCGCCGCCGTGCTGACCGCCGCCGTCGGCCTCGTCAGCGCGGGCTACGGGCTCCGAACCTGAGGGGCGCGCCCCGGACCGTCGTACCCGGCGGGAGCCACGGACCGGCCGTCGGGGGGCCCCGGGCGGGTCGGCGGGCGAGGGGCCCCGGCGGAGCCCCGCCGACGCGGGGGACATATACCCCGCCGGCCCGTCGGTCCCCCCATGACGGGCGACGAGCGCGGCGGGCGTCGCGGGCGTGCGGCGATCGCCACCCTCGGCCTGGCCGCGGCCGGGATCGTCCACGTGGTCGCGCCGGATCGGCTGCTGGCCGCCGCACGCCGGGGGTATCGGCTCCTCGACGTCGAGTTCCGGCCCGGGCCGACGGCGACCGCCCGGGTCCGGCTGGTCGGCGCCGGGATGCTGGCGGTCGCGGCGCTCGCGTGGGCCCGGGCCGGCGGTCGCTGAACGCCCCCGGAGTGCCCGGGACGCCGAACGGGTTATGTCCGCCCCGCCCAACCCCCGACGATGCCTTCGACGGTGTTCCACGCGGCGGTGGGGGGCCTGATCGCCGCGGCGCTGATCCGCGAGCGGTTCGACCGGCGGGTCCTCCTGGTCGTCCTCGTCGCCGTGCTCGTCCCCGAACTCGACGTGATCATCGGCCTCTGGATCCGCGGCGCCCACCGCGCGTACACCAACAACGTCTTCGTCCCGCTCGCGGCCGCTGCGCTGGTCGGCTACGACACCTCGATCCGCTCGGACTCGTGGCTGCGCGGCCGCTGGGGCCCGGACGCCGGCAGGATCGCGTGGGTCGGCGTCGTGGTGCTGGCGGTCGCCGGCATCGGGCTGGACCTGTTCTTCAACGGCGTGAACCTCTTTTTCCCCGTCGTCGACCGGTTCTACAGCCTCTCGGGGAAGGTGCTGCTCTCGAACCAGCGGGGCCTCGTCCAGACCGTCGTCGACCTCGACGCGGCGGCTGGAACCACGGAGACGCGACAGTACCGGACGGGCGTCGATCCGAACCCCGGGACGCCGGGCGCCGAGGGCGGGGCCGTCGAGCGGGTCTTCCCCGTCGCGACCTCGGGGATCCAGCTCCTCCTGATCCTGACCGGAATCGGGGTCGTCGGGTACCGGCTGTGGGCCGATGGGTGACTGCCAGCCGCCGGCCGACGATCGGGGGACGGCACCGGCGGCGGGCGCTCGGCCGAGCGGGCGGGCGCCCGCGACCGGTCAGTATCCGCCCCCCTCCCCGCCCCCGTCCCCGCCGCCGGTCAGGGGGTCCTCGATGGTGGCGTCCCCGACGGCGACCTTCATGCTCATTCCCGAGAGGTCGGGCGAGCCGTGGAACCGGCAGTAGACGTCGTACACCCCGCTCTCCGCGAACGCGTGGCTCGTCCGCTCGCCGCCGGCCACCTCGACGTCCAGGCTCCAGTTGTCCGAGGCGGCGGTCACCGTGTGGCCGCCCTCGTCCTCGTTCGTCCACGTCACCTCCGCGCCCGCCTCGACACGGACGTTCCGCGGATCGAACTGGGTGTCGACCATCGACACCGACGTCGTCTCGACCACCGTCGCGCCGCCCCCGCCGGCCGTCGTTTCCCCACCGCCGCCCGAGCCGCTACACCCCGCCGCCAGCGCGAGCGCGCCGGCTGCGGCGCGGATCAGGGTTCGACGACGGACCATAACGCTCGTCCGTTATATTTCGCCGCTCTTAAGTGCTTCTGTCGTCCGCGGGCTCGATCCGTCGTCCGGGACCTGTTTCCGCCGGGACGTATCCCACACCAGACATAACCGTCGCGGCGCCGTAGCGTCGTCATGACCGGCATCCCGGACGAGGCGGAGCCGACGACGAATCGTGACGGCCAGGCGCCGGTCGTCGATCGTCCCGAGACGACCGACGAGGCGACGATCACCGCGGAAGGGACGGAGCTCGAGCGGACCATCGGGCTGACCGGGGGGGTCGCCATCGGCGTCGGGACCATGATCGGCGCCGGGATATTCGTCTTCCCCGGGATCGCCGCCGGGCAGGCCGGCCCGGCCGCGTCGGCGTCGTTCGCCATCGGCGCCGTGGTCGCCCTGCTCGTCGCGCTGCCGACCTCCGAACTGGCGACCGCGATGCCCCGGAGCGGCGGCGGGTACTACTTCATCTCGCGGGGGATGGGGTCGCTGTTCGGCGCGGTCGTCGGCCTCTCGCTGTGGTTCGGGCTGGTGTTCGCCTCGGCGTTTTACCTCGTCGGGTTCGGCTTCTACGCCGAGGCGGTCCTCGCCAGGCTGGGAATCGCCCTCGGCGGCGTCGGCATCGTCGTTCCGCTCGCGCTCCTGTTCGGCGTGTTCCTGACCGTCCTGAACGTGACCGGGACGGAGAACGCGGCGAAGCTCCAGAACGGCGTGGTCGGGGTCCTGCTGGCGATCATCGTCGGCTTTCTCACGTTCGGCGGCCTGTCCGCACTCGGCCTCATCGGCGACCCCGAGCCGATCAGCGAGCCGTTCCTCTCGCGGGGCGCGTTTCCGGTGTTGACGACCGCGGCGCTGGTGTTCACCTCGTACCTGGGCTTCGCGCAGGTGGCGACCGTCGCCGGCGAGATCAAGGAGCCGGGACGGAACCTCCCGCTCGCGATGGTCGGGTCGGTGCTCGTCGTGGGCGTCCTGTACGTGGCGACGATCTTCGTGGCGGTCAGCGCCTTCGGCAGCGCGCGGCTCGCGACGCTCGGAGAGACGGCGATGGTGACCGTCGCCGAGAGCTTCCTCGGCTCGCTCGGCGCCTTCGCGATCCTCTGTGGGGGACTGCTCGCGACGGTGTCGAGCGCGAACGCCTCGATCCTGAGCACCTCGCGGGCGATCTACGCGGTCAGCAAGGACGCGCTGCTGCCCCGGTTCGCGAGCCGCATCAACCTCGCGTACGGAACCCCCCACGTCGCGCTCGGGATGGCAGGGGGGCCGATCCTCGTCCTCATCCTGCTCGGCGAGGTGGCGGTGCTCGCCGAGGTCGCCTCGTTCCTCCACCTCGTCATGTACGGGCTGATGTGCGTGGCGCTGATCGCGCTCCGCCGGGACGAGCCGGCGTGGTACGACCCCGACTTCCGGGTGCCGGGCTACCCGGTCGTGCCCGTGCTGGGCGCGGCGGCCAGTTTCGCGCTCATCGGGTTCATGCAGCCGGCCTCGCAGCTGATCGGCGTCGCGATCATGGCCCTGTCGGCCGGCTGGTACTACTATTACGCCCGCGACGTGAAGCTCAGGGGGGCCCTGTGATGTCCGAACCCGGGTGGAAGGTCCTCGTTCCGGTCGAGGTGCTCGAAGGCGAGACGGTGCCGGAGGCCGTCGTCGACCTGCTCGCGACGTGTCCGGTCGTCGTCCTCGGCTACCACGTCCTGCCCGAGCAGACCCCGCCCGGACAGGCGCGGCTGCAGTTCGAGGAGCGGGCCCAGGCGAGACTCGACGACATCGCGACGGCGTTCCGGGACGCCGGCGGGGACGCCGAGACGCGGCTGGTGTTCACCCACGACGAGGCCCAGACGCTCGACCGCGTCGCCGACGAGACGGGGTGCGCGGCGATCCTCGTTCCGAACCCCGCCCCCGAGATCGGCCGGATCCTCGTTCCGCTCCGCGGGGAGGCGGACGTCGGGCGGGTCGCGGCGTTCGTCGCGGCCCTGATCGGCGACCGGGACGTCGTGACGACGTTCCTCCACGTCGCCGAGGACGAGGAGGGAACGGCGGCGGGTCGATCGGTCGTCGACGACGCGGCGGCGCGGTTCCGCGAGCACGGCGGGAGCGCCGGGAGGGTGACGACCGAGGTGACGGTGTCGGGGACGCCGGTCAGGGAGATCGCGGCCGCGGCCGCCGACCACGACGCCGTCGTCATGGGCGAGGGCGAGCCGTCGCTGCGCTCGTTCCTCCTCGGGGACGCGTCCGAGCGGGTCGCCGCGGGGTCGCTCGGTCCGGTCGTCGTCGTCCGGCGGGCGCCGGACGACCCGGCCGAGCCGTGACCGGGCCCCCGCCGCGGGCGGCGGTCACCGGACCGCGTCGAGGTCGACGAAGGCGTCGTCGTCCGCCGAGATCCACCGCGTCAGGCGCTCGTGGTCGGCGACGCCGGCCGGGTAGACCGTGCGCCGGTCGGGACCCGACTCGTAGGGCACGACCACGGACCGGAGGCAGGGGTCGCCCGGCGGGACGTCGGCCGGGGGCGCGTCGGCGGACGGGCGACCGTCGTCGGTGCGGTCAAGGGACACGGGCGAGTACGGGAGCGCGGGGATGAAAGCGTCTTCTAGGAGCCGTCGGTCCCGGTCGGAAGGGGGACCGGGACCCACGGACGCCTCACGTTCCCAATAGAGGGCTACGGAGCGGCCCGGCCCGGTGGGCGGGCGCCGCTCGTCACCCGTCTTTCACGTAGTCGCCCGGGTTCTCCTGGAACTCGGTCAGACAGTCGATGTCGCACATCTCGTAGGAGTCGCCCTGGTGGCGCTCCTCCAGGCCGTTGGTGAAGTCGCTGCCACAGACGGGGCAGCTCGCGTTGAGCGCCCCGTGGTCCTTGTTGTTACTGGACATCATTGCCATGGCGTCTCACCCTGGGGAAGGGTTGTCGGTCGGAAAGAATAAATATTCCGTCGGGGCCGGGCCGGCGCGGCGGGGCGAGCGCGAGGGGAGGGATTCGAACCACGGTCGGACGTGCTCGTCTCGCCGCGCCCGACCCCCCTGCTTCGAACCCTCCGTCGGCACTCGCGGCTCCTCGCGTCCGTTCGGAGCCATCGAGTGCGAGGGGAGGGATTCGAACCCACGAACTCCTACGAGAGCGGGTCTTGAGTCCGCCGCCGTTTCCAGGCTTGGCTACCCTCGCGCGTCGCGGCCGGCGGCCGCACTCCGTGCTCCGGTCCCGCGGATATAAGTGTTGTACGCATCGGCCCGCGGCGTCAGGCGCGGCCGCCGACCGCGCCCCCCATCGCGCCGCCGGCCGCGCCGAGGGCCGCCGGGTAGACGAGGCCGGCGACGGCGACGGCCGCGACGGGGTCGGGGGCGACGCGGCCGGGGCCCACCCGGTGGGCCACGAGGAGGGCGCCGGCGAGCGCGGCCGGGAGGTAGCCGAGCGCGACGAGCGCCCCGGCGGCGGCGCCCGGACGGACGGCGGCGGCGCCCGAGAGAACCGCCGCCGTCGCCCCGGCCCCCAGGAGGACGACCGGCGGGAGCAGGTAGAGGAGGGGGACCGATCCCGTCCCCGCCTCCGCGACGAAGTTCACCGTCCGGGTGCCGGCGAGGGCGGGGACCTCGGTCCCGACGAGGTGGGCGTTGTAGAACAGCCAGCCGACCGCCTTCCAGGTCGGGACGGGGGCCGCGCCGATCAGGCCGGCGACGACGTTGAGCCCCCGCAGTCGCTCGGCGACGCGGTCCGCCCGGGCGAGGTAGGTGACGAGGTAGCCCAGGAGGTGGGCGACGGCGCCGGTCGCCGCCGCGACCGCCGCCGTCCGTCGGTCGACGCCCGCGGCGCGGTCCATGGCCGCCGGTCGGCTCCGGCCCGGCAAGTGCTTGGTGGCCGCGTGGCCGTCGGCGGCGCGCGGGCGACGGGATTAGGTGGTGGGGCGCCGTACGTCGGGCGTGGACGACCACACCCGGACGCCGGACGTCGCGCCGCCCCCCCGGGACCGGAGCCCGTCGGGCTGGTCCGCCGAGCGCGGCCGGTGGGAACACGGCACGCTGCGACGGGCCGTGGTGTGCGGCGTCCGCCTGTACAACGCGGGCGCGTTCCACGAGTCCCACGACTGCTTCGAG
>JBDGPV010000014.1:0-15043 GCA_042219485.1 Haloferacaceae archaeon
GCCGCTCGAGCTTCTGCTGGTACTTGTTGTTCTCCGCGTTCGCGTCGAGGAGCTGGTCGCGCATCTCCTCGTTTTGCGACTCGAGGACCTCCAGGCGCTCCCTGAGGGCCTCGATTTTCTCCTGCTGGGACGTCGACTCGTCCTCGTCGTAGGGGAGTTCGACGTCGTCAACAGTGTCGGTCATCACCATCGGTAGGGCGGTCGTTCATAAGAGGCTTCGGGTCGGGGCATTACCCGACGCGACACCGGCCCGCGCCGCCGCTCCGGATTCCTGCAGGTAATACGAAACGATAGCAAATATTATCAGTCTGTATTCCCCACGTGGACACGAGATGAGCACCACCGAGACCGCCGACCCGGAGGCCGAGCGGGACCGCTGGGGGGCGGTCCGCGACCTCCCGCCGAGCGCGAAGCTCGTCGCGAAGGTCCTCGACCACGACGACAGGCTGACCCAGGGGGAGCTGGCCGAGGAGACGCGGCTGCCCCCCCGGACCGTCAGGTACGCGCTCTCGCGGCTGGAGGAGGCCGGTGCCGTCGAGTCCCGCTTCTCGTTCGCGGACGCCCGCAAGCGGGTCTACGAGCTGAGCGTCTGAGCGTTTAAGTATGGGGACGCGGGCAGGTCCGCCGTGTCCGCGCGCGACGCCGTGCGCCGGCTGGCACTGCCCGGGGACCCGGACCACCGGGCGACCGTGGCCGTCGCCGCCGCCGCGACCCGGGACGTGGAGCGCGCCGCCGCGTTCGTCGACGGCGGCGGACTCGCCCGCCTCGACCGCGCCATCGCCGCCGCGCGGCGGGCGGACGACGCGGCCGCCGTCCGGGTCGGACGGGCCGCCAGGGGGGCCCTGACTCCGGGTTCACTTCCGCCCCGCCCGCGGAACGGTTTTACCCGGCGGCGGTGAATCCCGTCGCGTGACCCGCCTGCTCCACACCGCCGACACGCACGTCGGCTACCGCCAGTACCACTCGCCGGAGCGGCGCCGGGACTTCGTCGAGGCGTTCGAGGGGGTCGCCGACGACGCCGTCGAGTCCGGCGTCGACGCGGTGGTACACGCCGGCGACCTCTTTCACGACAGCCGCCCCGACCTCCGGGACCTGCTCGCGGTCCTCCGCGTCCTGCGCCGCCTGGACGACGCCGGCATCCCCTTCCTCGCCGTGGTCGGCAACCACGAGTCCACGCGCCGCGAGCAGTGGCTGGACCTGTTCGAGCGGCTGGACCTCGCCACGCGGCTGGACGAGACGCCCCACGTCCTCGGCGACGTCGCCCTCTACGGCCTGGACCACGTGCCCCCCTCCCGGCGGGACGACCTCGACTACGGGTTCGAGCCGTCGGACGCCGACCACGCCGCGCTGGTCGCCCACGGCCTGTTCACGCCGTTCGCGCACGCCGACTGGGAGACGGAGGCGGTGCTCGACGCGTCGCCGGTCGCGTTCGACGCGCTCCTGCTCGGGGACAACCACGAGCCCGGCACCGAGCGGGTGGACGGCACCTGGGTCACCTACCCGGGATCGACGGAGCGCGCGAGCGCGAGCGAGCGCGAGCCCCGGGGGTACAACCTGGTGACGTTCGACGACGGCGTCGATATCCGCCGGCGGACCCTGGAGACGCGCCCGTTCGTCTACGTCGACGTCGACCTCGCCCCCGGGGAGGGGATCGAGCGGGTCCGCGAGCGGGTCCGCCAGCACGACCTGACCGACGCCGTCGTCGTCGTCACGATCGAGGGCGAGGGCGACCCCGTCCCGCCCGCGCGGATCGAGGAGGCCGCGCTGGAGGACGGCGCGCTCGTCGCCCGGGTGACCGACCGCCGCGACGTCGAGGACGGGCCCGAGGCGCCCGAGGTCAGCTTCGCGGATCCCGACGAGGCGGTCCGGGAGCGGATCGAGGACCTCGGCCTCTCGACGGCCGCGCGCGACATCGACGAGACGGTCCGGTCGGAGTCGGTCGCGGACTCCCGGGTCCGGGAGCGGGTCAAGCGTCGCGTCGAGGAGCGGCTGGACGAGGGGATCGAGGCGTTCCGGCTCGCCGCCGGTGCTGACGCGACCGACACGGACGGCGGGCCCGACGACACGGCCGATACTGGCGCCGCCGACGCGACTGCCGCCGACGCCGACGCGCCCGACGACACGGCCGCCGACGGCCCGGACGGCGACCGGCAGGCGGCCGACGCGTCGCCGGCCGGCGGCGACGGGGACGGGTCGGACGCGGCGGCCGGCGAGGGGCAGGTCTCGATGGAGGACTACCTGTGAGGTTCGACCGCGTCCGCCTGCGGAACTTCAGGCCGTACGCCGAGGTCGACCTCGAACTGTCCGACGGCGTGACGGTCGTCCACGGGGTCAACGGGAGCGGCAAGTCCTCGCTGCTGGAGGCCGCCTTCTTCGCGCTGTACGGCTCCTCGGCGCTCCGAACGGGCGTCACGCTGGAGGAGGTCCTCACCAAGGGCGAGGACGAGACCGAGGTGACGCTGTGGTTCACCCACGGCGGCGACGCCTACCGCGTCGAGCGGAACCTGACGCGGTACGACGACCGGATCGGCCACGACTGCGTGCTGGAGACCCCCGAGACGACCGTCGAGGGCGCGACCGACGTCGAGGCGTTCGTCGGCGACCTCCTGCGGATGGACGCCGAGGCGTTCGTCAACTGCGCGTACGTCAGGCAGGGCGAGGTGAACAAGCTCATAAACGCCACGCCGGCCGAGCGCCAGGACATGATCGACGAACTGCTCCAGCTCGGGACGCTGGAGGAGTACCGGGAGCGCGCCGGCGCGGCGCGGCTCGGCGTCGGTGACGTGCTCGCGGGGAAGCGGGAACTGCTCGAGGACAAGGCGGACCGGATCGCGGCCATCGAGGAGGAGGACCCCCACGAGACGCTGAACGCGCTGCGCTCGGAGCTGGCCGAGGTGGAGTCCGAGATCGAGCGGTTCGAGGACAACCGCGCGGCGGCCGAGGAGACGCTGGCCGAGGCCGAGGCGGTCCTCGACGAGCACGAGGAGCGCCGCGACGACCTGGCGGAGGTGGAGTCCGAGATCGACGAGCTCGAGGCCGCGATCAGGGACGACGAGGACGAGCGCGAGTCGCTCCGCGAGCGCGTCCGGGAGCACGAGGAGCGGATCGAGGACCTGACGGAGCGGATCGAGACGCTCGCGGCGGCGGCCGACGTCGACCCCGACCCGGCGGCCGTCGCGGACCGGCGCGAGGACATCGACGCCGAGCGCCGGGAGGTCGGCGAGCGGATCGGCGCGCTCGGCGAGGAGGTCGGCCGGCTCGAATCGGAGGCCGACGACCTGGAGGCCGAGGCGGCGGACCTCCGCGAGCGGGCCGCGGAGAAGCGGGAGCGGGCCGCGGAGTTCGAGGAACGGGCCGCGGACGCCGCGCGGGAGGCGATCGCCGACCTGGAGGCCGCCGACGGGGTCGGCGCCGACATCGACCCGGACGCGGACGACGGCGCCATCGAGGCCGCGCTGGCGGCGGTCCGGGGGCGGTTCGACGGCGCGCCGGTCGACCCCGGCGAGGCGGCGTCCCACCGGGACGCGGTCGCGGACGACCTGGAGGCCGCGCGGGCGGAGCGCAACGAGGTCAGCGAGAACCTGCGGTCGGCGCGCGACCGCGTCGCGGAGGCCGAGGCGCTCCTGGACGAGGGCAAGTGCCCGGAGTGTGGCCAGCCCGTGGACGGGTCGCCCCACGTCGAGTCGCTGGACGAGTACCGCGCCGAGGTCGCCGACCTGGAGGCGGACCTGGCGGCGGCGGAGGCGGCGGTCGAGCGCCACGAGGAGCGCCTGGCGACCGCCGAGGCGCTGGTCGCGGCCGAGGGACTGATCGACACCCTGGCGGCGCGGCGCGAGACGGTCGAGACGACCCGGGAGCGGGCCGCCGAGGCGCGCGAGGAGGCGGACGACCTGGCGGCGGAGGCGGAGGCCGCCGCCGAGCGCGCGGCCGGCGTCCGGGAGGAGGCGGCCGAAAAGCGGTCCGAACTCGGGGACCTGAACGAGCGGAAGGGGGAGATCGACGACGCCGTCGACCGTCTCGACGACCTGGCCGCGGCGCTCGACGAGCGCCGCGAGGCCGAATCCGAGGCCGAGCGCCTGCGCGAGCGCCGATCGGACCTGGCCGAGCGCAACGACGAGCGCCGCGAGCGTCTGGAGCGCCTGCGCGAGCAGCGCGACGACCTCCGGGCGGCCGTCGACGAGGACCGGATCGAGGAGGCCCGGGCGGACAAGCAGCGGGCGGAGGAGTACCTCGACCGGGTGGCGGGGAAGCTCGACGACCTCGACGAGCGCCGGGGCGACCTCCGGGCGCGGATCGGCGCGGTCGAGGAGCGCCTGGACGAACTCGACCGCCTGCGCGCGGAGCGGGACCGCCTGGAAGAGCGGGTCGAGGCCCTGGAGTCGCTCCACGAGGAGGTCGAGCGGCTGGAGGCGACCTACGGCGACCTGCGGGCGGACCTCCGCCGGCGGAACGTCGAGACCCTGGAGCGGCTGCTCAACGAGACGTTCGATCTGGTGTACGCGAACGACGCCTACGCCCGGCTCCGGCTGGACGACGACTACGGGGTGAGCGTGCTCCAGAAGGACGGGCAGACGCTCGCGCCCGACCAGCTCTCGGGCGGCGAACGGGCGCTGTTCAACCTCTCGCTCCGGTGTGCCGTCTATCGCCTGCTGGCCGAGGGCATCGAGGGGACGGCCCCGATGCCGCCGCTCATCCTCGACGAGCCGACGGTCTTCCTCGACGCCGGGCACGTCACCCGGTTGGTCGACCTGGTCGAGGAGATGCGGCGCCTCGGGGTCGCCCAGACGGTCATCGTGAGCCACGACGAGGAACTCGTCGCCGCGGCCGACGACCTGGTGACCGTCGAGAAGGACCCGACGACCAACCGGTCGACCGCCGCCCGCGAGGAGCGCCCCGGACCCGCGGCCGCCGGTCCCGGCGCGGGCGCGAACTAGCCGAGGAGCCCGTCGAGCGCCGCCCGCGCCTCGTCGGTCAGGGCGTAGCCCCGCCGGCCCGCCACCTCCCGCTCGGCGACGAGCCCGGCCGCGCGGAACTCGGCGAGCAGGCCGTGGAGGTCGCTCTCGCAGAGGTCGTAGGCGTCGAGCATGTCGACCACCGCGAGCGGGCCCCGGGAGCCGAGTTCGACCAGCAGGCCGAGCGCCCGTTCGTCGCGGGCTGCGAGGACCAGCCGCCGGGTCGGCTCCGGGACGGCCGCGGACGCGGTCCCGAGCGGCGACGCGTCCCCGACGGGTTCGAGTTCGTCGGCGTCGACGCGTCGCTCCTCGCCGGTCTCGGGGTCGTAGACGAGGCCCGATCCGGCCGACTCCTCGACGAGGAGGTACCGGTCGCCGGACGCGTCCCGCACCGTTCGCATACCCGACCCGAGGCGTCCCGGGGGGTTAGGCGTTCCGTCGGTCCGCCCCGCCTCCTCCCGTCCGTTCTCCGTGCTCGTCCGCCCCGGTCGGCCGCGCCCGCGCGCCGTCCTCCCGGTCCTCCGGGGCATCCGCGCCCGCGCCGTCCGGGGCGCCCGCGCCGGCCGCCCGCCGGTCGCCGTCCGGGTCCTCGGCCGCGTCGGCGTCCGTTCCGGCCCCGTCCTCCCGCTCCCGGAACGCCCGGTACTGCTGGTAGAGCCGCCCGGCGGACAGGAGGCCGAGCGCGACGGCCGCGAGGCCCGGCACCCACATCCCCCGGAACCCGATGACCATCAGGCCGACCGCCACCCCCCCGAGCGCCACGTTCGCGAGCGCGACGCTCCGCCACCAGAGCCCGAGGAGTTCGGGATCCACGTCTGCCTCGGCGGTCCCGGGGTCGGGCGCCGACGGGACGTCGACGAGGTCCGCCTCCGGGTCCCCCCACTGCGACTCGGGGTCCGGCTCTTCGGGCTCGAAGGGGCCGCCCTCGTCCAGCACGGCCTGCGGTTGCGGGGCCGGGGGGAAAGTGGTTTGGCCGCGACGCCGGCCGGGGCCCGGCCGCCGGCGACGGAAATACAGCTTTTTATCGGTCAGCCCTCTTTGTGGGGACACGATGGCCGACGCCCCAGAGGTCGAAGAGCTGTTACCACCGGACCGGACGCTGATGGGCCCGGGCCCGAGCGACGTTCACCCGCGCGTGTTGCGAGCGATGGACACCCCGCTCGTCGGCCACCTCGACCCCGCGTTCGTCGAGGTGATGGACGAGGTCCAGGAACTCCTTCGGTACGTCTTCCGAACGGACAACCGCTGGACGATCCCGGTCAGCGGGACGGGATCCGCCGCCATGGAGGCGGCGATCGGCAACCTCGTCGAGCCGGGGGATACGATGCTCGTGCCCACCAACGGCTACTTCGGCGACCGGATGGCTGCGATGGCCCGCCGGGCCGGCGGCTCGGTCGTCACCGTCGATGCCCCGTGGGGCGAGCCGCTCGACCCCGCCGACGTGGAGCGGGCCGTCGCCGAGCACCGCCCGGAGGTCGTCGGCTTCGTGCAGGCCGAGACGAGCACGGGCGTGCTCCAGCCCGACGTGGCGGAGCTCACGTCGATCGCGCGCGACCACGGCGCCTACACGATCGTCGACTGCGTCACGTCGCTCGGCGGCGTCGAACTCCGGGTCGACGACTGGGGGATCGACGCCGCCTACTCGGCCGCCCAGAAGTGCCTCTCGGCCCCGCCGGGCGCCAGCCCGCTCACCCTCAGCGAGCGGGCGATCGAGAAGGTGACAGACAGGGACGAGCCCGCGCGGTCGTGGTATCTCGACCTCGGCCTGCTCGACGGCTACTGGGGCGAGGACCGCTCGTATCACCACACCGCCCCGGTCTCGAACGTCTACGCGCTGCGCGAGGCGCTGCGCATCGTCGCGGAGGAGGGCATCGAGGAGCGGTGGGCCCGCCACCGCGAGGTGGCCGGCGAGCTCCGCGACGGCCTCGTCGATATGGGGCTGGAGATGAACGCGCCCGACGACTACTGGCTCCCGTCGCTCAACGCGGTCCGGGTGCCCGACGGCGTCGACGACGCGGCGGTCATCGACCGGCTGCGCGACGAGTACGACATCGAGATCGCCTCGGGGCTGGGGGCGCTCGACGGCGAGATCTGGCGGATCGGCTGCATGGGCCACTCGGCGACCCGGAAGAACGTCGCGTACCTCCTCTCCGCGCTCGAGGACGCGCTCCGCGCGGAGGGGTTCCGCCCCGAGGCGACCCCGACGCCGTCCTGACCCCGGGCGCCCGCGGCCCCGACGCGGCCGCCGCCCGGCCCGGTCCCGATCCGGTCCCCGTCCGTCCCCCGTCCGTCCCCCGTCCGAGGGGTTGAACTCCCCCGCGCGCCTACCCCGCGCATGACCATCCGCGGGGCCGTCGTGGACGTCGACGGCACGCTCGTCACCGGCGACGAACCGATCCCCGGAGCCCGAGAGGGGTTCGCCGCCCTCGCCGACGCCGGGGTCGCCCGGCTCCTCTTCTCGAACAACCCGACTGCGGCGCCGCCGGCCTACCGCGACCGCCTCCGGGCCGCCGGCTTCGACGTGGCCGGCGACGAGGTGGTCACCGCGGGGACGACCACCGTCGCCTACCTCCGGGAGCACCACGCCGACGACGCGCTGTTCGTCGTCGGCGAGGCCGGCCTCCGGGCGCAACTGGCCGACGCGGGGCTGGCGATCGTCGAGGACCCCGACGCCGCCGGGGTCGTCGTCGCCTCCATCGACCGGGAGTTCGACTACGACCGGCTCCGGGAGGCGCTCTGGGCGCTCTCGGACCGGGACGTCGCGCTGGTGGGCACCGACCCCGACATGGTCATCCCCGCCGGCGACCGCCCGGTTCCGGGCTCCGGGGCCGTGATCAACGCCGTCGCCGGCGTCGCCGGGCGCGACCCCGACGCCGTCCTCGGGAAGCCCTCGCCGACCGCGCGTCGGATCGTCCGGGACCGGCTCGACCACCCGCCCGAGGCGTGCCTGGCCGTCGGCGACCGCCTGGACACCGACGTCGCCCTCGGCGAGCGGGCGGGCATGACGACCGCGCTCGTCCTCACCGGCGTCACCGACGCCGCCGACGTCGCGGCCGCCGACGTCACCCCCGATTACGTCCTCGACTCGCTCGCGGACGTCGACGAGGTGCTGGCCGCGTGCTGACGCTGCGTGCACCGTGGTAGCGTCTGACAAAGGCTTAAGCCGGACGGACGCGTTCCGACGGACATGGGCGATCCGAGCAGCCCCTACGTCTTCCGGGGCGACCCCGTGGACCCGACCGCCGAGGCCGCGACCGCCGTCGAGGGCGGGGGCGACACCGCCGCCGCGGACGCCGACGGTACCGCCGACGCCGGGGTCGTCATCGTCGACGGCCGGGCGATGAGCTACCGCCGGTACCGCCGCTGACGGGCCGCTTTCGCCCGTCCCGCGTCCCGCGCGCGGCCCGCCGACCGGCCCCGCCTCCGCCGCCGGTCCGCGACGGCCCCGCGGTCAGAAGGCGTCGCCGTGGGCCTCGATTTCGGCGTGGAGCTCCTCCCGCAGCGCCGAGTGGACGTGACAGATCCCCTCCGCCCGCTCGACGACCTCGTCGAGGTCCCCGTCGTCGATGTCGGCCTCGACGTGGACGGTGAACGCGATCCGTTCGAGGTCGTCGCCGTCGTCGAGGTCGGCGTCCGCGTCGATCTGGACCCTGCCGAGGTCGTCGTGACCCGCCCGCTCGGCGCCGACGCGGACCGCCGGCAGGAAGCAGGCGGCGTAGTCGGCGACGAGCACCGCGTTGGGGTTGGGGCCCGTCTCGTCGGTCGCGTCGATAGTCAGCTCGAACTCGCCGACCTGGCTGGTGCTCGCGAACCCTTCCTCGCTGACGGTGGCCGTCTCGATGTCTGCCATGCGTCCCGGCGTGGGTCCGCGGGGACGAAAAGGGTGTCCCCCGGCCGCCGCCGGGCCCGCACACCGCCCCGGCGGGCCGCGCTCCCCGCCGCGCTACTCGACGACCGCGGGGTCGCCGCCCGACAGCGTCACCGTCTCGTCGCCGTCGAGGACGTGCACCTCGGCGCCGGCTCCGGCGGCCGCGACCTCCCGCTCGAACCGGCCGACGTCGATCTCGATCGGCGGGAAGGTGTCGTAGTGCATCGGGAACGCGTGATCGACCCCCAGCCAGTCCACGGCGACGGCGGCCTGGACGGGTCCCATGGTGAAGTGGTCGCCACAGGGGACCGCGGCCGCGTCGGGTTCGAGGAACGAGCCGATCACGTCGCGCATCTCGGTCATCAGCGCCGTATCGCCCGCGTGATAGAACGTCGTCGCCTCGGGATCGGATTCCTGGGTCGGCGCCGAGTCGCCGATCACGTAGCCAGCCGGCATCCCGGCGTCGTGCTCGTAGCCGGTGTTGAGCCCGTTCGTGTGGTCGGCGCGGTGCATCGTCACGAACGCGTCGCCGCACTCGACGGTCCCGCCGAGGTTCATGCCGATGGTCTCGGCGACGCCCATCCGGTCCTCGACGTACCCGACGACCTCGGGGGTGCCGACGACGGTCGCGCCGGCGAACTCGCCCGCGTGGCCGATGTGGTCGGCGTGCCCGTGGGTGAGCAGGACGTAGTCCGGCGCGTCGAGGTCCGACGGCGACAGCGAGGTGTGGGGGTTGTCGAAGAACGGGTCGATCAGGAGGTCGGTCGCCCCGACGGTCACCGACCAGCAGGAGTGGCCGTGCCAGGTGAGTTCCATGGTGCGGCCGACCCTACTCGCGTCGCGCACTTTAATCGTCGCGTCGACCGCGTCCGGCCCGCGCCGCCGGGGATCGCGGCGTTACGACGCGGGCCGCGGGGTCGCGGGCCGGACCGCCCCGCCGCGGGTAGGGACGCTTAAGAACCGCCGCCCACACGTCCGCCCATGGAGCCACGCGACCTCTCCGCCCACGACCCGTACGTTCCCGGGCGGGGGGCCGAGGAGGCCGCGCGGGAGCTCGGGGTCGATCCCGGGGACCTGATCGAACTCTCCTCGAACGAGAACCCGCACGGGCCCGCGCCGGCCGCCGTCGAGGCCGTCCGCGAGGCCGCGCCGTCGGTGAGCGGCTACCCAAAGGCCGCCCACGCCGACCTCGCGGAGGCGGTGGCCGACGAGTGGGGCGTCCCCGCCGAGCGGGTCTGGCTCGCGGCCGGCGCGGACGGCGCCCTCGACTACCTCGCCCGCGCGACCATCGACCCGGGCGACCGGGTGCTCGCGCCCGATCCCGGCTTCGCCTACTACCGGATGAGCGCCCGATACCACCACGGCGTCGTCGACACGTACGGCCTCTCCCGGGCCGACGGCTTCGCCCAGACCCCGGAGACGGTGCTGTCGGCGTACGACGACCACCGGGTGGTCTACCTGACGACGCCGCACAACCCGACGGGCTCGGAGTTCCGTCGGGCCGCGGTCGCGGAGGTCGCCGAGCGGGTGGCCCCGGAGACGCTGGTCGTCGTCGACGAGGCCTACGGCGAGTTCTCCGACCGGCCGAGCGCCGCCGGCCTGCTCGACGACCACGGGAACGTCGCGGTGACCCGGACGTTCTCGAAGGCCTACGGCCTCGCGGGACTGCGGGTCGGCTACGCGCTGGTGCCCGCCGCGTGGGCCGACGCCTACGCCCGGGTGAACACGCCGTTCGCGGTGAACGAACTCGCCTGTCGGGCGGCGATGGCCGCCCTCGAGGCCGACGACCACCTCGAGCGCTCGATCGAGAGCGCCCGTCGGGCGCGCGAGCGCCTGCGCGCGGACCTGGACGCCCGGACCTGGGAGAGCGGGGGTAACTTCGTGCTCGCGGACGTCGGGGACGCCGCCGCGGTCGCGGAGGCCGCCGGGCGCCGCGGGGTCCTCGTCCGGGACTGTACGAGCTTCGGCCTGCCGGCCTGCATCCGGGTGTCGTGTGGCACCCGCGAGGAGACCCGCGAGGCCGTCGGGACGCTGAACGCCGTCCTCCGGGAGGTCGAGGCGTGACCGTCGCGCTGACGGGCACGCCCGGCACGGGCAAGACGACCGTCGCCCGGCGCCTGGACGGCGTCGCGGTCGTCCACCTGAACGAGGTCATCGAGGCCGAGGGGCTCTGGACGGGGCGCGACGACGAGCGGGGATCGCTGGTGGCCGACCTCGACGCCGTCGAGGCGTGGCTCGCGGACCGCGAGGCCGACCTCGTCGAGTCCCACCTCGCGCACCTCCTCCCGGTCGACCGGGTCGTCGTCCTCCGGTGTCACCCGGAGGACCTGGCCGGGCGGTTGCGCGCCCGCGGCGAGGACGGGGCGACCGTCGCGGAGAACGCCGAGAGCGAGGCGCTCGACGTCGTGCTGACCGAGGCGGTCGAGCGCCACGGCCGCGACGCGGTCTACGAGATAGACACGACCGACCGCGACCCGGGCGCCGTCGCGGGCGAGGTGCGTGCCGTCCTCGCGGGCGACCGGGACCCGAGCGCCGGCGCGGTCGATTTCACCGACTACCTGTGACTCTCGACAGGTTCCGGCCCGTCGCCGACCGGGCGCTCGGGCCGTTCGTGACCGCCGCCGACCGGATCGGCCTGGGACCCGACGGCGTCTCGGCCGTCGCGTTCGCCTTCGCCCTGGCTGCCGGCGGGGCCTTCGCCCTGGGCCGCCCGGCGTGGTTCCTGGCCGGCGGCCTCTTCGTGTTCGTCAACGGCTGGCTCGACCTGGTGGACGGCGCGCTGGCCCGGCGGCGCGGCGTCGCCGACAGCGGCGGCGACCTGCTCGATCACGTCCTCGACCGGTACGCCGACATCGCGATGGTCGTCGGGATCGCCGCGGGGACCGGCCGGTACGCCCTCGGGCTGGCGGCGGTCACCGGCGTCCTGATGACCTCCTACCTCGGGACGCAGATCCAGGCGATCGGCCTCGGCCGGGAGTACGGCGGGCTGCTCGGCCGTGCCGACCGCCTGGCGCTGACCGGCGTCGCGGCCGCCCTGACCGGCCTCGGCGCGCCGCCGGTCGCCGGCCTCGCGCCGGTCGGGTGGCTGCTCGTCCTGCTCGCGGTCGTCGGCCACGCCACCGCGATCCAGCGGTTCGCCGGCGCCTGGCGGGACGTCGGCTGAGGGGCGCGGGTTTTATGCGGCGCGGAACGCTACTCCGCCCCATGCCCCAGTGTGAGATGTGCGGCGCCGAGCGGCCGTCGCTCACCACCACCAAGGTCGAGGGCGCCGAGCTCGACCTCTGTGACGACTGCACCGAGTTCGGCACCGAGGTCCGTACCGAGGACGACGGCTCGGCCTCGACGAAGTACTCCACGTCCTCGTCGTCCTCGTCGTCCGCCTCGACCTCCTCGTCCTCGTCGTCCTCGGACGGGTCGCGGAGCCGGCGGGACATGTTCGACGACATGGACGAGGTGGCCGCCGACTACGACGAGCGCATCCGCGAGGCCCGCGAGGCCGAGGGGCTGAGCCAGGAGGACCTGGCCGACGCGCTCAACGAGAAGGTCAGCCTGATCCGCAAGCTCGAACGCGGCCAGATGCTCCCCTCCGACGACGTCCGGGGGAAGCTCGAACGCCGGCTCGAGGTCTCGCTGCTGGAGGGCGTCGACGCCGACGAGGAGGAGTGGTCCGCCGACTCGGCGACGACGACCACGCTCGGGGACGTGGTCAAGCGCAAGGACTGACGACCGTCAGCTTCTTTCGACCCCGTCGCGTCCGGCCGCCATGTTCGTCCTCGTCAACCTGAAGGCGTACGACTGCGACCCCGAGGCCGTGGCGACGGCGGCCGCCGGGGCGGCGACCGACCACGGCGCTCGCGTCGCCGTCGCCCCCCAGCCCGCCCACCTCCCGCGGGTCGCCGCCACGGGCGTCGAGACGTGGGCCCAGCACGTCGACCCCGTCGGGACGGGCAGCCACACCGGGCACGTCCTCGCGGAGGCGGTCGCCGACGCGGGCGCGACCGGCACGCTCCTCAACCACTCCGAGCGCCGCCTCCGGCTGGCCGACATCGACGCGGCGCTCCGGGCCGCCGAACGCGCCGACCTGTCGACGGTCGTCTGCGCGAACGATCCCCGACAGGTCCGGGCGGCCGCCGCGCTCGGCCCCGACGCCGTCGCGGTCGAGCCCCCGGAACTGATCGGCGGCGACGTCTCCGTCGCCACCGCGGACCCCGCGGTCGTCGAGGACGCCGTCGCCGCGGCCGCCGCCGTCGCCCCCGAGGTCGACGTCTACTGCGGCGCCGGCGTCTCGACCGGCGAGGACGTGGCCGCCGCCGCCGACCTCGGGGCCGACGGCGTCCTGCTCGCGAGCGCCGTGGCCAAGGCGGGCAACCCGCGGGCGGTCATCGACGACCTCGTGTCCGGCGCCTGAGGCCCCCGCGTGGCCGCGGGACCGCAGGGCTGCGGGACGGCGGGCCCCGATCCGGCGGGCCCCGTTTCGTTCGCCCGGCCCGGCGCCCGGACGCCTCACTCCGCCCGGACGGCGTTCTCCAGGGTCCCGATCCCCTCGATCTCGATCTCGACGTGGTCCCCGTCCGAGAGTTCGCCGACGCCGTAGGGGGTCCCGGTGGCGATCACGTCGCCGGGTTCGAGCGTGACCAGCGCCGTGATCTCCTCGATAAGCTCGCCGACCGACCAGATGAACTGGTCGATCGAGGAGTCCTGGCGGGTCTCGCCGTTCAGCCGGGACCGGACCGCGGCGTCGTCGGGCACGTCCGCCGGGTCGGCGACGACCGGCCCGATCGGTGCGGCGTTGTCGAACGCCTTGCCACGCACCCAGTTCCGCTCGTCCCACTGGTCGTCCCGGTTCGAGAGGTCGTTCACGCAGGTGTAGCCGTCCACGACGCGGGCCGCGTCCTCGGCGTCGACGTTCCGGCACTGCTCCCCGATCACGACGCCGAACTCCGCCTCGTACTCGACGGTCCTGTCCGGCGGCAGGGCGAGCGTCGATCGGTGGCTGCTCACCGCGTTCGGCGGCTTCAGGAACAGTTCCGGCCGGTCCGGGATCTCCGCGCCCTTCTCCTCGATGTGATCGTGGTAGTTCCACCCCACACAGACGATCTTCGTCGGCTCGACCGGGGGAAGGACCGTGACCGATCCCGGGTCGTAGGTCCGACCGGCGGCCCGTATCTCCCCGCCCGTCCACTCGCCGACGCGGTTCGTCCCGGCCTCGTCCCTGAACCTGACGCGACGCATATCCGAACGGGCCGTCCACACCACGAAAGGCGTTGCCCTTCCGGGCGCCAGCAGGCCGTCCACACCACGAAAGGCGTTGCCCTTCCGGGCGGATCGACGCCGGCGCGTCCCCGACCGGGGCCGGCGGCTACTCCACGAACTCGGCGTCCCGCGGGTCCTCGCTCCGATCGACCAGGCCGTCCGACGCCGGCCCGGTCTCCCGGAGGACGACCGCCTCGTCGCCGTCGTCGCCGTCGTCGCCCGCGTCCGTCCCCCCGTCCCCGCGCTCGCGCGCCGGCGGCGACGGCCCCTCCTCGACGAACTCGGCGTCGTCCTCGCGGAACGCCGCGCCGCCGTCGCCCTCGGCGGTCTCGACGAACTCGGCGTCCTCCGACGCGGTCGCCCCGCCGCCCGCGTCGCTCCCGTCCGACGGCTCCCCGTCCGATCCGCGCTCGTCCGCCGGGAGGACGGCCGCCTCCTCGATGGCCCGCACGGCCGCGTCGAGGTCGGGATCGCGCAGTCGGCCTCCCCCTTCCTCGCGCACGAGGTCGGACAGGGCGTACTCGTAGGTCCCGCGGCCCGCGTGGCGCACGAGCCCCGCCCGCCGCAGCCGCCGGTTGCGGGCGTAGGCCACCTCGCGGTCGGCGTCGCCCCCGCCGGACAGGTGGGCCGTGACCGGTTCGGACGGCCCGTCCGCGCGGTAGTGCCGGAGCATCCCCAGGCTCACCGGGTCGAGGGCCTCGATGCGCTCGGTCAGGTCCGCGACGAGGCGCTCGCGGGTCCGTTCGCGGGTGCCGACCGCGGCCCCGCCCGCCGTCGATCCGTCGCCGTCCGGCGCCGGACGGTCGGGGGCGGGCGCGTCGGGCGCGTCGGGCGTGCCGGTCGCCCCCGGTTCGACGGCCCCGGCGCCGCCGTCCGCCCCGTCTCCGCCCCTCCGGTCCGCCGCCTGTCCGGTCCCCCCGTCCGCGGCGTCTCCCCCAGACAGCCCCCCGGCTCGACCCCGTAGGCGTCG
>JBDGPV010000062.1:0-14591 GCA_042219485.1 Haloferacaceae archaeon
ACCCTGCCGCCGACGCGCGGGAGGGGGTGACCCTGCCGCCGACGCGCGGGAGGGGACGACACCGCGGCCGGGGCGCCGGCGGGGGGCGGACGGGGGAAGCGACCGGTCGGGGTCGGCGGGCGCCGGCGTCGGGCGTCGGTCGCCGGGGCGGCGCGCCCGGCCGGCGGCGGCCGCTCGGGCGGGTGAGCGGGTCAGAAGGCTTTTGATCGGCCACCCGGTAAGGGTGCGCCGTATGCCCGCCGACTTCAACTGGGCGATCGGGGGCGAGGCCGGCGACGGCATCGACTCCACGGGGAAGATCTTCGCCCAGGCGCTCTCCCGTGCCGGACGGCACGTGTTCACCTCGAAGGACTTCGCCTCCCGGATCCGTGGCGGGTACACCGCCTACCGGATCCGCACGGCGGTCGATCCGGTGCGGAGCGTGGTCGATCGGCTCGACGTCCTCATCGCGCTCACCCAGCGGACGGTCGAGGAGAACCGCGACCGCCTGCACGCCGGCAGCGTCGTCATCTACGACGGCGAGCGCACCTCGATGCAGGACGTGGAGATCCCCGGGGACGCGACCGGCCTGTCCGTGCCGCTCAAGCGCCTCGCCGAGGAGGCCGGCGGCGCCATCATGCGCAACGTCGTCGCGCTGGGCGCGGCCTGCGCGGTGACCGGGTTCCCCATCGAGAACCTCGACTCGGCGCTGGAAAAGCGGTTCGGCGACAAGGGGTCGAGCATCGTCGAGAACAACGAGACCGCCGCCCGGAAGGGCAAGGAGTACGTCGAGCGCGAGGCCGACGTCGAGGCGGACTACGACCTGGAGTGTACGGACGCGGACTACGTCCTGCTGAACGGCGACGAGGCCATCGGCATGGGGGCGCTGGCGGCCGGCTGTCGGTTCTACGCCGGCTACCCCATCACGCCGGCCACGGACGTGATGGAGTACCTCACGGGGCGCATCGAGCGGTGGGGCGGCCACGTGGTCCAGGCCGAGGACGAGCTCTCGGCGATCAACCTGGCGCTGGGGGCCGCCCGCGCCGGTGCCCGCGCCATGACGGCCACCTCCGGTCCGGGGATCGACCTGATGACCGAGACGTTCGGGCTCGTCGCGACCACGGAGACGCCGCTGGTCATCTGTAACGTGATGCGGTCGGGCCCCTCGACGGGGATGCCGACGAAACAGGAGCAGGGCGATCTCGACGCGATGCTGTACGGCGGCCACGGGGAGGTCCCGCGGTTCGTGGTCGCGCCGACGACCGTCGCGGAGTGTTTCCACCGGACCGTCGAGGCGTTCAACCTCGCCGAGAAGTACCAGGTGCCCGTCTACCTGGCCGCCGACCTCTCGCTCGCGGTCACCGAGCGGACGTTCCCGCCCGACGAGTTCGACATGGACGCCGTCGAGATCGAGCGGGGCAACGTCGTCGGCGGGGACGACGTCGACCGGTGGCAAAACGAGAAGGGGCAGTTCCGCCCCCACGCGGTCACCGACGACGGGATCAGCCCCCGTGCGTTCCCCGGCACGGCCGGCGGCGCGCACATGACGACGGGCCTGGAGCACGACGAACTCGGCCGCCGGACCGAGGACCCCGAGGTCCGGGTCGAACAGGTCGACAAGCGGTCGCGCAAGGTCGAGACGGCCCGGGAACGCGAGTCGTTCGACTGCCGGGAGTTCGGCGACCCCGACGCCGGGACGCTCGTGATCTCGTGGGGGTCGAACGAGGGGGCGATGGTGGAGGCGATGGAGTTCCTCGACGACCGGGGGGTCGACGTGCGGTTCCTCTCGGTCCCCTACGTCTTCCCCCGGCCGGACCTGTCGGAGGCCGTGGCGGCGGCCGACCGGGTGATCGTCGTCGAGTGCAACGCGCGCGGACAGTTCGCCGACCTCGTCGAACGGGACGCGCTGGCCCGCGTCGAGCGGATCACCAAGTACGACGGCGTCCGGTTCAAGGCGGACGAACTCGCCGCGGAGGTCGCCGCCGAACTCGACGAACCGGCGGCGCCCACGGAGGCGAACCCATGAGCTCGGAGGTCAGGTTCACCGACTTCAAGTCCGACGAACAGCCGACGTGGTGTCCCGGCTGCGGCGACTTCGGCACCATGAACGGGATGATGAAGGCGCTCGCGAACGCGGGCAGATCGCCCGACGAGACGTTCGTCGTCGCCGGGATCGGCTGTTCGGGCAAGATCGGGACGTACATGCACAGCTACGCGCTCCACGGCGTCCACGGCCGCGCCCTGCCGGTGGGGACGGGGGTGAAACTCGCCAACCCCGACCTGGAGGTGATGGTCGCGGGCGGGGACGGCGACGGCTACTCCATCGGGGTGGGGCACTTCGTTCACGCCGTCCGGCGGAACGTCGACCTGACCTACGTCGTGATGGACAACCGCATCTACGGGCTGACGAAGGGCCAGGCATCGCCGACGAGCCGCGAGGACTTCGAGACCTCGACGACCCCCGAGGGGACCAAACAGCCGCCGGTCAACCCGCTGGCCATCGCGCTCGCCTCGGGGGGCACCTTCATCGCCCAGTCGTTCGCCTCGGACGCCGCGCGCCACGCCGAGATCGTCGAGGCGGCCATCGAGCACGACGGCTTCGGCTTCGTCAACGTCTTCTCGCCCTGCGTGACGTTCAACGACGTGGACACGTACGACTACTTCCGGGATTCGCTGGTGGACGTGGCCGAGACCGACCACGACGCGGGCGACCGCGACGCGGCCAAGGACCTGATCCTCGACGCCGAACAGGAGTACCAGGGCGTCCTCTACCGCAACGAGGAGGCGCTCTCGTACGGCGACCTCCACGGCCTGGACGCGGACATGAGCGACCTCCCCGACGGCGCCCCGGAGGGCGCGACGGACCTCGTCCGCGAGTTCTACTGACCGCTGCCGTCGCTACCGCTGCCGCGACGGCTGCCGACGCCCCGTCCCCGCGGGACCGCCCGGGACGACGCGTCCGGTCACGCCTCCTCGACCCGGATCACGTACCGCGTCCCGCAGTCGAGACAGCGGGCGTCGTCGTCCTCGATGAGCGCCGCCACGGGCACCTCGCCGTACTCGCAGTTCGGACACTCGTAGACCAGCGTGTCCCCCGCGATCCGGTGGGCGAGCGCGTTCGTGTTCTCCGCCGTGAGTCCCGACATACCGTTTTCCCCGTTGAACGTTAGCACACCGCATTATTAATCCATCGCCGCCGGGCGTCCGGGCAACGCGGGACGGATCGGGACGGAAGGGGGTGAAGGGAAACGGGACAACCGGGGACGAAGCGAGGCGGGTGGAGGCCGGCGGCGGGGAGGGGTCCCCGTCAGCCCCCGAGGCGCTGGCGGGCGAACGACGCGAGCATCGGGAGGTCGTCGAGGTGGAGCAGTTTCAGGAGCGCGCGCCTGTCGCCCCGGTTGGCCCGCGCCAGGGTCCCCTCGTCGAGGCGGTTGAGGTCGGCCAGGAGCCGATCGTACCGCTCGTTGGGGGCGAAATAGAGGAGTTCGGTCATCAGGAGCCGGGCCTCCGCGCGCGGCGCGACGTCGCGGTGCCAGAGGTCGTCGTACACGGCGATGTTCTCGGCGGAGGTGTCGGGGTCGTCGGGCGTGAGACAGTGGTCGACGGCGACGGCGGCGGCGCGGCCCGACCGCATCCCGGTGTGGATGCCCTCGCCCCAGAGGGGGTCGATCGTCGGTACCGTGTCGCCGATCGCGATGAAGTTGTCGGTACTCAGGTCGCCGGGGGGCTGGATGTGGGCGGAGCCGCGGTGCTGCTTGCCCGCGATGCGCTCGGCGTCCGCGAATCGGGGGTCGGTCCCGAGCCAGTGGTCCAGGTAGCCGTCCACGGTGCGGTCCGCGTCCGCGTAGCGCCGGTAGCTCTCGTTCTGGATGTAACAGATGCCGACCTTCGCCGTGTCCGCGCCGGTGTGGAAGATCCACGAGTACCCGCCCGGGGCGTACTCGTGGTCCAGGCGGAGCATCATCGCGTCGGACAGGTCCGCGTAGTCCGGGTGGTCCAGTTCGACGCCCTCGAACTCGTACTCGATGCCGATGGCCTGGTGCTCGCGGTCGAGGTCGCTCACCCCGAGGGCCCGCGCGAGCGGCGCGGCCGGGCCGGTCGCGTCGATGATCACGTCGCCGTACGCCTCCCGCCCGCCGCCGTACCGGACGCCGACCACCTCGTCGCCGTCCATCACCGGCTTCGAGACCCGGGCGTCGAACCGGTAGGTCGCCCCGCGCTCCCGGCCGTCCGCGACGAGGAACCGCTTGAAATCCGCGAACTCGAGCACCGCGCCCGCCTGCTCCTGCACGAAGTGCTCGTTCGGCGACTCGATGACGATCTCGTCGGTGAAATGCATCACGACGTCGTCCGGGATGCCGAAGGAGGCGAGCATCGAGGGGAACGTGCCTCCGGTGGACTTGTTGCTCTCGCGGGGGAACTCGGCCTCGGGTTCGGTTTCGAGGACGAGCACCTCGTACCCCCTGGCGGCGAGGTCGCGGGCGCACTGGGCCCCCGCGGGGCCGGCGCCGGCGATGACCGCGTCGAACGTGTCGCTCATATCCCGTAGCAATCGGGCCCGCGTATAATAGTCCGCGGCTTCCGTCCGCGCCGACCCCGACCCGCAACGCACTTCCCGGGCGGCCCCCGACGCCGGGCGATGACGGACGATCGACCGACCCCCGACGGGGGACCGACGGCGGACGGGATGCCGCTTCTGGGGCTCGGGACGTGGGAGAACACCGACCCGGAGGCGTGCGCGAACGCGGTCGCGACGGCCCTGGAGTCGGGGTACAGGCACGTCGACACCGCACAGGTCTACGGGAACGAGGCCGAGGTCGGCGCGGGGCTCGCGCGCGCCGACGTCGACCGCGACGAGGTCTTCCTCGCCACCAAGGTGTGGATCGACCGCCTCGACCGCGAGGGCGTGATCGAATCGACCGAGGCGAGCCTCGACCGCCTCGGGGTCGATCGCGTCGACCTGCTGTACGTCCACTGGCCCTGCCGGACCTACGACCCGGCCGAGACGCTGCCGGCGTTCGCGGAACTCCGCGACCGGGGGCTGATCGACCGGATCGGGATCAGCAACTTCGAGCCCCGCCAAGTCGACCGGGCGATCGAGGCCACCGACGCCCCGATCTTCGCAAACCAGATCGAGGTCCACCCGCTGCTCCCCCAGCGCGACCTGGTCGCGCACTGCCGCGACCGCGGGATCGAGGTCGTCGCCTACTCGCCGCTCGCGCGCGGCGGGGTGTTCGACGTCCCCGAACTCGGCGCGGTGGCGGAGAAGCACGGCGTCAGCGAGGCGCAGGTCAGCCTCGCGTGGCTGCGCGGTCGGGGGCTCGCGGCCATCCCGAAGGCGACCGGCGCGGACCACGTCCGCGACAACTGGCGGTCGCTCGGTCTCGACCTCGATGCCGAGGACCGCGAGCGGATCGACGCGATCGGGCGGCGGGACCGCCGCGTTGACCCCGACTGGGCGCCCTGGAACGGCTGAGCCGGCGAACGGGCCGAGTAGGCCGCGGGCGGACGGCCCGAACCCGGGGCCGGGCGGACGGCCGGCGGGAGCACGCGTAAGGGCTTACCGCCCGGGCGTCCTGGCGTGCACATGGAGTTCACCCTCGGGCGGACGGTCGCGCTGTTCCTCGGACTGGTTGTCATCGCCGTCGGCGGTCTCCTGGGTGCCGGGGTGATGGGGACCCGGACGGTGCTGATGATGGTCGCCCCCTCCGTGCTCGGCTACGGCGCCGTCTGCGTGGCCCTCGGCGTCAAGCACGGCGAGCACAGGGCGCGGACGGGCGGGTGACGGAGCGGTCGGCGACCCGACGACAGGCGATGCGGCGACAGGCGAGCGGAGCGGCAGGCGATGCGGCGACAGGCGAGCGGAGCGGTCGACGAGCGGGGCGACCCCGGAGCCGGCGCCTACTCGACGGCCTCCTCCAGCCGTTCGTCGCTGACGGCGGTCGAGAACCGGACCCCGACCGCGCTGACGACGATGCCGGCGACGACGAACGCCGCGAGCCGGTGGACGGGGAGGACCGTCACGCCGGCGACCGCGAGGTGGTCGAGCACGCCCTCCCGTTCGAGGAAGTAGCCGGCGAACCCGCGGACGACGAGGCCGAGGGCGACGACGCCGAACGGCAGGTTGAGGTACGGCGTCGGGACGCCCGACTCGCCGATGAGTTCGTCCAGCAGGCGCCCGGCGCTCGCCGTCAGGGCGGCCAGCGCCAGCCAGGGGACGCTGCTGTAGAGGAACTGCACCGCCGGCACGAGGGGGGGCTCGGCGGCGGCGATGCCGGAGGCGGCGAGGACGCCGACGGAGGTCCCGACCAGCGCGAGGCCGCCGGCCACGACGTAGGTGACCACCGACACCTGGCCGGAGTAGAGCGCGGTCCGGGCCAGGTCGGCCGCGTCCGCGAGGCGGTCGTCGACCGCCAGCCCCTTGTAGAGGAGCGCGGCGCCCATGAGCGACGCGATGCCGGCCGCGGCCACGCCCGGCGAGAAGCGCAACAGGAGCACGGGGAAAAGCAGGAGGCCGACGCCGAGCGGGACCAGCACCGTCGAGCGGAGTTCCTCGTCGGCGAGGAACTGCTTGAGCAGGTAGTAGGTCGATTCGATGTCCCTGGCCTGCCGGACGACCACGCGGTCGACCGCGTCGACGGGGAGCCGGCTCTCGACGACCGGCACGAGCCGCTCGTCGGTCGCGCTGTCGAGGACGACGACCGCCGAGTCGGGGTCGTGGGCCGCCACCAGGTCGTCGAGCTGCGCGGCCACCGACCGATCGGCCCCGACCATCGAGTCGCCGGCGCCGGACAGCACCGCGACGACGACGGTCTCGCCGCCGTCGCGGCGGGCGCTCGCGACCCGCAGGGTCTGCAGCAGGCAGTTGACGATGGCGTCCTCGGGGTCGGTCAGGCCGACCTCGGTCACCAGCGACCGGACCGCCTCCCAGCCCGTCACCGGCGGCTCGACCCCCGCCTTCCGGGGGACGTCGCCGGCGCGGTCCAGGCAGAGGACGAGCGTCGTCACGCCGGGACCCACGGGCCCGGGGGGCAAAACGCTCGCGGTCGGGAGCCCTAGAGCCGGAGGTCGAACCCCTCTTGGGTCCCCTCCCCCGACGGGGCGACCGCGCTCGCGGCGCCGGCCCCCAGGGCGTATGCGGCCCGCGCGGCGCCGCCCCGGAGCCGGTCGGCGAGCCCGCGCTCGGGGTCGAACTCGGCGACGTGGACCGCGACGCCGAGCAGGTCCTCGAGGCGCTCCTCGACGGCCGGTCGGGCGCCGAGGGCGTCGACCAGGCCGATCTCGGCCGCCTCGCGGCCAAGGTAGAGCCGCGCCTCCGTCTCCCGGACCGCCTCGGGGTCCATCCCCCGCCCCTCGGCCACCCGCTCGACGAAGTCGGCGTAGAACCCGTCGATCAGCCCCTGGAGGTACTCGCGGTCGGCCTCGGTCGGCTCCTTCAGCGGGTTGCCGGCGTCCTTGTACTCGCCCGCCGCGTACCGCTCGTAGGAGACGCCGATCCGATCCGCGAGGTCGGCGGCGTTGGGCCGGGACCCGATCACGCCGATGCTCCCGACCAGCGACGCGTCCCGCGCCCACAGTTCGTCACAGCCGCTGGCGATCCAGTAGCCGCCGCTCGCGCAGACGTCGGTCGCGTACGCGACCGTCGGGCCGTCGAACTCCGCGACCGCCCGCCGGATGTCGTCGCTTGGGACGACCTCGCCGCCGGGCGTGTTCAGTTTCAGCAGCAGGGCGTCGACCGCGTCGTCCTCGTCGGCGGCCTCGATCCGCTCGACGACCGCGTCGGCGCGGGTCGCGTCGGTGCCGCGCGGCAGCGGCCCCGGCCCGCCGCCGTCGCGCGTGATCGGTCCCTCGACGGCCACCCTCGCGACGTTGTAGTCGGGGAACGCGGCGTCGGCGGCGCGGCCGGCGGCGCGCAGGCCGCCCAGCGCGGCCGCGACCGCGAGCACGACGCCAGCCAGGTCGGCGAGGGTGCCCGGCAGTTCGTAGAACAGCAGCCAGCCCAGCGCCGCCGCAAGCAGCGTTCCGCCGACCGCGATCAGCGGCCGGCCGACCGTCGCCCGCCAGCCGGGCGCCGACGCCGCGGCCGGCCCGTCCGCTGGCGGTCCGTCGGGCGCGTCGCCGCCGTCGCTCGCGCCGTCGTCGCTCGTGTCGCTCATGCGGGCGCGGTTCGGGACGGCGGGGGAAAAGCGGCCGGGACGGCGCCTACAGCAGGCCGGCCTTCTGGAGTTTCATCAGGTCCTCGGTGTCCAGCGTCTCGCCCTCCTTGAACTGCTGGTAGATCTCCTCGGCCTCCTCCTTGGCCTTCTCGCGCTCGGCCTCGCGCTCGCCTTTCTCCTCCTCCTCTTCCTGCTTGTCGAGTTCGCGCAGGCGCTTCTGGACGCGCACGAAGTCCTCGTGGTGGCGGTCGGCGGCCTCCTGGGCCTCGACGAACTTCTCGTGCATCTCGTCGGCCTCGTCGCGGATGTCGTCGGCCTCGCGGTAGGCCTCGATCATCTCGTTGTGGTGCTCCTGGGCCTCGTCGGCCAGGGTGGTGACCTCCTGGTGGTGCTTGGAGGCCTCCGATCGCACCTCCTCGGCCTCCTCGATGAGTTCCTCGAGGTCGCTGGCCTCGTCGAGCTTCTCCTTGCGCTCCTGGAGCTTCTCCCGCTTGGTCTCGATCTTCTCGATGAGCTCGCGCTCGTCCTCGGCGCTCAGCACCTCGGTCTGCTGGCGGAACTCGAGCTCCTCGATCTCCTCCTCGAGCTCCTCGACCTCCTTGCCCTCGTCGAGTTCGAGGTCGGCCTTCATCTCCTCGACCTTGTCGAACAGCTCGTTGGCCTTCGCGTTGAGCTCGTTGCGCTTCTCCTTGTGCTCCTGGACCTTCTCGTTGAGCTCGTCGCGCTTCTCGCGGTGTTTCTGGGCCTCGTCGACCTTCTCGCGGGTCTTGGCGTTGAGGTCGTCGCGCTTGGACGCGCGCTCGGAGGCCATCTGGTTCAGTTCGTTGCGCCGGTCCCGGAGCTGTCCGGCGACCTTGATCAGCTGACCCTTCGATCCGTTCTCGAGCTTCTCCTCGTCGAGCTCGACGTTGTTCGACTCGTCGAGCGGCTCCACGTCGTATTTCTCTACTACTTCCTGTTTCGTTACCATGGTTGACTCCTCGATACCAGCGCTCCGGCCGGACCGGCGGCTCGCGGGGGTGCGTCCGACCGTGGACAAGAGTTCCCGATCATTCTGCGTGCGATGCCGCCGGAACGCCGGAGGCGTTCTGGTGACCGCTCGTACAGCCGGCCGACGCATAAACGCTTCGGTGGTTCTGGCGGCTGAGGGGCGCGCTTTCCCTGGTTCTCGTTCACACGGGCCGTGGGACGCGGGACCCGCCGCGCCCGCCGCCGGGCCGCGAGGCGATGCACTCAAGCCCCCGGCCGGCGGGAGGAGGGCCGTGAACCGCGGGACCCCCCGCCGGAGGGATCGACCGTGGAGGAACTGATCGAGGCCCGGGGCCACGGGAACGTGCGCGCGACCCACGGGAGCACGCTGGAGGTGACCACCGACGACTGGCTCACCCCGGCCGGCGACTGCATCGTGGGGGTTGCGGCCGACCGGGCGCCCGCCGACTTCGACGACCGGTTCGTCGCCGCGTGCCGGGACGCCGACACGCGGATCGAGGTGCGGCTGGTCGCGGACGGCCGCCGGGAGACGGTCCGCGCCCGGGGGGACCCGGCGCTGACGTTCGGGAGCGCGCGGAGCGCGGTCGTGCGGACCAGCGGGTACGTGGACGACCGGACGGTCGCGGTCGGCGCCGACGCCGCCGCGGCCGACCTCGACCGGGAGTTCGTGGCGGCGCTCGCGGACGGCGCCGACCTGACGGCGACGCTCGCGGTCGGGTGACGCCGGGGGACCCGAGCGGCTTTTGCCCCCCGCGGCCCGACCGGGCACATGGCCGAGGAACCGTCGCGGAACATCAGCGGCGGCGCGGCCGGGGGCGGCAGGGCGGCGTCGTTCGACGCGGACGACGCCGACACCCGCGCCGAGGCCGTCGTCGACGCGCTCGGGGACCAGTACTGGCGGAAGGCCTACGGCGGTCGCGACGCCTTCGAGTGTCTCGTCCGGACGATCCTGAGCCAGAACACCAGCGACAAGGCCTCCCAGCCGGCGTTCGACGCGCTGATGGATCGGTACGGGGACGGCGACGACCTCGCGGCGACGCTCGCGGAGGTCCCGCAGGACGACCTCGCGGAGACCATCGCCTCCGCGGGGCTGTACAACCAGAAGTCCGAGGTCATCCTCTCGGCCGCCGAGCGGGTGTGCGAGGAGTACGGCGGCGCCGCGGCGTTCGACGGGGTCGTGGCCGAGGGCGACCCGGAGGAGGTTCGGGAGGCGCTGCTCGACTTCCACGGCGTCGGGCCCAAGACCGCCGACTGCGTCCTGCTGTTCGCCGGCGGTCGGCCGGGGGTCTTCCCCGTCGACACGCACGTCCACCGCATCGCCCGCCGGATGGGGCTGGCGCCGCCCGACGCCGACCACGAGGCGGTGCGCGAACGCCTCGAGGCGGACGTGCCGGCCGAGAAGTGCGGCTTCGGCCACACGGCGATGATCCAGTTCGGCCGGGAGTACTGCTCGGCGCGCACGCCGGCGTGCCTCGACGGGCCCGAGGCGTGTCCGCTGTACGACCTCTGTGACCGCGTCGGGATCGACGAGGTGGAGGGGACCGCGACGGACCCCGCCGACGTCGTCGAGTGACCGGACCGCGGGGACGGGAGGGCGGGCCGCGCGGCGCGACGACCGGGCCCTTTATTCCCGCAGGCGCCCCAGACCGAGCTAATGGCACCCGACGAGCAACCCGGCCCGGAGGAGAAGCTCGAGGCCCTCCGCGCGCACATCGAGGAGAGCGACGACATCGCCGAGGCCGACGCGGAGCTGCTGTTCGAGTTCGACGACCGGCTGGCCGGCACCCGGGTCCGCCGCCACGAGAAGCTCCTCCGGCACTGCGTCATCCTCGCCGAGGAGACCGAGGACGGAACCCTCGCGGCCTCGCTGACGGACCGGGAGGCCGCCGAGGAGATGATGGACTGGATCTTCGACGCCCGCATCTCGGAGAAGGCCAACCGAAACTTCCGGGTCGCGCTGCGGGTCTTCGGCAAGAAGGTCTCGGAGGGCGACGACGACGAACTCCCGGACTCCATCGGGTGGATCCCGACCCACACCTCGCCGGACTACGACTCGAGCCCGGGCCACGTGATCTGAACGGCCGGGGAGCGTCGGCGGACGGGCCGCCCCGCCGGCATCACTTGAACCGGAACGTCTCCAGGTTCTTCGGCGCGAACGTCCGCATGTTGTAGTCGTGGTACAGCGCCGAGGAGAGGTCCTGCACGGACCGCTCGTCGCCGTGGACACAGAGCACCTTCTCCGGGCGGGGGTTCATCGTCTTCACGAAGTTCTCCAGGCCCTGGCGGTCGGCGTGGCCCGAGAAGCCGTCGACGGTCTCGACCCCCATGTTCAGCGTGAGCGTCGAGGAACGCCCGACCTCGCCGCGCCCGCGGTCGTCCATGGGGATCTCGTCCCAGCCGTTCTGGATGCGCCGGCCGAGGGTGCCCTCTGCCTGGTAGCCGACGAAGGTGAGCGTCGAGTCGGGGTCCGAACCGAGGTGGCGGAGCCAGGACATGATCGGGCCGCCGGTGATCATCCCCGAGGTCGTGAGGACGATGGCGGGCCCCCCGTCGGCGACCTCCCGGCGCTCCTCCTCGCCGCCGTCGATGTGGTTGAACTCCTCGGCGAGGAACGGGTTCTCGTCCTCGTGGAAGATGCGGTCCCGGAGGTCGTCGCGCAGGTACTCCGGGTAGGTGGTGTGGATGGCCGTCGCCTCCCAGATCATCCCGTCGAGGTGGACGGGCATCGAGGGGATCTCCCCCGCCCGCATCGCCTGCTCCAGGACGAGCATGAGTTCCTGCGAGCGCCCCACCGCGAACGCGGGGATGAGCACCTTCCCGCCGTCGTCGTGGGTCTCGCGGATCACCCGCTTGAGCTTGCGCTCGGAGTCCTCCTGGTCGGTCTGGTAGTCGTTCCGGCCGCCGTAGGTGGATTCGAGCACGAGCGTCTCCACGCGCGGGAAGTCGTTGACGGCGCCGTTGAACAGCCGGGTGTCCTCGTAGTGGATGTCGCCGGAGAAACAGACGTTGTAGAGGCCGTCGCCGATGTGGAAGTGCGTGACCGCCGAGCCGAGGATGTGGCCGGCGTTGTGGAGGGTCAGCTTCACGTCGGGCGCGATGTCGGTGACGTCGCCGTACTCCAGCGGGATGGTGTGCTTGATGACCTCGCGGACCATCTCGGACTCGTATGGCGGGGCCCGACCCTCCTTCGAGGCCACGTCGAGGTAGTCCAGGGTCAGCAGGCCCATCAGGTCGCGGGTGGGCTCGGTGCAGTATACCGGCCCGTCGTAGCCGTACTTGAACAGGAGCGGGATGAGCGCCGAGTGGTCGAGGTGGGCGTGGGTGAGCACGACCGCGTCGAGGTTGGTCGCGCCGGCACCCAGCGCCTCGGGGACCTGGAGGTATGGCACCTCGTCGGGGGCGCCGGGCTTGTCGCCGCAGTCGATCAGGACGCGGGTCTCGGCGGTCGAGAGGACGAAGGCCGCGCGCCCGACCTCCCGGCAGCAGCCAAGCGTCGTGATGCGGACCCACTGCTCGTCGGCCATCTCCTCGCGGTGGATCTGGCGCCCGATCCGTTCGAGGATGTCCCGGCGCTCCTCGCGCTCGTGTTTGAGGAAGTTCCGGACGTTCGAGACGGTCGCGGACTCGATGGGCGGGGTGCGCACCACCTCGGGCGTCCAGCCGACCTCCCGGGTGATCTCGCGCAGCGTCGAGCCGTGGCGGCCGATCACCATCCCGGGCTTCTCGGCCTCGATGATCACCTCGCCCGTGTCGGCGTGGAAGTCGAGGTCGGTGATGCCGGCGTCCTCCGGGACGACCTCCAGGATGTCCTCGCGGGCCTCGGCGGGCGCCGAGAGCACCTCGGGGGCGGGGCGGATGGTGATGCGCTTGCGGAGCTTCGAGGCGAGCCGCCGGATCAGGTCGCCGTCGCGGGCGAACTCCTTGGCGTCGCGCGTGTAGACCACCAGTTCCGGGCCCTCGTACTTGAGGTCCGAGACGGAGATGTCGGGGGGGAGTTCCTCTTCGATCTCTGCTTGCAGCGATTCGAGCTGTTTCTCGACTGAACTCATGAGTGCGGGAGGTCCGTGCCGGGAACCGCTGCCGACCGTGGCCGACGCGCGAGCGCCGCCCCTCCCGGGGAACGGGCGTCGCGGCCGGTCGGGCGTCGAGAGCGCATACGGATGGCGTCGTGTGCGGAGTGCTCGGAGTGCGGGAAAGGCAGCGAGAACCCGCTTGTCCCGTCCGTGCGGTCGTGCGTACAAAAGCCTTCGCAAACCCGAAGCGGTCGTGTTCGGGTGAGCCTGCGAGTACTACCGAGACCGCCTCGAAAGCCTCCCGCCCGCCGCGGTCGTGCCGCCGGCGCGCGCCCCCGGGGTCACGTCCGCCGCCGGCGCGGGGCCGTCCCCGTCCGGCGCCGACGCTGTCGTCGGCGCCCCGGTCGGCGCCGGGGGCGCGGCGCTTCGCAAGGACGAAACCGCCGGGGCGCGACCCGGGGGTATGCGACTCACGCACGCGACGGTCGCGGACGAACGGGACTGGGTGCGCGACCGGGCGTCGACGGTCGTCCCGCTGATCAACGACACCCGCGACCACCTCGGCGACCTGTTCGGGGTAGAGGTGGACGCGATCGATCGGGCCGCCTACCGCGCGGAGGTCGACGCGGTCTTCGCCGACGGGGAGCGGGCGGTCAACGTCGCCGGCTACGTCGGCCTCCTGCGCGACCTCGACGTGGAGGCGGACTACCCGGGGTTCGTGGTCGACGAGGTGCTCGGCCGGGAGCTCGCCGGCACCATCGCGGGCGGGCGGCCGCTCTCGCTGCTCGCGCAGGCCACGTTCCACATCGCCGACGTGCGGACCCACTCCGCGGGGGTGGCGGGCGCCGACGACCTCGACGCCGCGCTGGCGGCCGGGTTCCAGACCCGGATGCCCGGCTGGTCGTGGCGGGAGGGGGAGAGCCCCTTCTCGGTCACGGGGCCGTAGCGCCCCGGCCGCGGGCCACGACCGGGAACGGGGGCCGCAGGGGGACGACGGGGAGCGGGGCGGGGGGAGCGCGGGGGCCGACGACGGGCGGGCGAAACCGGGTCCCGCACGTTTTATTGCCCGCTCCGCCACAGGTGCGAGCCATGGGCGACGAGCAGGAACTCGGGATCACCGAGTCGAAGGAACACAGCACGGGCGAGTGGTACGCGGAGGTCGTCCGGAAGGCGGGGCTGGCGAGTTACGCGCCGGAGGGGATGAGCGGGTTCATCATCACCCGGCCCCGCGGGTACGCCCTCTGGGAGCGCCTCCAGGGCCACCTCGACCCGATGTTCAAGTCGACCGGGGTGCAGAACGTCTACTTCCCGATGTTCATCCCGGAGTCGTACCTCGAACGCGAGAAGGACATCGTCGAGGGGTTCGACCCCGAGGTGGCGTGGGTCACGCAGGGCGGGTACGAGGAGCTGGACGAGCGACTGGCCGTCCGGCCGACCAGCGAGAGCATCATCG